>JAUWHP010000045.1 GCA_030605765.1 Dehalococcoidia bacterium
ACAGGGAATACCAGCATAGTCAACATCACTGTTATCTATCTGGAATACGCGACCAATCTCCCCAAGGTCAGGGTCGTCGTAATCCACATATATCCAGGAGTAGCGGAGGTTGCCTTTACGACCATCGTAATCAGCAGACAAAGCTATGCCGGTAGCACCTCCCACAACAACATCTCGGGGCCAATCGGGCGGAGCGGCAATCCACAGGGGCGGAGCATCCACAATCTCCACGGCATCCGGGAAAGCCGAGCCAGCAATGGCATTCCACTGGTCAACGTTTCCCAGCCTGCCTGTCTGCAGGTAAGTAGCAACGCCATCAGTGGTGATAGCCAGTATGGTGTCATCAGAATCGAACTTGTGAGAGAGCGCCACTGAAGTTACAGCAGTTGTAGTCATAGATGGAAACAGTCCGTCTACATCACTGTCATCCCAACCAGGATAGTCAGCGACGCCGGCATCATATCCTCCAATCATCTTCCATGCTCCACCCAGGAAACCACCGGTGACCAGTCGCCAAATATTGCCGGCATCGGTGCCAACAGCGATAGTGTAATCGTCATCCGCCTCACACGAGACAGCCAGACAGAGTATCGTCCCGGCTAACTCATCGTCGAGGTCGCTGTCGCCAAAGTCATCGCCAGCCTCGTCCGAGCCATAAACTTCGGTCTGTGTAGCCACGAATACCATGTCGGAATTGTCAGGAGCTATGGCCACGTGAAGCAGGTCTTCGCCCGCATCGAGGAACTCGTCAGGAAGTTCGTCGGTGATGTCACTCCAGGTGATTGCGCCATCTTCGGTTTTCCATAGCCTGGACACGGGGTCTTCCCACATTTCATCTCCATAGAGCCGATGGTCCTCAATTCCCATGCCCACGGCATAGATGATATCGCCATCGGGATCCGCAGCGAAGTCATAGATGGCAGAATTCGGGGCAATAACCCAGTCAGGGCCATTGACTTCCGGCTGCCATTCCTCCCACCACTCTGTGTCTGGGTCGGCGCTTACCGTCGCTCCGCCTACCAGACTAAGAGATAGTGCTAAGGCAATAGCCAGGGAAAATACCCGGCTTTGCCACTTTTTTCTCGTATTCATTTAATTTTAATCTCCTTATTAAAAATTTCTTAATTCCTCCGAACCTTTACTTGAAATCGACCGGCTTCAAATTCAGGTTCTTCAGATTCTGTTTTCCAGTTAAAGCTAAGTTCTCAAGCCTGTAGCTTCAGCAGACTACCCTCTTATGCCCGGGGTCAAGGCTCTTGCTTTACTCCCCTCCGGTATTTCCTTCGGGACTGTTCCATAGGCATCACCTCCTCTAGCCAGTGCCCTGTTAAGGGTTTACTAGCTTTCCTTATATTAAATGGTATCCTCAATATTTGTCAAGAGGGAGTCTCTTCCAATACACCATAAGTCCTACTCTTTCAGCGGCTGGAATTGGAATCTGTGCCAAGGTTTCCTAGTCTAAGCAGTTTTGACCCGCTGTCACCTGAATACTTTTCAATCCCGCTTCTTAGTGCCGTTGATGAGCCATGCCACGGTGACAATAAGAACTACGGAAATGATGATGGTGGTAATCAAGCCTGTTTTGCCCAGGCCCCAGAACCTCTCGGGGTTAGCCACATAAGCCCCAGGGCTCGTTTCTATCCAAGTTGACAACATAAGCATCATCTAATTTAACCCCTTGGTACCAGCCTCAGGAAACAAGGCAACCCTCTCTCCCCCTCTGGGGGAGAGATAAAGTGAGGGGGCCTCTCCAATGACAGACATGTCATTTCTTCTCTGGCTTAACAAGTATCTCATCAATCAGGCCATACTCCACCGCCTGCTGTGGGTCAAGGTAGAAGTCTCTATCGGTATCCTGGGCAACTTTCTCTACATTCTGGCCGGTATGTTTAGCCACGATATTGCGGATTCTCTCCTGCATCCTCATAATCTCCCGGGCTGCTATTTCAATATCGGCTGCCTGGCCCTGAGCACCGCCAATCGCCTGATGCAGATGAATGGTGGAGTTGGGCAAAGCATATCTCTTGCCTTTAGTCCCGGCACAAAGCAGCAGGGTGCCCATGCTGGCCGCCAGGCCAACACAAATAGTGGACACGGGGCAACGAACAAGCTGCATGGTGTCATATATGGCCAGCCCAGCGCTGATTACCCCACCGGGGCAATGAATGTAAAGGCTTATGTCTTTGTCGGGGTCCTCTCTTTCCAGATAAAGGAGCTGAGCAATAATAAGATTAGCTATCTGGTCATTGATAGGCGTGCCCAGAAAAACAATCCTCTCCCGCAGTAAAAGGGAGTATATGTCAAAGACACGCTCCCCACGAGTACCTGTTTCAGTTACCGTGGGAATTATTACTTGAGATACTGTGTCCATCATCCCTCCTTGGCTCATTTTGTTATTTATCAACCTCACCCCCTCTAAAGGGCCATGCCCCTTCAAACTTCCCTATGATACACTCCCTTTTCTTTCCTTTCCCTGCTTTCCGCTGGCTATTTGCACCAATCGCTGTAGCGTTTTCTCCTGGCGTAACGATTGCTCAATTGACTGTCTAACCTGAGACACGGCAAGAAATTTTCGCATTTTCTCCTTATCTTCAGCCTTCTTAAGAATTTCCTCCACCCTATTATCTACTTCCGAGGAGGAAATTTCAATTTTCTCCTCGACGGCCACTTTATCCAGAACCAGGGTATTGGTAACCCGCATCTTCGCCGCAGGACGCAATCTCTGACTGACCTCTTCTTCCGTGCGGTTAATTCTCTTCAGGTAGTCTTCCACCTCGCGGTAGCCCAGGCGTCGCGCTTCATCCCTGAGAAAACCATCGATCTCACTGTCTTCCAGAATAGGAGGGTAGTCCACCTGGCTCAGTTCAGCAACAGCGTCGATAACTTTTTGCTCCAGCTCGCGGCGACTTTTCCCCTCAGCCGCGTCCCTCAAATAGGTCCCCATCTGTTCCCTCAGTTGAGTTAAATCAGCATAACCACAGCTTTGAGCAAAGTCGTCATCCACCTCAGGCAATTGCTTCTCCTTTATCTCAGTAACCATGACTTTAAAGGGACACTCTTTGCCACCAAATTCCTTAATGCTGTAATCGGCAGGAATCTCAAGGCTGAAAGTCTTCTCCTCTTTCTTGTTCAGGCCCAGCAAATTTGTAGCAAATCCAGTTAAGGGAAAGCTTGAATTGCTATCCACCTCATATAGTAAATCTTTATGGTTCAAGAATGGCTTGCCCTCCACGCTCGCTTCGATATCGATGGTGGCGAAATCACCAGACTGGACAGGGCGCTCGACAGGCAGCAATACGGCGTGCTCCTGCCGCAGATTCTCAATAGCCGCTTCGATGTCTTGCTTAACGATTTTTACAGGCTCAGGTTTTAGCTTTATTTTGTGATATTCGCCAAGCTTGACTTCCGGCTTAAGAGGCACAATGGCTTTGAAAACTAAAGGCTCATTTTGAATAAGCTCTATTTGCCCTGGAGCGATAGGTTCAATCTTCTCCGCTTCAACCGCCTGCTGATAAAGCTGCGGCACCAGGCGCTCCAACGCTTCACTCAGCAAAGTGTCTTTGCCTACATGCCGCTCCAGAAGGGCTCGTGGCGCTTTTCCCTTACGGAATCCAGAGATAGAAACCCGGCTCACCAGGCGGTGGTAAGCTTCGTCCAGAGATTTTTCCAGCTCACTGGCTTCAGCCTCTACTTTGAGCGATACCTGGCAATTTCCCAGCTTTTCACTGCTTACTTTCATAATTCACACCCTGTCATTCTGGGGTTGTCTGAGAATCTCATGTTTCAACTTAAGATTTAGCTCGTCAAGTTGATTCTTATCCACGTACGAAGGAGCATCGAACATCACGTCAACAGCGTTTTGATTCTTAGGAAAGGCGATAACCTCCCTTATAGTTTGCTCTCCAGCAAGCAGCATCACCAGGCGGTCCAGGCCGATAGCAATGCCGCCATGAGGCGGTGCTCCATATTCCAATGCAGTGAGAAAATGCCCAAAACGGCCTTCTATCTCCTCTTGGCTATAGCCAAGGAGTTTGAATATTTTCTCCTGCAGCTCACGCTTATGCATCCTGATACTGCCGCTGCCGAGCTCACAGCCGTTGCACACCACATCATAATGGTGGGCATGGGCTTTAGCCGGCTCTGTATCCAGCAGTGGTATATCCTCCTGTCGAGGAGCAGTGAAAGGATGATGCATGCTCTCCCAGCAGCCTGTGGTCTCGCTCCATTCCAGTAAAGGGAAATCAACTACGAAAGCCAGCGCCAGCAAATTAGCATCGGCTAAACCAAGGCGCTTTGCCATTTCGCCACGTAGCTCACCAAGCGCTTTATCGGCCAGCTCCGGCTTAGCGGCCACAATGAGCAGAAGGTCGCCGGGCCTGGCTTCCAGCCTGTCACATATATCTTTTAACTGAGCCGAAGTCAGGTACTTCGCAGCCGCTGACTTAACTTTATCCAGCGCTGCGGTTTCTCCCGACAAAGATACAGTGGTTAAACCCTCCACGCCACAAGTCCTGGCCAGGCTGATTAGCTCATCCAGTTGACGACGGCTGTAGTGGGCACAGCCAGGAACACATATACCCTTTACCCTGCCACCCATGGCAACTGCGGAGCGGAAAACAGCAAAATCTGTCTGAGCAGCAATGTCAGAGAGGTCTTTAAGCTCCAACCCGAACCTTACATCCGGTTTATCCGTGCCATAGCGTTCCATCACCTCTCCATAGGAGAAACGTGGGAAGGGCCTTAACACCCGCATTTCTGGCCTGACAGTCTCCACAAGCGAGGTAAAAAGCTCCTCCATAAGTTGCAATATGTCATTCTCCTCCACAAAGCTCATTTCTAAGTCCAGCTGAGTGAATTCGGGCTGTCGATCAGCCCTTAAATCTTCATCCCGAAAGCATTTTGCTATCTGAAAATACTTTTCCACACCAGCCACCATAAGGAGCTGTTTGAGTTGCTGTGGGGATTGCGGCAGGGCGTAAAACTTGCCCGGGTTGAGGCGACTGGGCACCAGATAATCCCGGGCCCCCTCCGGAGTGCTCTTAATCAAAATGGGCGTTTCCACCTCAATAAAGCCCCTGGCATCGAGGAAATCCCGTATGAACTTTATTACCCTGTGACGCAGGACAATGTTATCCCTCATTCTAGGCCTTCTTAAATACAAGTAGCGGCTCTTCAGACACAGGCTTTCCTCTATCTCTATATCCTCATTTATATAGAACGGCGGTGTTTCCGATGCGTTAAATATGACAGCCTTTTCCACTATGACCTCAATCTCTCCAGTAGCCAATTTAGGGTTCTCTGTGCCCTCAGGGCGGGAAACAATCTCCCCCACAACCTGAATCACATATTCGTGGCGCAGTGAGCCAGCCACCTGATATGCCTGTGGCCATATCTGCGGATTGAACACTACCTGGACTATGCCACTGCTGTCTCGCAGGTCAATGAATGCTATGCCACCGTGGTCGCGACGTCGGTGCACCCAGCCAGCTAAAGTAACCTTCCGCCCCACATCTTTTTTTCTTAACTCAGCACAGCTATGACTCTTAAGCAAAATGACCTCCTCCTGCGTGAACAGCGATTATAGCTTATGCAGGGCTTTCATTCAATATGCACATGCCTGGTCATAACAGGCTCCACCGCCACTACAAAATCTTCAATTAAATAACTATGACTGTGATAATTTTCGAAGAACGCTCACTACATCCTCTTGAGGCACATCACTGCGAATCGTTGTCTTGCCTATGTCCCGCAACAACACCCAGCGAATGGCTTTGGTTCTGATCTTCTTATCCAGCTCCATTGCCTTTTTTACATCCACCAAAGCTAATCCAGAAAAGGTAACAGGCAAGCCGAATCTTTGTAACAGCGATTGCTGTCGCTCGACCGCTTCCACAGATAGAAGACCCAGCCTCTGGCTGAGCTTGGCCGCTCCCATCATACCAATAGCCACCGCCTCGCCGTGGAGGAATCGCCTGTACTGGCTGGCTACTTCCAGGCCGTGAGCAATGGTATGCCCATAGTTCAGTATGATGCGCTTTCCCCTTTCCTTCTCATCCTCACTTACAACTTGAGCCTTGATAGCAGCGCTACGGGCAATAGCCTGGCGAACCGTGGCCGGCTCCAGTCCGATAAGCTTATCTACGTTAGCCTCCAGAAATTCGAAGAAATCCTTATCTAATATGAGGCCATACTTAATGACTTCAGCCCACCCTGAGGTTAATTCCCGCTCTGGTAAACTGGTAAGCGTCTGGCAATCGGCCAGGACAAAGTCAGGTTGATAGAAAGCGCCGATGAGATTCTTGCCTTGAGGGTGATTAATGCCCACTTTGCCGCCGATGCTGGCATCAACCATGGCTACTAAACTCGTTGGCACCTGTGCCCAGGATATGCCGCGCAAGAAAGTAGCGGCCACGAATCCAGCTAAATCACCCACCATGCCACCACCCAAAGCAATGAGAATATCTCCCCTCTCCACCCGCCTCTCCACCAGAAAGTCGTAAATTCTGATGGCGGAATCGATATTTTTATTTTCCTCACCTGGTGACACTGCAAAGGAGTTGACTGTAAAACCAGCATCTCGTAAGGCTTCCTCAACCTTACGGCCATAAATGGAAGCCACAGTTTCATCGCTGATTATGACAACCCTGCCAGACAAACCAAGCTCTTCTATCTTTTCACCCAACTTGTCCAAGAGACGGTAGCCAACGAAAACAGGATAACTTTGAGTAGCCGTTCTCACCCAGCAGGCAGCATCTTTATCAGTACCATTGCGAGCAGAGCAAAGCAACCTCCAACCCCTTATTACTTCATCGGCCACCTGGCTTATGTTCAACCTATCGGTATGAACTGTCCAATCCACATTGGCGTAGTAAGGCTGTCTCGAGGCCTTAAGCTGCCTGATGCTCTCCAGCGGGCTTTCGTCAGCCAGAAGAGGACGAACTTCAGGCCCGGAGCCATAAGTGGCATTTTGAAATAGGCGCTGGTAGATTGTTTCCGCTTTGGCTTCAAGACAAAAAATAAACCCACTCCTAGCTAGCAGTTCATAGTTGCGAAGATTAACGATGGCGCCGCCACCGACAGCTATAACCGATTGCTTCTGCTGGCAAGCTTTCTCTATCACCTGCCGCTCCAATTCTCTGAATCGGCTCTCTCCATCCTGCCTGAAAATCTCAGCGATGGGCTTGCCAGCCAGCTTGACTACCTCATCATCAGTATCAATGAAAGCCCAACTTAACCGTTGGGCTACCTCCCTGGCCACCAGAGATTTACCCGTGCCTGAAAAGCCTGTGAGGATGATATCAGTTGTTTGACAGTTCATTTTCGCCAAGCAAGATGCGGTTCAGGTAATTATGGTAATTTGCCAGCGTCTCTTTCAGGTTATCGCCGCCGAATTTGTCCAGGCAAGCATCGGTTAAAACGATGGCCAGCATCGCCTCGCCAATCACACCAGCAGCAGGGACGACACAAACATCGCTGCGCTCATAGTGAGCCCCGGCTATCTCGCCACTGCGGAGGTCTATGGAGGGCAGGGGATTTGCTAGAGTAGCAATAGGTTTAACCACAGCTCTGATTACTATTTCTTCGCCATTGCTCATCCCGCCTTCAATGCCACCAGCGCGGTTACTGGCATGACGCCAGGGAAGAGATTGCCTCGCCGCTTCGTTTTCCGCAGTGGCAAGGGAAGGATTGAGTTCAATAATATCATGAGCTTGAGAGCCACTGAGCCTGGCCAGGGCAAATCCAGAGCCGATTTCCACTCCCTTCACAGCATTGATGCTCATAATCGCTTGAGCAATCCTGCCGTCAAGGCGGCGTTCCCAGCCAGCATGGCTGCCTAAACCAACAGGCACACCAGCGGCGACTACCTCAAAAACTCCTCCCAAAGTATCCCCATCGGCTCTGGCTTTATCTATAGCTGCCATCATCTCCCTCTCCAATTCAGCATCAGCGCAGCGCAGCGGAGAAGCTTCCACCTGCTCCCAATCTATGGTTCTACCACCTTCCAGGCGGTGTTCACCAACAGCTAAAGTATGGCTATGAATAACAATGCCGAACTCCTGCAAGAACCTTTTGGCGATAGCTCCAGCAGCCACTCTGGCAGCGGTCTCTCGAGCACTGGCTCTCTCCATTATGGGTCTGATGTCTTTAAGGTTATATTTGGTCACCCCGGCTAAATCAGCATGTCCAGGGCGAGGATGAGTTATGGGTTCAGCCTCCTTTTCCACAGGCGCAACGCTCATTATTTCCTGCCAGTTTTGCCAATCCCGGTTAGGGATAAAAAGAGCAACGGGGCTACCTATTGTCAGTCCATAACGGACACCCGAGATGATTTCCGCTTCATCCTTCTCTATTTCCATGCGGGGACCGCGTCCATAGCCTGCCTGGCGGCGCTTGAGCTCTTTGTTGATATCTTCAGCTTCCAGGGGAAGGCCAGCCACCATCCCCTCAACTATGGTCACCAATCCCTTCCCGTGGGATTCTCCAGCGGTGGTAAAGCGAAATTCTCCCATTAGCGTCCTTCACCCTCACATAAGCTTCATGTAAGGAAGTCCCTTTTCCTTACAAGAAAGCAGTAAGTGAGACAAGATATTGAGGTTCAGGGAAAGTATGGCTTAAAGCCTGCAGCAGAGCTATGTCTTGCCCGCTCAATCCCAACAACCTCATTTGTACAGCGTAAACCAGGCTGCCGAGATTAAGTCCTAGCAGCGATTCTAACAATGACTTTTGGGGTCTGTAATACTCTATTTGAGGAGCCGTAACACCAGACAGCTCTGCCGCCAAATCTATAGCTGTATCCAGCCCGCCTAATTCGTCAACTAATCCCAATTCCCTGGCTTGGTCGCCAGTATAAAGCTGGCCGGTAGCTAAATTTCTGACCTCTTCTTTGCTCAACCCTCTACTTTCAGCTACCATCCCCACGAATTGCTCATAATAGTCATCCACCATTTGTTGCATGATTTCTTCTTCCTCAGGCGTTAATTCCCTGAGCCCCGAGTACATATCTTTATATTTCCCGCCGGTGAAAATTTGCATTTCAATTCCCAGTTTGTCGTAAAGTCCTTTAACATTCGGTATCGTAGAGATAACACCGATGCTCCCGGTAGATGTGCCCGGAAGAGCCACGATCTTATCCGCTCTGGCTGAGATATAATAGCCACCAGAAGCAGCCATGCTCCCCATACTGACCACGACGGGTTTGGATTGCTTAACCTTCTCTATTTCTGCCGAGATTTCCTGGCAAGGCGCCACTGCACCGCCAGAACTATCCACTCGCAGAACAATTGCCTTTACTGCAGCATCCATCTCTGCCTTATTCAGTTGCTCCCTCACCAAACTGGGAGTGATAGCCGAACCCCAAAACAAAGAGCTGCCTCCTGCTGTAATAGACCCAGTGAGAGAAATCACCGCTATTTTATCTCCTGCCGGCATTACTGATATGCAGCCAGTAGGAATCAACATTGTAGCCAGCAATAACATGGCCAGGGCAATAGCTGTCACCTTTTTCTTCCTCATCTTTTTCCTCCTATCAGTACCTTCCTCGCCTTATCCAACATTATGTCAACTGGGGCTTTCTTGCCCGTCCATAATTCAAAGGAGGCCGCTCCCTGATATACTAGCATGGCCAGGCCACCAAGTATATTTGCTCCCGCCTTCCCAGCCAACTCTAACAAGCGTGTGGGATAAGGATTATATACCAGGTCATAAACCAGGACACCCGGCGGAATCACCTCAATATCAAAAGGGGACTTGCTTTCTTGAGGGCTATGCTTCATTCCCACGCTGGTGCAATTAACTATTAAATGGCAGTGAGTAAAAGTCTCACCTGAGCTTAGATTTTGACCGGGCAAAGTAATCACCTCTGTGCTCAATCCTTCCGAGCCTGCGGGTCGAAGCCCCGAATAAAGTGAAGGGGAAGAATCTCCAATATAGCTTCTCAAGGTCTCTGCTAATGTTTCAGCTCGCACGGGCGTTCGATTGATGATAATGAGCGAGCTTACTTTCTCCCGCACCAGGGCGAAACATACCGCCCTCGCAGCCCCACCTGCACCAAGAACCACCACTCGTTTACCTTCAGGGTCAAAATGGCCTTCCTGCCGTAAGCCCTCAAGGAAACCATGAGCATCGGTATTGAAACCCAAAAGCCTATTATCCCTCTTAACTATGGTATTGACAGCACCAATCAAGCCCGCCAGGTCATCAACCTCGTCCAATAAAGGTAAAACTGCTTCCTTATAAGGCACAGTTACATTGGCTCCCAGATTTCGAGGCTCCCTTAGTCCAGTTACCACAGCCTCAAGTTTCTCCGGGCTTGTTTCCCAGGCTTCATAGCGAATATCAAGGTGGTAGGAATCCAGAGCCGCTTGCTGAAAATATGGAGAGACGGAATGTTTGATGGGATAACCAATGAGGCCAATGAATTTTGTCACTAAACAGTCCCTTCCTTTTGCTCAGAATGCCTGCTATCCAGAAACCCCTGCAGAATAAAAGAAGCAGCTATGGCATCTCGGCGCTGATTTCTCTTTTTCCTCTTCGTACCCACCTCAGCCATCAACTGCTCAGCAGCTACAGTGGAGAACCGTTCATCCCACAATTCTATATCAATTTGGCCAATATTGCTCTGCTGTACTCGTAACGATAGTTTGTCAGTGAAAGCTGTTGTCTTATTAGCTTGTTGTCCAAGGCCACCATTCAAGGAGCGAGGCAAACCAATCACGATTCGCTCTATCCTGTGCTGTTTAACAAGCTTGATAATATCGTCTATAGCTGCATCTTCGCTTTTGGCAATCACAGTTAAAGGAACAGCCAGAAGTCCATGCGGGCCACTTATGGCTACCCCTGTCCTTCTATCTCCAACATCTAACCCTAAGCTACGCATATTAGACCTGACGAGCTCGCTTAGCTTGGCTGGCAACAACGCTTTTAACTAAACTCAAGGCTTCATCAAGCTTAGCTGCATCCTTGCCACCTGCTTCAGCCATAGTTGCTTTGCCTCCCCCTCCACCACCAGCCACCTTAGCCACCTGCTTAACAATATCACCGGCATGAAGCCCCTTAGCCACGAGATCAGGAGTAACCATAGCCAGAAAGTTAGGCTTGCCCCTATAAACCGTAGCTAGAACTACCACGACACTCCTCAATTTGTCCCGCAATATATCACCCATTTCCCTGAGAACAGGCATAGTCAACAGCGGCACTTTAGCCGTTAAAACTGTTACCCCATTAACCTGCACTGTTTGCTTAAGCAAGGATTCCGCTATTTTGCGTGACAGCTCCCTTTCCAATAACAACAATCTCTTATGTTCTATTTCTCGCTCGCCAATAAGAGCACTTACTTTAGTGGAAACTTCCTCAATAGAACTCCCTACTTCCTTAGCCACATCTTGCAAAGCAGAAAGACGCTTTTCAAACAATAATTCAGCAGCTCTTCCGGTCACAGCTTCAATGCGACGCAGGCCAGTGCCAATGCTGCTTTCACCACATATAAGGAAAAGACCAATTTCACCTGTTGATTTAACGTGTGTGCCACCACAAAGCTCCTTGCTTATTGGCGGCTCGCCAAGTTCGACCAGGCGAACTTCCTCCCCATATTTCTCTTCAAATAAAGCAATAGCACCTTCAGCGATAGCCTGCTTATAAGGAATGACTCTTGACTTTACCGGTAAGTTTTGACGTATTTTGTCATTAATCCATCTTTGAATCTCTCCAAGCTGTTCTTCAGTTATAGCTGCCAGCCAGGAGAAATCGAATCTGAGCCTATTTGACTCTACTAACGAACCTCTTTGAGAAACGCGGTCGCCCAATATTTGTCTTAAAGCAGCTTGAAGAAGATGCGTAGCGGTATGATTGCGAGCGATATCCAGACGACGAGCTACATCAACGCTAGCCTCTACCTCGTCGCCCACAGAGATCTCGCCTCCAGAAATTTTCCCCCGGTGGACTATCATATCGCCAGCACTTCTAACAGTATCAGTTATGATAACTTTTCCTTTGTTGCTGCTTATTTCACCGCTGTCCCCTACTTGCCCTCCCATCTCACCATAAAAAGGAGTCTTGTCAAGAATTATGTCAATCCCATCTCCTTGAGCAGCAGTTTTTTTAGGCTGCCCTTGAACCCTTAACTCAAGGATTTTAGATTGCGCGGTGTTTGTTTCATACCCAACAAACTCTGTGGGTGTAACGATTCTCGCCCTGGCGGTGGCTGTCTTAGTAAAAGTCTGAGCTGCCTTGGCTCTCTCTCTCTGCTTTCCCATCTCAAATTGGAAGCCTTCCCAATCTATAGATAGGCCTCGCTCCTTAGCAATTTCAGCGGTTAGTTCTTTAGGAAAGCCATAAGTATCATAAAGTCTAAACACCTGCTCTCCCGGCAGCCATTCTCCTCCCCGACTTAGAGCTTCCCCTACGAGCTCTTCCACCAAACCAAGCCCTGCATCCAGGGTAGCAATGAATCTCTCCTCTTCTGCTCTGGTAACTTCGCTAATTAAGCTTCGGTTAGTTATCAATTCAGGATACACATGACTCATATTATCGATAACAACCTCTGCAACTTCGCCAAGAAAAAGCCTATCCAGGCTCAATCTTCTGCCAAAAAGAGAGGCGCGGCGCAATAGTCGCCGTAAGACATAGCCTCTTCCCTCATTAGAGGGTAAGACTCCATCAGCAATAAGGAATGTGATGCCCCGAGTATGCTCGGCAACGATTCTAATAGCCCTGTTATCACCCCCATCCTCACCATAACTCTTACCTGTTAACTGGCAAACCCGTTGCATCAACGGTGAAAAAATGTCTGTTTCATAAACTGAGGCCTTACCCTGCACTGCCGCTGCAATCCTTTCCAGCCCCATTCCAGTGTCAATATTCGGCTTGGGCAGAGAATTACGACTACCATCGGGGTTCTGGTTATACTGGGTGAACACCAGATTCCATATCTCAAAGAAACGGTCACAATCGCAATTAGGTTTGCACTCAGGCCTACCACAGCCAATTCCCTCGCCCATGTCATAGTGTATTTCGCTGCACGGCCCGCAGGGCCCAGAATCGCCAGCCGGACCCCAGAAATTGTCCTCATCGCCAAAGCGTAATATCCTATCAGCAGAAACTCCAACTTGGCGCCAACAAGCGAAGGCTTCATCATCATCGAGGTAAATAGTCACCCAGAGCCGCTCTTTGGGTAGTTTCAACTGCTCCGTGACAAATTGCCATGACCAGAAAATAGTTTCTTTTTTGAAATAATCACCCACACTGAAGTTTCCCAGCATCTCAAAGAAAGTAAGATGCTTCCCATCGCCTACTGCATCTATATCGGTAGCACGAAAACACTTTTGGCAGGAGGTCAACCGCGAGTTGGGAGGCTTCCCCAGTCCCAGGAAGTAGGGTTTGAACTGCACCATACCAGCGCTGGTCAGCAGTAGAGTAGGATCTCCATGGGGAACTAAAGATATACCAGGGACGACCTTATGCCCCCTGTTCTCGAAGAATTTCAGGAAAAGTTGTCTGATCTCGTCGCTAGTCACTTGCAGTTACCGATTCGGACTTCAAAACATGCCAGTTTAGCCATCAATTGATGCTTTAGCTCAACTATGCTAGCATAAACGTTGCTCTCGGGCAAAGAGGCTTTGTGAATACGTAATTTCAAGAGGATAAACATGACTGACTGGTTCATGGTGCACGGCATCCGGATTCTAGCAATTATTTTAATCTCCACCGTCATATGCCTTTTGTTGCGACACTTTGTGCGCCTGTTGATTAAGAAGTCTGTGTCTCGACAAATGAAGGGGCAGCCTGAGGGGGAAATAAAAAAGAGAACTGATACCTTATGCTCGATTTTTGTTAATACAGGCATAGCCATCGTTGCCACTCTCGCCATCTTCACCATACTTCCTGAATTTGGAGTTAATACTGCTGCTGCACTGGCTTCTCTGGGCATAATCGGGATTGCTGTGGGCTTTGGCGCTCAATACCTGATTCGTGACCTTATTGCCGGATTCTTCATCTTACTCGAAAATCAATTCAATGTGGGTGATGTTATACGGACGGGTACTATTGCTGGCGGGGTAGAGGAGATATCTATCAGGAGGACTATCCTGAGAGATCTTGATGGGGCGCGCCACATGATCCCCAATGGGGAGATCAGAACAGTGAGCAACCTCACCCAAGGGTGGTCGAGGGCCCATCTCAATATAAGCGTGGCCTACAAGGAAGACCTTGATAGGGTTATGGGTTTAATGAGGAAGACATGGGAGGAAATGGCACAGGATCGGAACTGGTCTCCCTTTATGAAAGTGGCAACCCCCTGGCTTCTGAGAGTAGATGAATTCGGGAATTCAGGCATAATCATAAAGATGGTAGGGGAGACTGAGCCTATCAAACAATGGGATGTTATGGGGGAATTCAGAAGAAGGATAAAGAAGGTCTTCGACCAGGAAGGTATTGAAATTCCCTGGCCCCACACCAAGGTCTACTTCGGCAATGCCCCTCCTGCTGCAGAGGGAACTCAGCCAATGCCAGAGAAATCTACAAATACGAAGGCTGGGCCACCTTAAGCTCAGGAAGTAGTGAGCTCAGCTACTAAAAATTCGAGAGCTAACTGGTCATCACATTTGCCAGTTTTAATAGCCAGATCAGTCTCCAGAAGCTTATCGTAAGCTCTTTTTATATGTTCCACGTCATACAGTTTAGCCTGGCTGAGTGTTCTATCCACAGCAAAAGGCTTTAATCCTAATTTGCTCTGGATTTGCTTCCGAGATAATCCTGAACTCAATTCTTTGGCTTGCGCTATTAAACGGAACTGCCTGGTAACCATAGTTAGAATGTAGGTCGCCGGGTCACCTTCTTGATAGCACCGGTGGAGTATCCGTTGGGCTATCTCAGTCTGACCTTCGACAATTGCATCTGCCAGGGCAAAAATGTTAGCCTCTTGAGCATAGCTCGCCAATTGCCTCACATCATCTTCACTGATAGTACGCCCGTGAGCATAAAGGAGCAGCTTCAGTATTTCATTATTCATCGCCCATAAATTTCCACCTATGAGCTCAGCAAGCAAATCCAGAGCCTCAGGAGTAATGCTACCACTCTCCTCTGTTACTCGTTGTCGCACCCAATCTGCTAATTTCTTACCTCGCAGCAACGGGAAAGTCTTTACCTGGGCTAATGGCAAAAGCCTTTTCAACAAGGGATTATACTCAGCTATTTTGCCATCAACTAATATAAGCACAGTGGTTGATGCCATTTGTTTGATGCAAGGAGCTAAATTTTCCCACTCTCCTAGCTCGTTTGCGGATTTGCTGATGGCACGTTTACCAGGCTGCTTCTTGCCTGGCTTCAGTTCAAACTTCCCCAGCAAACCATCAACTATAACTAACCGATACGAGGATAAGAAAGGAACAGCACCACAGTTTTCTCTAAGCTCACTCAAAGTTAGCTTTTGGCCATCCAGCCTGGCGGTACTAACTGCCAGCATTTGTGGATCACCTAAGCCAGCTTTAATCTTCTCAGCAGCCTGATTAAGAGAGAAATCATCCTGTCCATAAAGAATATGAAACATCTTCCGTTATTCTATCACAGCGTAAACCTTCTCTAATGGGAAGCTGAAAATAAACGTGGTAAAATATAAATATGAAAGTCGCTATTATTGGGTTACCCAAGAGCGGCAAAACAACGATTTTTAATGCCTTAACCAGCGGCAAAGCCGCAACTGCCGCTTACTCCCCTTCCCTCACTCCCAATATAGGTGTGGCTAAAATACCTGACTCACGATTACTGATACTGGAAAGCATATTCCATCCCAAGAAAACCATTCCCGCTGAAGTAAGCTATGTAGACATTGCGGGTTCGGCCAAAGCCTCCAGTGGCAAGGGAGAGATAAAAGGAGAACTTTTGGGCTACTTGACCACTGCTGATGCTTTACTTCAGGTAGTTAGAGTTTTTGAAGATGCAAAAATCCCCCATCCTGAGGGAAGCATTAATCCTGAGAGAGATATAGCAACTCTGGATTTGGAACTTGCCTTTTCCGATTTAGCCATCATTGAAAGGAAGTTGGATAAACTGAAAGAGGCATTAAAAGCGGCTAAAGTACCGGACCGTGGACCGCATTTAAAGGAGCAAACTCTGTTACAGAAAATCAAAGCAGCATTGGATAATGATATACCCGTGAGGCAGCAGAGCTTAACCGAGGATGAACTTAAACTGCTGTCCAATTATCAATTTCTCACTGCTAAGCCCACTCTAATTATTCTTAACATCGGAGAGTCACAAATACCAGAAGTCCCTCAACCGGAAACCGAGATAAAGTCACTTTATCCCCAATTTGCAGTGGTAGCTTTATGCGGCAAGCTGGAAATGGAATTAGGTCAACTAAATGACATCGAGGCTAAAGAATTCCGCGACGCTATGGGCCTAGCTACGCCGGCACTTGACAAAGTTATCAACCTTTCCTATAAGCTTCTGGGGCTAATTTCCTTCTTCACGACAGCTTCCGCCGAGTTAAAAGCCTGGACCATTCCCAGCGGCACCACAACACCAAAGGCAGCAGGGAAGGTTCACTCCGATATGGAAAGAGGCTTCATCAGAGCTGAAGTAATAAACTGTAGTGACCTGGAGAGATGCGGCAATTTGGCTGAGGCACGAAAAAAGGGCTTACTCAGGACAGAAGGCAAGAATTGCATCGTCCGTGACGGAGATGTAATCACCTTTCTATTTAATGTTTGAGGCAATCTAAAAAGCTTGCACATTACCCGGATTCAATAAATCACCTCACTTCTGCCTCGGCGCAACTCAAGTATGCAAGTCCGTCCTGCTAAAGTTCAATTTTCAAGGTTACTATCTCAAAAGGCTTTACTTCCATTCTCAGCCTATTGCGATCTGGTTTCAGCTCATATTCCTCCCGCTCCAGCAAATCGGAAACTGCTGCCCTTTTGATTTCACGGAATAGCTCGATCTCAGCTATCGTTTCCTCCCCTTTAGTTTCAAAGAATCTTAATATTACCTCATCACTATCCTCAGCCTTCTTAAGCGTGGAGAAGATGAGGTTATCGGGGGAAAGCTTTAGGAAGGAGAATTCTTCTGGGAGCTCTCCCTGGGAGTTTGCTTGAATACAACAGGGCAAGTGGTAGAAATCTTGAGCCTGTTTATATATCTTAGCTTGCCTCCAGTCACCTTCATGAGGCTGAATGGCATATTCAAAGGTGTAGGATTTAAGCTCTAGAGCATCTGGAGTGGGAATTAAGGGGCCAGATATTCCATCTGCAGAAAGCCCGTACACGCTTCTCAAAAGCCTGATGTAGACAGAGCCTTTCACTATCATAACTGCCGGCAACCCTTTATTCATAAAGGCTACTCCTCTTATACCATCGCTCAGGTCAAACCATCTAAGGAAATTAGGTATTCCTGAAGGCTTAAATCCCTCCTCCCTACTGATGAAGTATTCTGTGGGTTCAGAAACAACCCCAAATTGCATCTCCCGAAAGTAGACTTTCCGCTCCATTCCCGTATCAAACTTAACACTAAGCCTTATGTTAGGATACTTATTATCAATCTTAGTGATGAACTCGATTCGGGGAAGGTCACGGAAAACTATGACCTCTTTATGGATATCCAACGTTTTATATTTATAAAGCATGGGAGGAAACCTTTTCTTTAATCTGTACGGCCAGGTGAGGCAATAATACTCATCCTCAAAAATTATCTTCGCCTGCAAAGCTCCCTTCTCTATCCTGAAGTTCTTGGGTTTAAAACTCCCATATTCAAATCCTTCCCCGGATTCGCTTTTTATAAGGTCAGCAAACCTGGCTCGATGGTAATAAAGGTCCCCTATCTCGTCATCTATGAAGATCTCGTTCCCTTTAACCAGAAGTTCACCTTCCCTACTGCGGACTTCGATTATGCCGGTCTCTTTATCCACAGTCACTTTATAGAACGGAGTTTCTATGCTTTCTTCCTCAACCTTTATCTTGGCTTCAGGCTTTTTTGTTTGCGATGTTAGTTTATACGCTTTGTAACCTAACGGCGGAAGATCAGCCATAAAACCTATCCTTGCTCCTTCAATCTTGCCTTCTTCATCTTTTTTTATCTCTATGACCTCACTCTCTACCTCTTTTGCTTCCTTTATGCCAGGAGTTCCCTTAAATTTCGGAGCTAATTTCAGGTCAGCTTCACCATGATTCAATATCCCCCACGGCATCGAGTTGAAAGCCAGGAGTGCTTCTCCACCAGTGTTAACCCTCCCCGCAATATAAGACAGGGATTGATTTAAGCTACCAATAAGTTCTGCTTTAAGAGAGGTGCAAATCTGCTTTACCTCTTCATAAATCCCATCCACTCCACAGCCGGTGATGATATCGTGGAAGGCAATGTATAAGATTCCCTCCCACGCTTGGTGTAATTCATTGGCAGGATACTCACCGCCGAGCAGCCAGGCTATGGTGGCAAATTCCTCTGCTTCCATGAGCAAGTTCTCGCATTCCCTGGAGCTTTGCACTATCCACAGCCGGCTGGTGCAAACCTGTGGAAATACATCTACAAGTTCATTGTCATACAGTTCCCCCTCCACAATCTGGAATTTCTTTTCCGTCTTTTCCAGGCGCTGGAAGAATTCCCTGGGAGTAGCAATCTTCATTTCAATAGTAGAATGAGCTTTATTCCAATCTTTTACCGCTTGAAGAATTTCCGTCTGTGGAGGCATTGAGCCACTCCCACAGGGCATGAGGATATGAGAAGTAGCAGCATATTTATCAAGACCGCTGAATGATTGCTCCAATTCATCCAGGTCAAGGCCAGCTCTATAGCCGCGTGGCATCCAATGAGCCAGGATAGTTGACCCATCCAATCCTTTCCAAATGAACTCGCTTTGTGTTATCTCCGCTCTTGCCCCTCTCCTGAAAGCCAGCCACTTATACCCAGATTTCTTATAAATCTGAGGAAGTTGAGCATTCATGCCAAAGCTATCCGCACACCAAGCCACAGGGACATCTACAGCGAATTTCTCCTTGCAGTACCTCTTGCCAAAAAGTATCTCCCTCACCAGCACTTCACCAGCCGGAAGCATAGCATCAGGCATGAGATACTGCCCATCAACTATTTCAAGCTTTCTCTTCTCTATCATCGTTTTCAAGCCTTGCCAAAGCTCAGGATTCCTCTTTTCCATCTCCTGAAGCAGGAAAGTTTGTTCCAGAGAAAACCTAAATTCTGGAACCGCCATTAGGCCCATGACTTCCTTCAATATCTCTTCATTTATTTTAAGATAGTCCTCTTTAGAAAAAGCCCAGGCAACGTCATAATGAGTATGGGGCACCAAATATATTGTTTTCATCTCACACTCCTATTATTTTTAAATCCCAAAATTTTCAGGGCGAAATGCTATTCGCCTCAATAGATTTATCAGGCCAAACTCTGACACCTTGCGGTAGTTTATTACCTTCTCCAATCATTACATTGTCACCTAAAACACAGTTATCCAAAATTTCAGTCTCATCACCAACATAACAATTGAAGGCGAGCGTACAGTTCTTTAGCTTAGCACCCTTGCCAATTTTACAATCCCGCCATAACAGTGCCCCTTCCACTATAGCACCTTCTGCTATCTGGCATCCTGGTCCTAAGGCAACAGGCCCTTTTATTACACAATTTTTATCAACAGCGCAACCCCCACCAATTACCACCGGTCCCTCAATTCGAGCCGTGGGATGCACAAAACCTTCATTCTCAAATTCCACGCCCTTACTGAAATAGCGACGGAGCAAATCATGGTTTAGTTTCAGGTATTTCTCCGGCGTGCCTATATCAATCCAATAACCCTCAAATGGGTAGCCATAAATAATCTGCCCTCCTTCTATAGCCACAGGAAAGATATCACGTTCAAAAGTGAAGAAGACTTCGGAGGGGATATAGTCTAGAATTTCCGGTTCCAGAACGTAAACGCCAGCATTAATCATATTGGTAGTTACTTCCTCCCATCTTGGTTTTTCCTTGAAACATTTAACCCTGCCCTGGCTGTCTGTCTCCACTACCCCATAGATAGTGGGGTTGTCTACAGGAGTCAAGGCTATAGTCATGCGGGCTTTTCTCTCACGGTGCAGGCTCACCATAGCAGTCAGGTCAAGGTCAGTGAAAATATCACCGTTAAGAACGATAAATGGGCTACCCAGGGATTCTTCAGCATTTTTCACTGCTCCTGCTGACCCCAGCGGTAAATCTTCCACCACGTAGCTTATTTTTACGCCAAACTTGCTACCATCACCAAAATAAGTTCTGATTTGCTCTGGCCTATGGCTCAAGGTAAGAATAATATCATTGACATCGTGTTTCTTGAGATAACCGATAAGGTGCTCCAGGAAAGGATGATTTAATACAGGCACCATCACCTTACTCGTATTGCAGCTAAGAGGACGTAGCCTGGTTGCTTGCCCACCGGCTAAAATAATAGCTTTCATTGTTTCATTACTCTACAAGGCTCTTAAGATTTGCCTTTTTCACAGTTTATTTGCATGAATCGCAGTAGCCTCTGTTCGATTTTAGAAACCTCACCTAATATCATTTTCCCCTCGGATAGCAATATCTAACCTCCCCTTTTGCTAAGTTTGAACCACGGGTGATAGCTAATTATAGAGTTCTTGTCCAATTCACCATTGACGAAATAATTGAAAATTCTCAGATAATCTGCCACTCTATCAGGCATAAGGAAGTGTTCCTCGACATAGTTATGAGCTTTCTCGCCCATTGATTCTGCTATACATGGGTTCCCCAACAAACGAATTACTTTCTTCGCCGCCTTTTTTGTTGAAGTAACAAAAAACCCAGTTTCGCCTCCCCTGATTTGAATAGGGATGGCTCCCACTTCCCTGGTTATCACTGGTTTACCCTTCCACATTGCTTCGGTAATAACCAACCCAAATCCTTCCTTAATGGAAGGTTGCAGCATCACTTTCGCAGCTCTCTGCAACGCATTGACCTCCAAAGCACTAACCTGTACGTCTTCAGGAAGCCTGATAACATGAATATCAAGGTCATCTTCCGCTTCCTCGCAAGCCTGATTAAAGACCACCTCTCCTTCAGGATCGTCCGAAGCCATACCGCCAGCTATCACCAGTTGGCAATTTACCTCTCTTTTAACCATTTTATATATCTTGATACTGGTCCCAATGCCCTTCCAGGGGTCAAATCTACCTATCTGAACCAGCAAAGGGCACTCACAGTCTATTCCATATTTCTCCAATACCCTGGCAATCTCATTAGCGCTTAGCTCTTTATTTTTCGTAGAAAGCGGATCAATGAAGGGTGGAATTATATATTTCTGTAAAGGCCAACAATCCACTACATAATGAGCACCTGAGAAGACAACAGCATCGTAAAAATCTGCCCAAAATGTAATGAATTGCCATAACACAGAGTTGGTTTCCAGAATATCTTCCTCTACATCAATATGGCTCCTCCACAGCCACTTTTCATTTTCTCCCCTTAAATAGCGAGCTAAACCAAGCGGCTGCGGGTCATGTACAATTGTTATGTCTGGACTGTAGTTCTTATAATCTCCAGCGTAGATATCGGCATTCTCCTTTAAGGCACGGTAGTATTCCTTTACCATCGGGGGGCTGAAAGTGCCTTTCTTGCCCTGTAAAAGATTATGGATAGTTTTCGTCACGCGGTAAAAGGATTCCCTACCCGACATAACTTTCCATTCATCCTCCAATCCCAACTGGTTTAAGAATGGCACCTGGGAGTAAAGCATCTCAGCTACTCCACCGCCTACCGCCGTGGAGTTAACTTCCAGTATTTTTACCCCTTTAAGTTTTTTCGCAAGTTTTTGTAGCTCTTCTACCCTCTCTTCGCCCACTATAGGAACATAACTCTCAATAGGAGATGCCGAAAAAGGTTGAAGCCCTTTTCTTCGACTATACACACTGCCATTCTGCAGAGGAAATTCCCTCTTAAGCTCTTCCTTAACCATTTTCTTTAGTTTCGCGTTCCCTGCTAATTATTCAGTTTAATGACCCCTCCCAGCATATTAAGAAATTGATACGCTTCACCTGGTGACCGTAAGAGATACTGAGCTTTCGGTTCAGCACTTTCCTCACCCACAAAAATAGAAATCCCTTTACCTTTATTCACCACATGAAAACCATCATAATCGGTTATATCGTCACCCAAAAATACCACTAACAGTTTGCTTTCTTCGGCAAGTTTTCCATTAAGCCTTCGAGTGATAAATTCTATCGCTTTTCCTTTATTCCAATCCACTGCTGGCCTTATATCATATGCTTTCTTGCTTGGCGTAATTCTTATTTTGCCCGAAGCAAGAGGAGGGTTAATAATGCGACGAAAAATTCTATCCACCTCTCCTAACTGTGCTTCATCTACAAGCCGATAATGCAAACTTAAAGTTAATCCCTTATCGTCTACTCTGGCTCCTTTAATTTCAGATAAAGCTTTACCTAGCTCCTCACATAACGAATGCAAGAATGGTTCAGCCTCTTTGGCGACCGGATTAACAAAGCTAAAATTAGGCCCCTCGATTTCCAGACCATGGTTTCCTGCATAGATAATGCCGTCGATGCCCACTCTTTCCCGTAAATCTTGCACAGTCCTACCACTTATAACTCCTAACGTCAGATGGGAATTCTCAGCCAGTTCCTGCAGGTGCTCTTTCATTTGCGGTGATAAATCAGCTAATTCAGGTTTTTCTACGATGGGCGTTAACGTGCCATCATAATCACTTAGCAACAATATATGTTCTGCCACTTTAATTCTTGCAGCAACAACATCCCAACAGGAAAGGAGGTTCCTCATACCAATTTCGTCAACTCTAAAATTATAGCTGCAGCCCATTTATAGATGTTATTTTCTCTAACTATGTTCCTTTTTCTTCGCATCCGCTTATATCTCTCTATTCTAGGCATCTTCAGAGCTTTTTCCATCGAGGCTGCAAGATGGTCAATGTCATAAGGGTTTATCAACAGGGCATCGTTAAGTTCCTTAGCAGCTCCAGCAAAGCGGCTTAGGAGTAAAATACCATCATTGTCACATCGGCTGGCGACAAATTCCTTGGCTACCAAATTCATGCCATCATGTAAAGAACTTACTATACACAGGTCCGCCATGCCCATCAGAGCCATTATTGTAGTTACAGGTAAAGGACCAACCATAGTGATTATGGGTTTCCAATCTCCCGAGCCATGTTTTAGATTTATCCTTTCCACCAACGTATCTATGCTTTCTCCTAACTTCCTGTAGCTCGGGATCTCCGTGCGGCTGGGCACTGTGACCTGTATGAAGCTCACCTTACCCTTATACTCTGGGTACTTCTCAAAAAAGCGGTCTATAGCCATCAGCCGCCGTGGAATTCCTTTAATATAATCCAAACGGTCGATGCTAATCCCGACAAGTTTATCACCCAGGTTTAGCTCCCCTCTTAATCTCTCTATTTCCCCCTTTACCTCAACACTTTGAGCATCTTGGGAGAGCTGCTCAAAGTCTACGCTTATAGGAAAAGGATGCACTTCTGTTTTCCTTCCCTCTACGGTGGCCTCAGCTTTCTCGTAGCTAACTTTAGAGCCAGCAACCATTCTATTCACTGTGGTGAGGAAGTTACGGCAGTGGCGCACTGTATGGAAACCTAAAAGGTCATTTCCTAAAAGGCCTCTCACTATTTCTTCTCCCCAGGGGCAACTTTGGAAGCTTCCTTGCCTTGGCCAGGGAATGTGCCAAAATTGTGCCACGGTAATCTCTGGGCTCATCCTCTTTATCAAGCGCGGTAGCAAGGCAAAATGATAATCCTGAATAAAAACTATTGCCTTTCTGTTTCCTATCTCCTCCAGCACACTTTGAGCAAAGACTTCATTTACCTTCTTATAAATACTCCACTGAGCCTCATCAAATATAGGTTTAATATCAACAGCATGACACAGAGGCCAAAGAGCTTGGTTAGAAAAACCATAATAGTAGCTATTTACCTCTTCATCGCTTAGCCAGACTCGTTTTAAAGTATAAAGCGGCTCCTCTGGTGGTACCATAAGCTTACGTTGAGAATCCACCATGTCCCTGTCAGCATCACCGCTGCCATGAGCTATCCAAATACCACCTATAGCGGAGATCACTGGTTCTACGGCTGTAGTCACACCACCAACTGCGGTTTCACATTTAATTTCGTTACCTTGATAGCTATGAATGTATGGCTCGCGATTGGACACAACTATAAAGAGGTAGTCAGATAATTCTGCTTTCGCAAATTGGCATAAATTCTCCCTCTTCCATACTTGCCTTATTTTCATATAGCCACCGTTATAGAGCGCTCATTTACCTTATCATAACCCCTCGAAATATCCAAGACAGCCACAAAATCAAGATTCAGAGGTTATCTATCAAGTCTGGCTTGAAAGGATCAACAACTTTTATCTGATGCGCAGCACAAGAAAAAGGCTTACTTGGTAAGATTGGATTTTGTTCCACCAATGCCCTCGCAGCATTGATAAACTCTGGGGAGGGAGATATAATTTGAGCAATTTTTAACGAAAGCAAGGAACAAGACATGAGCAGTACTGAAAAAACCAGCCTTCTCAAAATGGTGGTGAGCCAAATTGATGCCGCCTGTGAACGACTAAATGTTCAAGATTCGTGCCGTTTGCGGCTGCGGAAGTGCGAGCGTGAGCTAATAGCTAATTTTCCTGTAAAAATGGACGATGGAACAGTAAGAATCTTCACTGGCTTCAGGGTTCAACATAATGATTCCCGCGGGCCATGTAAAGGTGGGATTCGCTATCACCCAGATATTACTTTAGACCAAACTCGGGCTTTGGCAGCTCAGATGACTATGAAGGCTGCAGTTGTCAATGTACCTTACGGTGGTGCCAAAGGAGCTATTATTTGCAACCCAAAGCTCATGTCTCAATCTGAGCTGGAGAGGTTAACTCGGCGTTATGCCTGCGAGATATCGCTGTTAATAGGCCCTGAGAGTGATATACCGGCTCCTGAGGTAGGCACAAATCCTCAAACCATGGCATGGATTATGGACACCTATAGCATGGCGAAGGGATATTCTATCCCAACGGTGGTCACAGGTAAGCCTATAGAAATAGGTGGTAGCAAGGGCAGGCTTGAAGCCACAGGCCATGGTTGTATGATAAGTGCCAAATTGGCAGCCAAGCAAAGACATCTCAGCCTGCGAGTAGCTACCGTAGCAATTCAGGGTGCTGGCAATGTAGCCTCCTCAGCAGCTAAGCAGCTAGCCAGAGAAGGCTGTCAAATCATAGCAATGAGCGATTCCACCGGCGGGGCCTATAACCCACAAGGCTTAGACATAGAGAGTTTGCTCAATTACAAGAAGGAAACAGGCTCGGTGATTGGCTTTCCTGGTACTGACATCATAACTAATGCTGACCTACTGGCACTACCGTGTGATATTCTGATGGCGGCAGCTACGGAAAGACAAATAACAGCAGACAATGCAGCACAGGTAAAGGCGAAGATTGTTGTAGAAGGTGCCAATGTGCCCACTACCCCCAAGGCGTCTAAGATTCTTTACGATAATGGAGTATTTGTTGTTCCCGATATATTAGCCAGTACAGGAGGGCTCATAATCTCGTACTTTGAGTGGGTACAAAACATACAATCTTTGTTTTGGCAGGAGTGGGAGGTAAACGATAGCCTACAAAGATTACTAACCGATGCCTTTACAGAAGTTCTGGAAATTACCCGGGCTGAGAAAACAGATATGAGAAGCGCCGCCCATATGTTAGCGGTAAAACGAGTGGTATCTGCTATGTCCGCAAGAGGAATATACCCCTAATCACACGGAAATGCATTGTTTAAAGAGAGAATATAGATGAAAGAGATAAGGATTATACCTTGCCTTGACGTGAAGGATGGGCGTGTGGTTAAAGGAGTTAGATTTGAAAACCTGAGAGATGCCCGAGACCCCGTAGAAGCAGCGGAGACCTATTGTCACGAAGGCGCAGACGAGCTAGCCTTCCTCGATATCGCTGCTACTGTAGAGAATAGAGGGACGAGGCTAGAATGGGTCAAGAAAGTGGCAGAAAAGATTACTATCCCTTTTACAGTAGGTGGTGGAATTAGAAATATCGAGGATATAAAGGCATTGCTTGATCTTGGTGTGGATAAAGTCTCCATTAATACCGCAGCCGTTAGGAATCCTGACTTTATCAGAAAAGCAGCTAAAGAGTTTGGCCATGATAAATTAGTGGTTGCTATTGATGGGAAGAAAAATCCGATAGAAAGCAAATTGCCCAGATTAGAGGTAGTGGTAAAAAGCGGAGCAGAGTCCACAGGTATGGAGCTTGTCAATTGGGCAAAGAGAGTGGAGGAGCTAGGAGCTGGAGAGATTTTGCTTACCAGCAAGGATACCGATGGGACAAAAGAAGGATATGACCTGGAAATGACTAAAACCGTGGCTGAGACAGTTAAGATACCAGTTATTGCTTCAGGCGGTGCAGGTAAACTCGAACACCTGTATGAAGCTGTAACAATTGGTAAGGCATCAGCAGTTTTAGCCGCTTCGATCTTCCACTTCAGGGAGATTTCAATACCTCAAGCGAAACGATACCTGAAGCAACAAGGTATAGCAATAAAAGTATAAGGAAAACAAAGACGCCTCTTTGTCAAATTGTGTGGAAACAGCTACGAGATAGTATAAACCCCATGAGCATTTTGCTTTCTGTATTACCTCTCTGGGCAAAACCATTGGTAAAGCCGCTGCCAGAATGGCTCAGCGTAGGCTCTCTCGGCCACTTTAGAGCATTGCTCCTCCTTACAAACTCGCCAAAACCTTGCCCCCCCCATCTAATCTCGAGCTATAATGTTTAGAATTTTTATGAAACGGAGGTACAAAAGTGACAGAACAACTAAACCCATTCAAGATAGCACAAGCACAATTAGATAAGGCTGCGGAGAAATTAAATCTAGATTCACAGATGCATGCTTTCCTCAGAGAGCCAATGCGCGAGTTGTCAGTATCCATACCTGTTAAGATGGATGATGGTAGCACGAAAACATTCAAAGGCTTCAGAATTCAATATAATGATGCCAGAGGGCCAACGAAAGGAGGAATAAGGTTTCACCCGCAAGAAACAATAGATACCGTTCGTGCACTGTCAGCGTGGATGACTTGGAAATGCGCTGTGGCTGATATCCCCTACGGAGGCTCAAAAGGAGGCATTATTTGTGACACAAAACAGATGTCCCAGGGTGAAATTGAAAGGCTATCCAGAGGATATATAGACCAAATATGGAGCTTCATTGGCCCTGAAAAAGATATACCTGCGCCAGACGTTTACACAAACCCACAGATTATGGCCTGGATGATGGACGAATACAGTAAAATAAGAGGTTACAATGTACCAGGTATAATTACGGGAAAGCCCATTCCTCTAGGAGGCTCTCTGGGCCGAGGAGACGCTACCGCGATGGGTGTGGTCTACACCATCAGAGAAGCTGCCAAGGTTCTAGACATTGATCTCAAGGGTGCCACTGTTGCCATTCAAGGATATGGCAACGCGGGGTACCACCTTGCCAGATTGCTTACAAATCAAGGGTGCAAAATCATCGCAGTCACCGATTCCAAAGGCGGCATTTCGCGTGAAGACGGTCTGGATTGGAAGGCAGCAAAGGAACACAAGGATAGAACCGGATCCGTTATTGGTTACCCTGGAACAAAGCAACTAACAAACGAGGAATGCTTAGCTGTCAAATGTGATTTCCTGGTACCTGCGGCTTTGGAAAATCAGATAACAGGGAAAAACGCTAATAACATAAAGGCCAAAATAGTTGCCGAGGCCGCAAATGGCCCTGTAACACCAGAAGCCGATGAAATACTATACAAAAGGGGCATCTTTCAAATTCCCGACTTTCTTTGCAATGCTGGCGGAGTAACAGTTTCTTATTTTGAGTGGGTTCAGAACATCTCTGGATACTACTGGTCTGAGGAAGAAGTGTACGAGAGACTGGATAAGAAAATGACAAAGGCATTCTATGACGTGTATGAGATGGCTAAAAAGGAAGACGTTGATAATAGGACAGCCGCCTATATGGTTGCAGTGAACAGGGTAGCTGAAGCAATTAAACTCCGTGGGTGGATATAGCAAATAGTATAGAGCAGCCTAACATACTACCAGTACCTCAACACTGAAGTAAGTTTTCTTCGAGATTCTACTAACAAAGCACCGGCTATCTTTCTCATAGTTAGTGAATTAACTCTCGATAAGGATAAGCGGTGCTTTTCATTCGCAATTACTCTAAATATTAAAGAGTGCCTATGAAAAACGATAGCCCCTGGCATAACAAAACCCTCCTCACCCTCTGCGCTGGACAGCTAGTGATGGCGATAGGGTTCGGATTTGTCAGCCCCATTTTGCCTAAATTTGTCGGCGAGCTGGGTGTTTCACCAGCACGAATAGGAACTTTGGTGGGACTGGCTATAACTGCCTATGGCATAGCCCGTGTTAGCATGGATTTACCCGCCGGTAAGTTAGCTCAACGCTGGGGGCGAAGGCCTGCCCTCATCCTTGGCCCAGCACTGATGTCCATTGGTGCTCTTGGCTGTGGCTTGGCTACGGAATACTGGCAATTGATAGCATTCCGCCTTTTACAGGGAGTAGGTTCATCTATTTACAATGTGACGTGCACAATTGTGGTATGCGAAATCAGTACATTATCCAACCGTGGGCAATATCTGAGCCTCGACTGGGGAAGTTTTCTCATTGGCTCAAGCCTGGGACCAACATTAGGAGGATTCGTAGGAGGGTACTTAGGTTATAGAGCTCCTTTTTTCTGTTTTTCCTTCCTTGCTTTGCTGGCCACTTTGTGGTTTTACTTCCGCATACCAGAAACCAGGAAAACACAACATGCTGGCATGTCCCAAACCTCAAATACCACACCACAGCCTAATTCATCCAAGAAAATGGCTTTCTCCTATAAGAATTTAAATTTCGTGCTTATCTGCACGGTAGCACTTCTAACCATGTTTACCATGAGCGGTCGTATAGTTCTGGTTCCCCTTCTTGGCTATGAACGTCTCGGCTTGAGCGAAATCCAAGTCGGATTGGTTCTCACTTCCGTGGCTATCATGCAGTGTGCCTTTGTTTTCCCTGCCGGCAGGCTCTCAGACAAATCAGGAAGAAAAATCATCATCGTGTCGGGAGGAGCAATATCTGCCGCAGCATTTGTTTTGTTCACCCAGAGCTATAGCTATCATCTATGCCTGCTTAGCGGAGCAATACTGGGCATAGGAAGGGGATTCGGCGGCCCAGTTATTAGTGCTTATGTTGCTGATATCGCTCCAGCGGAAGATTATGAGCACACTATAGCATTGTACCGCACTATTACTGACGTGGGCTTTCTGATAGGACCTACCCTTTTAGGTTGGCTCAAAGATATTCACGGGCTAGATTTTCCTTTCTTTGTGGCCGCGGGGCTTCTCTTAGGAGCGATAACCTTCTTCGCTATATTAGCCGATGAGACGGTCAGTCGCAGGAAAAACCATAACAGCAAACAGACTGAAAATCACTCCATCTATTCCACGTGACAGAAAAGCTAAAAGAAGGTAAAATAAAGAGGGTAAAGGCAAATCGAGCAGTGTGGCAAGCCCGTACAGTAAATGCTTGGCCTTAGGCCCGAGCCCAAGAAATTGCTTGACTCTGTTCTTGGTAGATAAATGTTGGAAATTTCTTACCTTGTTGCCTTTAGCGCTGGAATGCTGTCTTTCTTATCACCATGTGTGCTGCCTTTAGTGCCGGTATATCTTGCCAGCTTAGCCGGCCCCGACATATTTGTGACTGGAGCTTATAAAAAGAAGCGCGCCCATGTATTCCTCCATTCCTTCAGTTTTGTAGCAGGCTTTACCACAGTTTTTGTTACCATGGGTGTTGTGGCTGGGCTTGCTGGATTTGCCATCAGTGCTCACTTAGCAGTAATTCGTCAAATAGCTGGTGCCGTGCTGATATTCTTCGGGTTATTTATGCTGGCTAGCCTAAAAATCCCATGGTTAAATTATGAGAAACGTCTATCTGTATCCAGGGCTAATGCTACCAGTTACCTGCGCTCTTTCTCGATAGGAGCCATATTTTCCCTGGCATGGACGCCTTGTGTTGGCCCTATACTGGGAGGTATTTTAACTCTTGCCTGGAGCTCTGAAACAGCCTGGTATGGCGCCTGCCTGTTAGCTATTTACTCCCTGGGATTGGGAATCCCCTTCCTTGTGATAGGAGCTGCTTTTGGTTCAGTTACGCCGTTGTTAAAACGCTTCCAGCGTTATTCCACTGCAATCTATATCTTCGGTGGAGTATTGCTCATAACTATTGGCATACTTATTCTAGCCAATAAGCTAATATGGTTTTAAACGTAATTTAGAGGTAAGATTATATTCGGAGGTTAATTATGAGTAAGCCCCTAAAAATCATGCTGATAATAACACTGGTTTCAATTCTAACCATGGGATTCGCGGTAACTGGCTGCTCATCAAATTCTGCTCCCTCTACTCAAGGGACGGGAGTAGGCAACCTGGCGCCGGACTTCCAGCTTGATAATCTTGAGGGGGAATCTGTTTCTCTCAGTGACTTCCGTGGTAAACCTGTAATGCTCAATTTCTGGGCCACCTGGTGCCACCCCTGTGTCTCTGAAATGCCCGATATACAGAGTGTGTACGAAGAGCAGTCAGCCGAGGGACTGGTGATATTACTTGTTAACATGGGTGGCACTTCTCCTCAGGTGAAAGAGTTTTTACAAAATCATAATCTTTCCCTTCCAGTGCTACTTGATACCACACAGGCCATTGCTCAAAAGTATAACATTCGATGGATTCCCACTACCTTCTTCATTGATAAAGATGGCATCATTCAAGCTGTGAAGTTTGGTGCTTTCCCCAACAAGGAAGCAATAGAAAGCGACCTTAATAAAATTATACCGTAGCCAATTTAATTCTAGTACCTACTCCCGAATATCCTCAGAAGCAAAGCTAACAAGGAGTTCTTACTTCCTCTCAACCACCGACTTCACTGCTTCTGCGATATCTTTAGCAGTCAACCCACACCTTTCCAGTAACTCTTCGGCTCTACCTGATAGGGCATATCGATCTTTGAGGTTGATAAAGGACATAGGCACTGGCTTTGTCCTGGCTACTACTTGAGCAACTCGGCTGCCTAAGCCACCATGCGCCAAATGTTCCTCAGCAACAACGATGGCCCCTACCTCCGAAGCTACTCTGGCTATAGCTTCCTCATCCAAAGGTTTCAGAGTGTGCATGTTAATTACACGGCAACCTATACCTTGCTTAGCCAGTACGTCTGCTGCCTCCAGAGCCTTGGCTACCATGATGCCCACGGCTATAACGGCAGCATCCCTGCCTTCTCTTACAGTTACCGCTTTACCTAAAGTAAAATGATAGTCCTCAGAATAGACAAGCGGCGTTCTAGGACGGCTTAATCTAATATAGAAAGGCCCATAGGTATTTGCAGCTACTTTCACCGCCTCGGCAGTCTCTATAGCATCAGCGGGAACAATCACAGTAAAGCCTGGCAGGGAACAATACAAGGCTAAGTCCTCAATGGCTTGATGAGAGGTGCCATCCTCGCCAACAGTGATGCCTCCATGAGTGGCTACAATCTTGACATTCAACCCCGTTTGTGAAAGACACATCCTCAGTTGGTCGAAACAGCGGCAGGAGGCGAAAACGGCGAAGGTGCTGGCAAAAACGGTTTTCCCTGAGGCAGCCAGGCCAGCAGCTACGCCTATCATATTTTGTTCCTCTAAGCCACAATTAAAGAAGCGGTCGGGAAACTCCTGGCCAAAGAAGTGGGTCATAGTCGAAGGCGATAAATCAGCATCCAGGACAACAATACCCTTATTCTCTTTGCCCAGTTCTACCAGGGTTTTGCCATAGGTTTCACGGGTGGATATTTCAACCATGATTTCACCTTCGCTTTGCTCTCAAATTAGCCACAGGCCATCAACCGACTACTGGCCGCCGGGCGCTAAATGCTTCTCACGCTATTCTAGCTCCCTCAACGCCCTTTTTGCTTCCTCTGTGGTAGGTACCTTGCCATGAAATTTCACGTTATTTTCCATAAAGCTAACACCCTTACCCTTAATGGTACGAGCAATAATAACAATAGGCTTGGTTCTTATCTTCCGAGCTTCCTGAAAAGCTGCTAGAATTTGACTGAAGTCATGGCCATCTATATCAATGCCATGCCAGCCAAAGGCTTGCCACTTCTGGCCCAAAGGTTCAAGGTTCATAATATCTCGAGTCCAGCCGCTGAGTTGCATCTTATTACAGTCAACAATGGCTACCAGGTTATCCAATTTGAACTGTGCTGCTGACAACGCTGCCTCCCAGATTTGCCCCTCCTCACATTCTCCATCACTAAGCAGAACATAAGTGCAATAATCCCTATGGTCGAGCTTGCCAGCTAAAGCAACCCCAACACCAAAGGATAAACCCATACCTAAAGAGCCAGTGGACATCTCCACCCCAGGAGTAAGATTCCTATCCGTATGTCCTTGAAGGCGGCTGTCTAATTTTCTCAAGGTTGCTAATTCCTCCACTGGAAAGTAACCACTCTCAGCCAGAGCAGCGTAGAGGATTGGGGCAGCATGTCCTTTACTCAATATAAACCTATCACGATCTGCCCACTGCGTATTCTGTGGGTTATAGCGCATAATCTTAAAATAAAGTGCCGTAACGATATCGGCTGCCGATAGAGAGCCGCCAGGGTGCCCGCTACCTGCCGTAGCCGTCATAGTAATTATATGGCGACGCAATTTCTTAGCCATTTCTCTGAGTTCTGTCACAGGCAAGTCAAATATGTTGGCTTGTGGGGTAGCCTGGCGAAACACCTTGACTTGATTTGCCATTTGTTGTGGGCTAAATTGTAAACTAGTGAAAGGTTACATGTCTATGGTGTTTATGTAAATATTTGCCAATTTTGGGTATAATGCCTCAAGTGATTATAGATTTTCACACCCACATATTTCCTCCGTGGGTAAGGGAAAAACGCAACGAATATATTAAACGTGACCCTTGCTTTTCGTTGCTTTACTCCCAGCCAAAAGCCAAGATGGCAACCGCTGAAGAACTAGTTGCCAGCATGAACGAAACCAAAGTTGATTTATCTGTCGTGCTCAACATAGGCTGGGCAAGCCAAGAACTTTGTGTGGAAACTAACGACTACATCCTGGATTCCATATCACGTTATCCTGATAGGCTTATCGCTTTCTGTAGTGTTCAACCCAAGGAAGAAGATGCTGCTATAATCGAGGTGGAGCGCTGTGCCAGGGCCGGAGCTAGAGGGATTGGAGAAATGAGGCCCGATGTGCAAGGCTTTAACCTTACAGATAAAATGATTATGCAGCCTCTGGTCGATGTAGCCGTGACGCATAACTTAATCTTTCTAACTCACTCATCTGAGCCTGTAGGACATCAATACGCTGGTAAGGGCGAAGTTACTCCCACTATCCTCTATTCCTTCATAGTAAACTTCCCTGACTTGAAAGTAGTTTGTGCACACTGGGGAGGCGGTCTGCCTTTACATGCCCTGATGCCTGAGGTCGCCAGAGCTTTGGCCAATGTCTCTTTTGATACTGCAGCCACCATTCTCCTTTACCAGGCTGGAATTTTCAAACAAGTAAGCAATATCATTGGCAGCGATAAAATCCTTTTCGGCACCGATTATCCCCTCATTTCCCAAAATCGAATAATTGCCCAAATTCAATCTCTCGAACTTGGCGAAGAGGATAAAGCCAAGATCTTAGGGGGCAATGCTCAAAAATTGCTATCTACAGTTGAAGGAAGTGAAATTGCCACACGACTCTGAGCAAATCCGTTCTTTTATCGCTATCGAGTTACCCCAGAATGTTAAAAACGAACTGGCGCAGCTAAGAAGCGAACTGGAAAAAACTGAACATCCCTTTATTAAATGGGTGAACCCGGAGAGCATTCACCTAACTTTAAAATTCTTGGGCAATATTCCCTTTAAGCAGGTGGCCGAAATAGCCAACGCTATAGAACAAGCTGCTAAAGGGATTCTCCCTTTCCATCTGGAACTTTCAGATCTGGGAGTTTTCCCCAGCACGAAGCAGCCACGCGTTCTTTGGGTTGGCATCAAGGGAGAAATAGATAATCTACTGAACTTGCAACGAAATATTGATTCTGCGCTTGCCCCTCTTGGCTTCGCTGAAGAGAAGCGTTCTTTTACACCACATCTAACCCTAGCTCGTGTTAGAGAAGGGGCAACGCTAGCGGATAGAAAAAATTTTGGCGGACTGGTGCTATCTACCAGTTTCGCAAGCAGTTACCCCCTTAGCGTAGAAACTATTTGCCTTATGAGAAGTCAGCTAACGCCTCAGGGAGCGATTTATACTCGCTTAGTTACAGTGAAGTTACAACTTACAGAAGCTAGCTAAGGTCCCAATAACAAATAAGAATTGATGTCAGCAGAAAAGAACATACAAAATAAGAAAGAGCGCCTGTTATTGCTCTTAGACGGCACTGCTTTAGCGCATCGTGCATTTCATGCCTTGCCTCCATTGACAGTACCTAAAACGGGGGAGGCGATAAATGCTGTTTATGGCTTTGCCAGTACATTGCTCAAGATGCTTGCTGAACTTAAACCGACTCATTGGGCTGTCGCTTTCGATCGCCCCACTCCAACCTTCAGGCACGAAAAATTCAAAGAATATAAGGCACAACGCCCCAAAGCACCAGAGGAGCTGAAAAGCCAGTTAAAACGCATTCACCAACTGGCGAATAGCTTCCACATTCCTATTTTTGAAATCGATGGCTTTGAAGCCGACGACATTTTGGGCACTTTGAGCAAGCAGTCTAATGAGCATGGCATTGAAAGTATTATCGTTACCGGCGACAATGACATACTGCAGCTTGTAGTGCCGGGAGTAAAAGCCTTGATGCCAAGGCGGACATTCAAGGACACGATTCTTTATAACGAACAGGCAGTTAAGCAAAAGTACGGCATCGCACCAGCACAAATCACCGATCTTAAGGCGCTAGCTGGTGATGCTTCAGATAACATCCCCGGCATTCCAGGCATCGGCGAGAAAACAGCCACTAAATTAATCCAACAATATGGCAGCGTTGAAGGAATCTATGTCCATATTGAACAGATAGTGCCGAGCAAGCTACAAACAACGCTGCGCCAATATCGATCCCGGGCTTTCCAAAATAAGGAACTAGTCACCATAGTTAGAGATGTTCCCATTAGTTTAAGCCTAGAAAGCTGCCAGGTAAGCGCCTATGACCGGACTGAGGTGGTAGCGCTATTCCGGGAGCTTGAGTTCATCCAACTGCTACCCAGATTGCCACAGGACAGTTATCAGCTAACAGTCGACAACTTTCAGAGAGGCACCTATCAAATAATAAACACCGAGCTTGCCCTGAGTCAGTTGTTAGATCAACTCAAGGCAACAAATGAAATAGCCATTGACCTCGAAACCGCCCTCACCCCCTCCCTTGAAGGGAAAGGTATTAAGAGTGAGGCCATGGCAGCAAAGTTGGTGGGAATAGCAATATCTCCAGCTTCAGGAAAAGCATTTTATATGCCGCTAGGACACCGCGGCTTAAACCAACCTGAGCAACTACCACAAGCTCGAGTCATAGAGGCGCTAAAGCCAATCTTAGAAGCTAAGAACATAGAGAAAATAGCTTATAGTGGTAAACATGATATGGCCGCGTTGGCTAATTATAGAGTGAAGCTGGAAAATTTGAATTTTGACCTTATGCTTGCCGCTCACCTGCTGGGAGAAAAAAATCTGAGCCTTAAAGCAATTGCCTTCAACAAACTGGGAATTGAAATACCGCTCCTCACTGATTTGATTGGCACGGGGAAAAAACAAGTTTCCTTAGCCACACTAGAAATGAGAAAAGTTGCCGATTATGCTTGCACAAATGCTGATATCGCCTGGAGCTTAAAAGATAGCTTAGCGAGTGAGCTGAATCAGCAAGGATTATGTCAACTCTTCGACACAGTAGAACTGCCCTTAATTCCAGTTCTTTTAGCCATGGAGCAAAATGGCATTGCTCTCGACACTCGCTTGCTAAGAGAAATGTCTCTCGAATTAGGCAAGGAAATGATGAATCTAGAAACGCAAATCTATAACAGCATCGGCTATAAATTCAACATCAATTCCTCCCACCAACTAGCTGGTGTGCTGTTTGAACAACTCAAACTACCCCGGTCTCGCAAAACAAAAACCGGGTATTCCACACAGGCCTCGGTGCTTGAAGAATTAAAAGGCCTCCACCCCATAGTTGAACTTGTGTTGCAGTATCGTCAACTCGGTAAACTTAAATCAACGTATGTTGATGCTCTACCTGCGCTTGTCAATCCTGAAACTGGCAGAGTGCACACCAATTTTAACCAAACAGGCACTTCCACGGGACGGCTTTCCTCGAACGAGCCGAACTTACAAAATATCCCTGTAAGAGGAAAACTGGGAAATAGAATACGGCAAGCTATTATTGCCCCACCTGGTTCATATCTCTTAAGTGCTGATTACTCCCAGGTTGACCTCAGGGCGCTAGCGCATCTTTCCCAGGATTCTGACCTTATCGCTGCCTTTGCCCACAACGAGGATATCCACACCACAACTGCTGCAAAACTTTTTGGCGTTCCCCCCGACAACGTAAATGCCGAGATGCGTCGAGTTGCCAAGACGGTTAACTTTGGCATTATTTATGGTATGAGTGATTATGGATTAGAGCAAGCCACTGAACTTAACCGTGAGGAAGCTACACAATTCATCGCTTTATACTTTGAAAGATATCCCGGGGTAAAGGAATATATTGAGAAAATCAAAGAGCAAGCCAGGCGATCAGGCTACGTACAAACAGTGATGGGAAGACGGAGACTCATACCTGAAATCAATTCCCTAAATCGACAGATTCGAGAAGCAGCAGAGAGGATGGCCATAAATGCCCCTGTGCAAGGAACCTCTGCTGATATTATCAAAATCGCTATGATCAATATATATCGTGAAATGAAAACCCGAAATTTAAACAGCAAGATGCTCCTTCAAATTCATGATGAACTGCTCTTTGAGGTGCCTCAGGAGGAAATAGAGGAGATGAAATCCCTGCTCACTGAGCTTATGCCCGAAGCCATTAAGCTTTGTGTACCCTTAACAATAGATATCAAGCTGGGGGAAAACTGGGGTGAGATGGCATAGCTTAACAAATACGAAATCTTCAACTCTAAATTCCAAATATGGGGATTTTGGATTTGTTCAGGATTTCCCCTGAAGATATGCATCAATATCAACCGCAGCTCGTTTGCCAGCTCCCATTGCACTAATAACTGTAGCTGCCCCAGTAGCCATGTCACCACCACACCAAACTCCTTCCTTACTTGTTCTGCCTGTAGCATCATCAGTAATTATAGTGCCCCATCTAGTAAGTTCAAGCCCTTTAGTTGTTGAAGGGATAATCGGATTGGGTCTGGTGCCCAAAGCAACAATTGCCGTGTCTATCTCCATAATGAATTCGGTGTTTGGCTTTGGTATCGGTCGGCGTCGACCACTTTCGTCGGGTTCGCCAAGCTCCATCTCATATAATTCTACTGCCTTGACCCTGCCTTGCTCATCCCCGATAAATCTCTTAGGATTAGTTAAAAGCTTGAAAACGATTCCCTCCTCTTCAGCATTGTCTCTTTCTTCAGCTCTGGCTGGCATCTCCACTCTAGAACGTCGATAGATAATGTATACTTTTCCGGCTCCAAGTCTTAAGGCGCACCTGGAAGCATCCATAGCTACATTTCCTCCACCAAAAACCACCACTTCTTTCCCTACTTTTATCGGAGTATCGTATTCAGGGAAGGCATAAGCCTTCATCAAATTTGTTCGAGTAAGGAATTCATTAGCGGAATAAATACCACTCAGATTCTCTCCAGGAATATTCAGAAACATTGGTGCTCCAGCTCCCGGAGCTAAGAAAACAGCATCAAACCCGTTTCCCAAAAGATCATCTACTGTAGCTATTTTGCCTATCACTTGATCAAATTTGATCTCCTCACTCAGAGACCTGACATAATTGGCTTCGGCCTGAACGATGTCTTTAGGCAGCCTAAATTCGGGTATACCATACATCAGCACCCCACCTGCGACGTGGAGAGCTTCAAATATAGTAACCCCATACCCCAGTTTAGCCAGTTCAGCAGCGCAAGTTAAACCCGCTGGTCCAGAGCCAACCACAGCTACTCTCTTACCATTAAATCTTGCACAGTTTTTTTGCTGTCCAATAATTTCGGGGTGATATCTTTCCCAATCAGCCACATACCGTTCTAAGCGGCCTATAGCAATAGGAGCACCTTTTTTCGCTAAAGCGCAGGTCATCTCACATTGAGTTTCCTGGGGGCAAACTCGCCCACAAATGCCAGGGAGGCTGTTCTTATCTTTAAGCACCCTCACTGCTTCAGGCATATTACCTTCACTTATCGCTCTTATGAACCCAGGAATATCTATGTCGACGGGGCAGCCATCTATGCATGAAGATTTCTTGCACTGAATGCAGCGGCTTGCTTCTCTAAGAGCTTGCTCTTCCGTATATCCCAGGGCTACTTCGCTAAAATTCTTCTTTCTTACCAAAGGTTCTTGCTTTGGCATTGACACGCGATTTAAATCTAATTTCTTCTTCTCACTCATTTACTATCGCCCCTGCCATCTTCTTTTTCCAGAGCTCTAGCGATTCCTTTTCTTCATCTAAATAAGTACGCTGACGCTTCATCAGCAAATCCCAATCAACTTCATGCCCATCAAAATCTGGCCCATCCACACAGGCAAACTTAGTTTCACCACCTATCGATACACGACAGCAGCCACACATTCCGGTGCCATCAACCATTATGGGGTTAAGACTGACGATGGTTTTCACACCAAAAGGCTTGGTAGTCAAGGAGCAAAATTTCATCATTACTGTAGGGCCAATAGCAATTACCCTTCCAATTCTTGTTTCTTGCAAAAGCTCCTTCAATGGCTCAGTCACAAGTCCTTTACGCTTATACGAGCCATCATCGGTAGTCACAATAAGCTCGTCGCTTACGCTGCCTAACCGCTCTTCCCAGAAAACGAGATCTTTCGTACGGAATCCCATAATTGATACAACTCTGTTACCAGCTTTCCTCATCGCCCGAGCAATGGGCACTATGGTGGCAATCGCAAATCCCCCAGCAACGCAGACGACAGTGCCGAATTGTTCAATCTCTGTAGGCCGGCCTAGTGGACCAACAAAATCAACTATACTATCACCTGTATTGAGCACAGCCAATTTCCTGGTAGATGTGCCTACTTCCATGAAAACAATGGTCACACTCCCCTCTTTTCCATCCCAATCAGCGATGGTCAACGGAATACGTTCTCCCTTTTCATCAATTCTAACAATGATGAACTGGCCCGCTTGGGCTTTCCTGGCTACCCCAGGTGCTTCAATTTTGAGCAGGTGAATTTCTGAAGTGAGATCCTCTCTGTCCAAGATCCTGTACATATACCCCCCTTAGTGGCTCATCGTAGAATCAGGCAATTATAGCACTGAAGGTTGGATTTTATAAGGTTTACGTTGTTAAACTAATCAGGAAATGCCTGAGTTACCCGAAGTAGAGACGATAAAGAATGAACTTTTACCCTGGGTACGTGGGCAAAGCTTCACTCAGGTTACCATTTTTGATCCTAAAATAGTGTTCTGCGCTTCCACCGAGGAATTTCCTCGCAACCTGGTTGCCCAGAGGGTAGAAAACCTTGAACGCCGCGGGAAATATCTCATATTCAATTTAGCCAGCAAACAAGTGCTAATCATGCACTTAAAAATGACTGGTGTCCTCCTGCTAAATCCTAGAACGTTTGATTCATATGCCAGGGCAGCTTTTAGTTTTTCCAATGATATTCAAATTGTTTTCAGCGATCGACGCCGGCTGGGGGCAATATGGCTGGCAGAAAATGCTGATGCTGTGGTAGGCAAACTAGGACCTGAGCCATTAAGCGACGATTTCACTCTTGATGCTCTGGCACAGCTATTGGAAAAGCACCACATTCCTATAAAGGCAGCCCTCATTGATCAAAATCTCATTGCCGGCATTGGTAACATGTATGCCGATGAAATTCTTTTCGCTGCCAAAATTCACCCTTTGAGAAAAGCAAATGCCTTGACACCCCAAGAAATACAAATCCTACATCGCTGCATCCGTGAAATCCTATGGTCAGCTATAAACAGCAAAGGTGCCAGCGTTAGTACCTATATTAGGCCCGAAAGGCAGATTGGCACAGCCCAGTTGGCTTTCAAGGTTGCTCATCAATACGGCAAACTCTGCCCCATTTGCGGCACATCAATCCAGCGGGTTCTGGTGCGAGGTCGGGGCAGCTACTTCTGCCCCAATTGCCAACCTCTACTATAGCACTCAAAATTCAATTAACACCAATAGATATTTACCAGGGCCGTTTTTCAATTGCCAGTTGCTCCCGGGAATCCTTCAATCTCGAAGAAATAAGCTCAGCCAGATTCTCCATCACAATCGCGCCAAGGTGAGCATTAGTTCGACACAGGTTACTCATTTCACCACCATCAATAACAATAACCGTACCCTTTTCCATGCATATTGCTCCAGCTGTAAACACATGTGGTTTCACCAAGGCAGACCAGCCAAAAGCTCCGCCCGCAGAAACAGACCGCACAAGCAGTGGTTTAGTTTGCGCTTCTCTTATCTCGATAGATATTCTCCCTTCTTTTACCACATACAGGTTTTTGGCTTTGTCACCTTCATGGAAAATAACTGCTCCTGTATCATAACTTTCTTCGTGGCAGATCCTATCTACCAATCTGATATCATCATCACCAAGTCCTTTGAAGTATTCAGCTTTCCTGAGTGTATCTATATAGCTCATATCAACCCCCTTCCCTATTCGTTATTCCTAACTATACTACCCAACCACTATATTATCAACAACTAATGCTGTAGTATAATTTTCACTCCACAAACTGAGAGGCACAGCATACTATACAAGATGAAATGACGCTTTCTCGCCACGGCTTTACAAAGCTACACTGGCGCCTCAACTATTACTGACGTTCCCTTACCCGGTTCAGAGTTTATTTCCAGGTTGCCACCCAATAATCGTACTCTCTCTTGCATGCCAACCAAACCAAGCTTGCCGTCCCGGGATAGATCGTCTATCTTTCCAAGGGCCTGAAATCCGATGCCATTATCTCTTACGCTGGCAGTGATTTTGTTTTCCGCGAATTCAATCAACACTTCAGCGTTTGAGGCATGAGAATGTCTTCCAACATTTCTCAATGCTTCCTGGATAATACGAAAGAGAAGCAATTCAACTTCTGGTACGAACCTTCGCTCAGAGCCATGTACCTGTAAGCTGATCCTTATCCCATACGTAGTCTTGAATTCTCGGCTGACCCAGTGCAATGCAGCAAGCAAACCCACATCGTCGAGAATAGCGGGGCGTAGGTCACGACTAAGGTATCGCACTCCTTGCACTATATCTTTAACCTGTTCGTGAATAGCCCATAGCTCTCTAGCCTCCTCCAAAGGCAGATTCTCCTGACTGTCCGAGAAATTTTCCAGCCTATGGAGCAAAGCAATAAGGTTTTGAGCAGTGCTATCATGGAGTTCACGAGAAATACGCAGGCGCTCATCCTCCTGAGCTTTAGTGATCTGCCGGACATAAGAGCGCAGGCTTTCCTGCATTTTTGCCTCTTCGGTTATATCTCGAGCAATGTTTTGAAAGGCTTTGGATTGACCATCACCGTAAATTAGATTGGTGGTTAACCTCAGTGTAGCCTGAGTACCATCCTTTCGTATGAGGTGTTGTCTGTAAGGTTGTTGAACGGGTTCGCCATGAAGCAAGGAACGCCGCACCTCATTTGCTGTTTCCAAGTCCTCCGGCGAAAGAAAATCTTTCGTCTTCATATTGGACAATTTCTCTTTACTAAACCCCGTGAGCATTTCGCTTGCTCTGTTAGCGGATATGATATTACCCTCCAGGTCATCGATCCAGATGGCATCGTGAGCATTCTCGAATAGCTCGCGGTAGTGCTTTTCGGACCGACGCAGTTGATCCGTTATTATTAACTGGTCCTGGTGGAGGCGAGCATTATCAATGGCGGTGCCAACTTCATTACCCATAACTGTAAGCAGGGCTATGTCCTTAGCAGTAAATTGTCTATATTGATGCATACCTATGCATAGTGTGCCCACAACTCGAGCTCTGGATCTCATAGGGACTATAAGTTGCGAATGAAGCCCTTCTTTCCTCACCACTTCCCTGCTCAATCTGGGATCCAGGGACGCATCTTCTACTACTAAGGGCTCCCCTGTTTCCGCAACACGTCCATTAAAGCCTTCCCCCAGTTTCATCCTCTCCACGCCACCGGCAAATTCTAAAGATACCCCTTCACTGGATATGAGCATCAAGGCATTTGCCTCTTCCTCAAGACTAAATACGAGGACGATGTCCACTCCCATTACGCTCATGATCATAACGGTAGCAGAACGTAGGAGCGGCTCCAACTCTGGAGATTGTGTGAGTAAGTTAGATAATCTGCTCAGGGCAGCTAGGTCTTTCTCATGTTTCATTGTGCTTCGAATTTGAGTGCGGAGCTTGCCTTGAGATATCGCCACTATTTCTCTAACCTGTTCTCGTTGCTCTATGGCCTGCATCCGCTCGCTTCGCGCCTTGAACCAGAGATTTGTCGTGACGCCTGCCAAGATTACAATGGTCGTCTCAAACAAAGCATCAACGGGATTCACGGAAATGAAAACAGCTCGAGGTAACATAAGAAGCAAAACAGCGGAGCTTGCAACTAACCCAGTTGTGGCGCCGAAGGTATAGCCAGCATAGACTATAAGAGCAAGATAAAACACGCGATCTGCTGTGTGGCGGCTCAAACCAAAGAGCGAATTGTACGATAACAGAGTGGGTATACCCATCTGCTCAAAATAGTGATTAGCCGTACAAAGCATAAGAAGAGTCAATATAATCCAGAAATGGTAGCTTCGTACGTCTATCTTGGCTTTTGGGAGCATTTTCGATGGTATATCACTCAAGTCATTTACCAGAGGAAATATCTTCTAACGTGAACCAGTCATGTCTCAGCCCTTCCATAACTGCCTCAATACGGGACCCAACACCCAATTTATTGAAGATGCTTGTCAAATGGCTTTCGATAGTATGTACGCTAAGGAAGAGCTCGCTGGCAATCTCCTTGTTGCTCATCCCCGCAGCAGCCATTTTCAATACTTCAAGCTCTCGATCAGTCAATCCTTCCAGTTCTTTCTCAGGTTCCTCTTTCACACTCTTCTTCCTAAAACGCTCTACCAGCTTCCGGGCTACTGCAGGATGAAGCACTGTCTCCCCCCTATACACAGTGCGAATGGCGTCGACGAGCTCGTGCCCGCTCATATCCTTCAATAGATAACCAGCAGCGCCTGCCTCTAAGATAGGGAAAATGTACTCCTCATAATCATAAGCAGTAAGTATCAACATGATTGTGCGGGGATCAAGTTGTTTTATCTGCTTCGCAGCTTCGATTCCATTAAGCTTGGGCATAGAAATATCTAAGATGACAATATCAGGTTTGAGTTCTCCTGTTAACCGTACAGCTTCTTCACCATCACTAGCTTCACCCACCACCTTAATATCCCGCTCACGATCTAGAAACTGGCGGATGCCCTGGCGAACTACCTTATGATCCTCAGCAAGCAAAACAGTAATCTTCCCCATGCGCATACTCTCCATCGTGAGTTATATTCCTAGTGTCCCTCTCCTATCTCGTATTCTAACTTATTTGACTATTTGCTTCAACGCGCAATAAGAAGAACCAGTGATGTTTACTTTGCATCAATGAAAACCCTGTATGTGGAGTAGTCAAACCACCTGGCATCAAGGTTCCTTATTTCAGGGTTTCCTGGGAGTCAAGAAAGGTTGAATGCAGGGATGCTGGCCGGTATGAGAAATGGTTGAATTAAAGTACAAAAAATAAGGAGGGAAAGAAATGGGTTTAAGAGCATATCTTCTAGTTAATGTAGCTGATGACGTAGAGCAGCAGGAGTTTGTTGAGATGTTAAGAAAACTGGAGGAGGCACCAGGGGTGGATTTTGTCGACCCGGTTATTGGATCCCGCGACATAGTAATCATGGTAGATGCACCGGTAACAGTGGAGGCCATAGCCAACAGAATACAGGCTACGGAGGGTATTAAGAATATGGAGATATTGAGGATTGTTTCCATGTTTGAACGCCACCGGGCTTCGAAAAAAGAACTTCTTAAATCTCTGGCTCACAGTGGAGTGTAATTCTTAGGTCTGATCATTCATCCCACTGTGCTCAATTCCCAGCAAAAGGAGCAATATGAATGACGAAATTAACTTGATTACCGAAGCTAGAGAAGAGCCGAATTTGGTGGTGATTGATGCCATATCCCACAAACACAATAGTCAGCCTGGCGCTACGATTCCTATTCTCCAGGAAATTCAAGACTCCTACGGATATATCCCCCCCTTCACTATCCAAAAGATAGCCGAGAACATTAACATCCCCGCCAGCGAGCTATTTGGCATAGTCACCTTCTATGCTCAATTTAGACTCCATCCACTCGGCAAGAATGTAATCAAGGTTTGCCATGGGACTGCCTGCCATCTGAGCGGGACAGAAAAGATATCCCAGGCATTATCTCAGGAAGTAGGTGCCAAAGAAGGTGAGACAAGCACTGATGGGCTGTTTACCGTGGAACGGGTAGCCTGCCTTGGCTGTTGCAGTCTAGCTCCCTGCGTGATGGTTAATGGCGAAGTTCATGGGCGGCTTGCTCCTGAGGATATTCGTAAGATAGTGAATCAACTTCGGGAAACAGAGAGGAAAACAGAAGCTGCCACTACCTGAAACGAGCCTTGTGATGAAGGCTCAATGGCAAATTTGGCAACGATTACTGCTCTCAAAGAAACATAGCAACAGGGCTGGGCTATGAGAATTTGTCCTTATCTCCTATGGTATTACTGCTTGTGGGCCCCGCCTATCTATATAGCTTCAAGACCAGGAGAGGGCGGCCATAGATTTGAGAAACAAGGCGGCTGTGCTAGCATCTGCTACAATAATATGGTGGCTGCGGTATCTTTGCCTGGGTATAAGCATCTATTATGGGGTAAGGCTACACCTGATAAACTCGGCCATGTAATCGGAGAATATGCTTAGGAGCGATCATGCTTCCGCAAAGGGATAAAGAAAACAGAAAATGGGTTATCAGGGTCGGGCTTGCCTCCTGCGGCATCGCTGCTGGTGGACTGCGCATATATGATGCCTTAAAAACCAAGCTTCAGGAGAAGGATTTAGCCATAGAGGTGAAGCAAACCGGCTGTATGGGCATGTGTTACAACGAGGTATTGGTTGAGGTCTCTTCGCCGGAGCATGGACGTGTGTTTTACGGCAAAGTCACACCTGATAGGCTAGATCGCATAATCGAAGAACACATTATCGGCGGGCAACCCGTTACCGAGTGGATTGTTCTTGCTGATTGGATGAAGACCGAGGGTTCTGATTTCCTGGCTAAGCAAGTAAGAATCGTTCTTCGCAACTGTGGCACCATCGACCCCGAATCCATCGATGATTATCTAGCAGCGGGCGGCTATGAAGCATTAAGAAAGGTATTATTCAACATGTCGCCACAGGAGGTGATTGATGAAGTCACCAGATCTGGCTTGAGGGGAAGGGGCGGGGCAGGCTTTCCCACCGGCGTCAAGTGGAGCTTCGCCAAAAAGGCCTCAGGCAATCCTAAATACCTAATATGTAATGCTGACGAAGGAGACCCTGGCGCTTTCATGGACAGAAGCGTCCTGGAAAGCGACCCTCACAGCGTTATTGAAGGGATATTAATAGCCGCTTACGCCATTGGCGCCTCGGAGGCTTACATTTATGTCCGAGCAGAGTATCCACTGGCAGTCCGCCGATTGAAGATAGCTCTCGCCCAGGCTAAAGAAAAAGGATTTATAGGTGAGGACATCCTGGGCTGCAAATTCAGCCTCGATACAAAGATCAGGCTGGGGGCCGGAGCTTTTGTCTGCGGTGAGGAGACAGCTCTTATCATGTCCATAGAGGGGCACAGGGGGATGCCCAGACCCCGCCCTCCTTTCCCAGCGCAATCCGGCTTATGGGGCAAGCCTACCAATATCAATAATGTTGAAACTTTGGCCAACGTGCCTTGGATTATACTCAATGGAGCAGATGCCTATAGTGTCTATGGGACTGAGAAAAGCAAGGGCACCAAACTCTTCGCTCTGGCAGGCAAGGTCGCTCATGGCGGGCTAGTGGAGGTTCCTATGGGCATAACCCTCAAGGAGATTGTGTTCGACATCGGCGGTGGAACTTCTTCAGGTCAAAAATTCAAGGCAATTCAGATTGGGGGGCCATCCGGTGGATGCATTCCAGCAAGACTTGCTGACACCCCTGTAGATTATGAATCTGTGACCAATACAGGCGCCATCATGGGCTCAGGGGGTATGCTGGTAATAGACGAGAGCACCTGTATGGTGGATGTCGCCAAGTTCTTCATGAATTTCATCCAAGACGAGTCCTGTGGCAAGTGCACTTTCTGCCGCATAGGAACTCTACGCATGTTAGAGATTCTACAACGAATTACTGACGGTCAGGGAAAAGAGGGAGATATAGAGCTATTGAAGGAACTAGCAGAGAAAGTAAAGGAGGCTTCTCTATGCGGGCTAGGGCAAACCGCACCCAACCCCGTGCTTACTACGATCAGGTACTTCCGCGATGAATATGAGGCTCATATCTATGAAAAGAGATGCCCCGCAAAGAAATGCAGGAGCCTGATAAGGTATGAAATCATACCCGAAAAATGCCCTGGCTGTGGGCTTTGTGCTAAATACTGCCCGGTAGAAGCTATATCTGGAGAGAGAAAAAAACCTTATGTTATCGATTCTGAGAAGTGTATTCGCTGCGGATTATGCGTAAGCGCATGCCGGCTCGATGCTATAGTCGTCGAGTGAGAGGATAAGGAGATGCCCACAGTATCACTAATAATCGACGGAAAAAGAGTTGAGGTAGATAAGGGAAGCACTATTCTCGAAGCCGCCTCCCAGACCGGCATTGAGATTCCTACGCTGTGCCATGACCCTCGCCTAAAACCATATGCTGCCTGCCGTACCTGCTTAGTGGAGGTAGAGGGCGCAAAAGGCCCTTTGGCAGCATGCTCCACACCGGTGCAAGAAGGCATGGTGGCAAGGACAAAGACCGACAACATTACTGAGCTTCGTCGGACAGCACTGGATTTGCTTCTCTCAGATCACTATGGTGATTGTGTAGCTCCCTGTAAACTGGCCTGCCCTGCTGGAATAGACATTCAGGGTTACATTGGATTCATTGCCAATGGGCAATATGCAGAGGCACTGAAACTGATTAAAGAGACTAATCCCTTACCCCTGGTTGTTGGTCGAGTGTGCCCACGGCTTTGCGAGGCAAAATGCCGCAGAAGCCTTGTAGATGAGCCAGTGGCCATAAATGCACTTAAGAGGTTTATAGCTGATTTTGACCTGAATAACAGGGATCCCTGTACACCTGAGCCAGGGCCTGCCACAGGGCACAGCGTGGCAATTGTGGGTGGAGGCCCAGCCGGTTTATCAGCAGCCTATTACCTCGCTCTAGAGGGACACGAAGTAACCATTTTCGAGGCAAACCCTCAGCTTGGTGGGATGCTCAGATATGGAATCCCAGAATATCGCCTTCCCAAAGCAATCCTGGACAAGGAGATATCTGGCATCACCCGTTTTTGTCGTCAAATCCGCTGCAATGTATCTCTGGGGCGAGATTTCACCATCGAAAGTCTGAAAGGCAAGGGCTATGAAGCTATCTTCCTTGGCATTGGCGCCTGGGTCAACCAGAAGATGAGGATTGCAGGGGAGGATTTGCCCGGCGTCCTCTCTGGGATAGGATTTCTGCAAGACGCAGCTACGCACAAAGAAGTAAACCTGGGACAGAAGATAGCGGTTATTGGTGGCGGCAACACAGCAGTTGATGCAGCGCGAACTGCTCTGAGGCTAGGTGCTGCGGAGGTAACTATTGTCTACAGGCGCTCGAGAAAGGAGATGCCTGCAAACGAAGAGGAAGTAGAACAAGCCGAGCAGGAAGGAGTAAAAATTCACTTCCTAGCGGCGCCGCTAAAATTAACTGCCCAGAATGGCACTGTCGCCTTCATGGAATGCATCAAGATGGCATTGGGAGAACCAGATAGCTCAGGCAGACGAAAGCCGAAGCCAATAGAAAACTCGGAATTCACCATGCACGTGGATACAGTAATTGCTGCCATCGGCCAAACCATTGATACCTCCGGATTCCTTAAAGATGGTGGGCTGGAGCTTAACCATAAGGGATATGTGATAACCGATGAGGAAACGATGCGAACTTCCCTTGAGGGGGTTTTCGCCGCAGGTGACTGTGCCACAGGTCCAGCCACTGTGATCCAGGCGGTAGCTGCGGGACGAAGAGCGGCCCTTTCCATAAACCAGTATGTCAGCGGGCAACCAGTGACATGTATCGAAAAGCCATTCAACTGCACTAAGGGAGAATTGGGTGAGATCGATATCACCGACTATAAAGATGTAGTGCGCACTCCTAGAACAGGAATGCCCGTCCTGAGCCCCAAAGCGCGAAAGAGTAATTTCGACGAAATCGAGCTCGGGCTCACTAAGGAAATGGCAAAAAAGGAAGCTGAGCGCTGCTTGGCCTGCGGTTGCCAAGATGTATTTGAATGTGAGTTACGGAAGCTGGCCACTGAATATGGTGTGAGAGGAGATAGATATACTGGGCACAAACACCACTTCTCCATAAGTAAGGATGACCACCCTTATATTATTAGAGAACCAAACAAATGTATTTCGTGTGGCGGCTGCGTAAGAATATGTAGCGAGGTTATGGGCATCAGCGCCTTAGGCTTTGTCGGACGCGGTTTCGATACCGCTATAAAGCCTTCCCTAGATCTACCTCTCTGGTTAACAGACTGTGTATCGTGTGGCCAGTGCATTTCCGTTTGCCCTACAGGCGCCCTGACAGCCAGAGTTTGCCTGCCTAAACAGGGACCATGGAAAACCAAAACTGTGTCTAGCGTCTGCCCCCACTGTGGTATTGGCTGCAATATAGAATTGAATGTAATTGGTGAAAAATTAGTGAATGTCACCTCCCCTGCTGGGAGTATAGTAAATAACGGTAATCTCTGTAGAAAGGGAGCTTTTGGCCATTGCGACAGCCACGATTCAAAGCGACTCACAACACCTCTCATCAAAGAAAACGGCCATTTGGCCCAAGTAACGTGGGATAAGGCAATATCCATGGCAAGTGAGGGGCTGAGGCAGATTAAGAACCAGAGTGGCGGAGAAAAGCTGGCGGTCCTTGTATCCCCTCAATTGACGAATGAAGAAATTTACCTGGCCCAAAAGTTTGCTCGGGTTGTTTTGGGAACCAATAACATAAGTAGCCTAACTTCCTCCGTGATGAAGGAAGGTTTAGCCCAAAGCTTTGGCATAAATGCCTCCACTTGCTCTTATAGCGACATCCTAGCCAGTGATCTTACGCTCGTTTTCGGCTGTGACATCACCGAGGATTATCCTATAATTGGCTTGAAAATCAGGGAAGCAGTTGGAAAAGGCGGCAAACTAATCACTATCAATCCCAGAGCAACGAGGATAGACCCCTTGGCGCAAATAACTTTAGCAGTCAACCCGAGAACAACTGTGCCACTGCTTAAAACGATGTTGAACTACATCATATCTTACGACTTGGTAGATCATGATTGTGTTCATTCACGCATCAGTAGCTTTGAGGATTTTGCCCAGCAGATAAGGCCATACCACCTCGAAGACATTGTCGATGAACTATGGATCAGGCCTTCAAAGGTCATTGAGATAGTGCACCTTTATCTTCGAGCCAAGAAACCCGTGATCATAATCGACGCCGAGAACATTACATCCTCAGAGCTTGCCCTGATAAATGATTTAGCCTTGGTTACAGGCAATGTAGGAACAGATGCCTCTGGGATTATAGCCCTACATTCTCCAGGCAATGCACAGGGCCTTATTGATATGGGGGGAAGCGCCCAATATCTCCCTGGACAACAGGCAGTGGCAGATGCAGCTACGAGGCAAAAATTTGAGACAGCCTACCAAAGGGCCCTACCCATTGAGAAGGGAAGAGATGCTATTGGTATTATTAAAGGGCTGCAAAAAGGAGATATCAAGGGTATTCTCGTTATCGGCGTTGATGCTGTAGCTAAGACAGGGAAAACTGTCTTTGATAACCCAAGTTTTTCCGTGCTTATAGATACTGTATTTCCCCAAAACCCTCCTTACGCTGATGTGGTTTTCCCTGGATCCATGTTCACCGAAACTGAGGGCACCTTTACAAATTGTGAGCGGCGTATTCAACGCATTCACCGTGCCATCCCATCTCCATCCGGTAAGGATAACTGGCAAATCATCTCAGCCCTGGCAACTGCTCTAGGTCATCCAATGAGCTATGCTTCAGTTTCAAGCATCTATGCTGAAATAGCCAGTCTGGCCCCTATTTATGCAACCACGTATGGCAAACAATGGCCCTTCTTGAACAACGGCAGATTCAGATTCAAAGATGGCCTAGCCCGGCTTCATCTCGCTGAGCCCAGGAATTTCTAGACAGTGTCAAAATCATTCATAAAACATATTAGGAACTGGTTTCATATCCGCGAGGCTTAATACTCCTGCCTGGCAGTGCTCCGGTTCACCGCTGTGCTCTGCTCCCTGAGTTTCCAGATTCTCTTTTTGCTGCCCCGAGTCCTAAGTGAAGAAAAGAAGAAGGGGGCCAACGATTCTTCACATTTCACGACACCCAGCAATAGTTATTTTTTCCCCCACCTTGACATCTCTATAGGCATTCGGGAAGGCGTTACGAAATGCTGCAATACTGGCATCACAGCTATCGTGAGCCGAAAGCCCCACAACTCCGGGGCTCAGCTTCTTCAAATAATCGATGGATTTCTGCACATCCCCCATTGTAATTGGTTTCCATGGAAGCCTGCATGTACCTGCATATTTCTGTATCTTAATTCCCATCATCTTCTCCCGTGAATCCGTGACCGGGTAATGAAGACCTCCAATAACACCGTAAATTGGCTCTTCAAACAAGGCTTCAGTGCGCCTTATAATTTTGGATAAAGTCTGATGGCCACATCCCATAATAACGACAATACCCTTTCCCTCGACATTAACCGCTAACGCCTGTTCCAGTATCCAGCCCAGGAAGAAATCCTGATTCGCTATCGCCCCAATAGTCGCAACTCCCGTTGCAATAACAGTTGGGGTTTCCGTACAAAGAGGGTTAAGCCCCGGATACGTCATCGGTATGGGAGTATAAGCTGCTTTCCCTGCCAAATTAACCTGATGGCTTGCCAAAGAAAATGACTTGCGTTTCTCCCACTTCGTTCCCCCTACATGGTCACAATGATTGTGCGAAATTACAATAGCATCGAAATCATCCATACCAATCCCTAACAGTTTCATATTATGTAATAAAGGCGATGGGTCACTTTGTTCAACGTTATAGCCTACATCAAACAAAATCGAGTTGCTATCAGTTTGGATAAGGTAAGAAACACCAGCTTCACCCTTCAACTCTTCACTACTTGTATACCAGTCAATGAGAGGTAATATGGCGAGAGATTTCGTCGTTCCTAGACCTGTTATCCTCCGAACGCTGGACCGCTGCCAATATTCCTCTGCCTTTCGCTTGCCCCTACTAAAACGAATCAGCAGACACATCTTCATTTATCCTTTATTAACTCACCGCTGAGCTTAGCAACCACACAGGCGGACCTTGAATTCGCCTAATCCCCCTGGTTTGTCAAATTCAGGCTCCACCGTAGCATGTCTAGCCTGAGCATGCAGAATCTCCCCCCTGTTGCCCTATGCTACATATCATATACCCCATAGATTTGAGGATGTCTAAAATACATTAACTGATTCCTTTAGTGCTGTCATAAAGGTTTAGATGTGGATTCAATGCTTTTGGAGGTCGAGCCAGGAGAGCACAGACCCCACCGAGAGCACAAAAGCCCGCGCATACACTAAAAGGAATCGTGTAACTGTGAACAGCATCATACACATATCCGCCAAGGATAGGGGAGCTAGCTAAAACAGGAGTGGCGATAAGCCAGATTATCGCCTGGAGCCTGGCGAAGCCTTTCGCACCGTAGTACGCTGCTATGATTACTGGCTGCAGCACCAGCATCGCCCCATATGCAAGTCCAAATAAGAGCACATATGCATAAACTAGCCCCATAGTCTGCACACGGGTAAAAATAATCAGCCCTATCACCTGCATTAGACAGGCAATAGCAATCAAAAACCTTTGCTCTATCCTGTCTCCCAGCACACCGCCTATTAGCCTGCCTAAAGTGCTCACGCCAACTAGCAAGCCCAGTGCCCTGGCCGCAACAACTGAGGATATTCCCATATCAGTGAGGTAGGCCACTTGATGTGCGCTCGCCATGTTCAAAGCGAACATATTGGCACACCCGGACACTACCAGTAACCATAGTGCTGGCGTTCTCAGCGCAGCCCTTGCCTCCCATTCCACAGGCGTGATATAGACTTCTTTTACTAAGGGTCTTACGGATTGTTCAGTTGACGCCGTGCCGGTAGACCCGTCTGGCAATTGCTCTATATCTTCTGGTTTGTCTCTAGCCAGGATAAGGGGTGGGACAGCGCCAATTACCAATACTATCCCTGCTAACGCCACCCAACCTGCTCGCCAGCCAAGGGAATCAATCAGGTGAGCAATAACCTGGGCAAGCACAAAGGTTCCAACACCAACCCCCGATGCAACAATACCCATTGCCAGGGCCCTTCTCCTCACGAACCAGAAGTTTATCATTGTATACAAAGGAAGAAAGGTTCCAAACGCCATTCCCACTCCCACTACAACCCCAAAAGTCAGCCATAGGTGCCAAATCTGGCTGACCATACTTGATAAGAAGACGCCAATGGCTGCCAGAATCATGCCAGCCGGCATTATTTTCCTTGCTCCAAACCTGGACAGGGCAGCAGCGACCGCAGGGCCAAGCACGCCTCCGGTGATCATCATTATGGAGAAGGCTATATTTGCTTCACCCCTCATCCATCCCAGGTCAGTTATCATCGGCTTCAAGAATATGCCAAACGAATAATAGACACCCCCCATAGCAAAGTTCACTAGAAAGCCCATCCCCACTATTACCCACCCGTAGAAAAATCTCTTCTCAGTTGTAGCCATAGCAGTTACTCTTCTATTCTGAGCTCCTTAAGCTGGCAAAATTGTCCAGGGAATATCCTACTGCCCCCTGCCACCGAAGCAGTTCTTTAAACTCTTGCTTCATTTTCGTGCTGGGCGGCGTAGGGTCTTCTGCTGAGGGTTTCTAAAGGCTGGCCTATTTTTCCTGGAGGTATTTTACACTATACATGTTTTTAGAGGAAGTGCCGAAATGATAGCAGCATATCCAAAGACGATTTTCAACCAGCAACTGCCGCTGGTATAATGGATGGCAGCTAATTATCATGCTCAGTACTGTTTACTAACGAGTCTTCAGGATTTCCTCGGACAAGACATGCAAAATCTGCCCCGGCGGAGGATAGCTTTTCTGGGCATTATTATCGCCCTCATAGCTGTAATTCTAGTTTCCACTGCAAGTATAGGCTGTAAAGAAGATAGATATCACCAATTGCAGCAGATAGCTAAGCCCTACGCCTTTGATTTTGTTTCCTGGGAGCTGCACGCACTGTCCTCCCTACCAAAGGAAATGTTCTGTAAAGAAGGTAAAGCCAGTCAAGAAACAATGCTGCGTAGCCAAATCAAGAATGTATTGACAGATAATGCCATATCCGCGTTTCCACCCATCATCTTTAAACTGGAAAAACCACCTCATCTGCTGGTGGTATCCCCGCGAGAGAAGATAGTTTATTTGGACAGGATGATGCTGCGACAGGAGCTCAGCGTGGAGGAGATGGAGAGGCTTGAGGTTCAGATTGACGAGTTAGGCTTCTCATCCCTTGTTGTGAAGCTTGGAGGCCTCGGAGCTACTTACCCACCAATAGTCGGTGACAATATGGCTCTGCCCTACACCATCAATACGGCAGTGGAGGAATGGCTTCACCAGTACCTTGCCTTTAGACCGCTTGGGTTTCTCTACCTGCTTGACTCAGTTGGCATCAAACGGAACCCTGATGTGGTAACTATGAACGAAACTCTGGCTGGCATCATTAGCAAAGAAATCGGCGCCCAGGTGTACGCAAGATACTACAAGAATCAGGAAGAGGCTAAGCTAAGCCCTGATACTCTGGAGTTCGATTTTGACGCTGAAATGAGAGAGACCCGCAAAACTGTGGATTGCTACCTTTCTCAGGGAAAGATTGAGGAGGCGGAGCGCTACATGGAGGAGCGAAGAAAGGAATTCGTAGCACATGGTTACTACATCAGGAAACTGAACCAGGCCTACTTCGCCTTCCACGGCATCTATGGCCAGGACCCAGCTTCGGTTAGCCCAGTCTATAGAGATCTGGAGCAACTCAGGGCTCAAAGCCCTTCACTCAAATATTTCCTGGATGAGGTAGCTTCGATGAGGAACTATGCCGAGCTAACAGAAGCATTGGAGGAATTCAAAGAATAGTTCATACCATCTCCATCCTTTGAAGCGACGAAGGCAATTAAGAGTGAGGCAACACGGGTATTATGTCTATACTGGTGGCATCTCGATGATATTCTAGCTGGTAGGTGAAAATGACCAAATATATGGTATCATATCGTCCAGGGCGAACTCAGCGGCAAAACCAGCACTTTTTCAGTGCCCTCATCGTAATATTTATTCGCAGATTATACCGTTCTTCTCTCAATGCATTATTTAGTAGAGCTAGCAATCAGAGTAACAACAATCTATGGGGGAATTACAGCAGGCTTCATCCTGCAAAGATGGTCCAACGCTGACAAAGCAGGAAAATGGCTATCCGAGTCAGAACAGGTCTTTCCAACCCTGAAAAAGGGGCTGAAATCATTGCTCTCACTTTATTGAACTTGGGCTACTATTGTGGTGGAAATCAATCGGATAGATGAGCTCTTTGCCAAAGCCCGGGGTTCTTTCCTATAATAGTTGCGCAAATGTTGTTAATTGAAGCAATCACCCTATCAACATCAGATAGGGGCAAGCAATGAAAGTGGTAGCAATTGTTGGTATGGCAGGTGCGGGCAAATCGGAAGTAGCCAGAATATTTGAGAAAAGTGGCTTCAGGAAAGTTCGCTTTGGAGATATTACAGAGGAGGAAATCGAGAACAGGGGACTTGAACTGGATGA
>JAUWHP010000037.1 GCA_030605765.1 Dehalococcoidia bacterium
AATCCTCAGCTTCGGCTTCGTTTCCCACTTTGAGATAAACATAGCGATAAATCTTATCGAAACGCTCCTCATAAAGCTGGGCAAACGCTTCTCCATCGCCCTTTATCGCTCGAGAAACTATATCCTTTTCAATAGACATCAACCTGATGTCTATTATATAGGAAAACGAAAAGACGAGGAAAAGGTTTACTAAGAATATCTATTTGTCACCCAGATCTGAATGAAATGAAGTGAAGGAGCACTAGATTCTTCACAGAATCCACCGTCAACGAAGGATTTAGGATGAGAGCGAAATAACCGAGCAACCTTTCACTGAGATGCTAGCAGTACCTGGCTATGTTATACCTTGTTTGCTTGCTTCTCAGCCCAGTTGCCCACCCAGGGTAGCTTCCACATCTTGCCGTTCCATGCCTGGATCATCAGGATAATCCATAAAACGATCGTCAAAACCCAGATGATTGTGCCGAGTATCCCCGCGACAGCAATTAGCCCAAACGAAAAAGTAGCAGCACCGATAGCAGCAAGAATTCCTGATGCAATGATCTGGGCCACACTCAATACGCCAAAGGTCATGATGGATTGCCAGGCGTGAAACTTAACGAATTTACGTTTTTTCTCAATCACCAGGAAAACTATGCCTGAAATCCAGAGACCAACGTAGCAAAGAAGCCCAGCTACATTAGCCGACAGCCCGGCGCTAGTTTCAGTTGGCTTGGCAGTAACATCAAACTCGGCACCACACTTGGAGCAGAACTTAGTCCCTTCGGGATTTTCAGCACCACATTTGGGACAAAACATATCCCACCTCCTTTATCCAATATAACAACACGGTACAGGTTTGTCAATAAGATGAAACGATGGACATTTTATACCATAATCCAAAATAAAGGAATACAGCATCCGCGTAGGGGAAAAAGAAGAAAAACGACCCAAGCGCTATATTCCTAATTCCGTGAGATAAGCAAGCTATTCCTCTATCATTGTCCGCCTCTCATGAGGCCAATGACAGTCTGGCCGTCTTCTTCACTAACCAATACTATAGCCCCGTCTTGCTCGTTATTCTTTGCATAGTAAAACCAGCTGCCTTCCTCCATCTCCATCGATACTATCTGCTGCCATCCATTTGCAGGCATTGCGGATTGATAAAAGGCAACTATCTGGCTTTGGCTGTCCCCGCTTTCATAGTACCTCCATTCCACCCTCTGCCATTCTCCCTGCTCCGGCGGAATTGCCCAGCTTCCTTTTGTCATATGACTAGCCCCGGAGTAGGCAGGCATATCATTCCAGGTGAAGCCTCCTCCATCAGATGGTGGTGTGACTCCTCCATCAGATGGTGGTGTGGCTCCTCCATCAGATGGTGGTGCTGCCCCACCCCCACCGGCGCCTCCGCAGGCGGCAAAGCTAACGCAAGCTAGCACCATAGCTAACACGAGCACTAATGACATTACTTTTTTCATTGATCTCCTCCTGTGAAAATATAATGCAAATCTTTATCGACCCTTTTCTTCGATTTCGTCACCTCCTTTTTCAGCTTATTTTACATGAGTTATGCTCCTTTTCTAAACGTGCGTTATTTTATCAAAGGGTGGGGGGGCAAAGTCAATATCCTCCGCAGAAAAGGCGTTTAATTGCCATCATGGCCTTAAATTAAGTGAAGCGAAAAGGTTCCTAGATTCTTCACGGGGTTTACTCTTGCTGTATGGGATTCTTCGCTACGCTCAGAATGATAGTAGGATTGTTAGACGCTCTCTGAAACAGGGGGACTTGGGTTCTACAAGCCTTTGCTAGCGATATAGGCGGCCAGGTCAGCAAGGCGACAGCTATAGCCCCACTCATTATCATACCAGGCTAGAACCTTTACCATATTACCATCCATAACCATAGTGCTCAAGGAATCGAAAATAGCGCTGGCTGGATTACCCTTAAAATCCATGCTCACTAAAGGCTCATCGCAATATTCGATAATCCCCCTCATTGTTCCCTCGGCAGCATCTCTAAAAGCCTGGTTTACTTCTTCCAAGCTTACCTGTCTATTCAAGTCAGCAACAAAGTCAACAATTGATACTGTAGGCGTAGGCACCCTTATAGCAATACCATGTAATTTTCCCTGAAGCTCAGGAATAACCACGCCTACAACACGAGCAGCACCGGTAGTGGTGGGAATGATATTGACAGCCGCAGCTCGTGCCCGACGCAGATCGCGATGAAATACATCCAGTATCTTTTGATCGTTAGTATAAGAGTGAATAGTGGTCATTAATCCACGACTGATGCCAAAGTTCTTGTGAAGGACTTTAACCACAGGTGCAATGCAGTTAGTAGTACAAGAACCATTGGATATGATGTGGTGCTTGGCCGAGTCATATTTTTCCTCGTTAACGCCAAGAACAATGCTTATATCCTCCTCCCGGGCCGGAGCTGAAATAATTACCTTTTTTGCCCCACCCTGAAGATGACTAGCTGCCTTGGAGGCCTGGGTAAAAAGCCCTGTCGATTCAATCACAATATCTACACCATAATCGCGCCAGGGAATTTTGGCTGGGTCACGCTCAGCCAGAACCTTTATCTCTTTATCATCAACTACGATAGAATTACCCTTAGCTTCCACCTTACCAGGATAGGCGCCATAAGTACTATCGTATTTGAAAAGGTGAGCATTAGTCTTAGCATCAGTAAGGTCATTCACCACCACCACTTCTAATTTATTAGCTACACGCTGGGTTATCGCCTTAAGAGCCAATCTCCCAATGCGTCCAAAGCCATTGATGCCTATTCTCGTCGCCATCTGTACCTCCTCAACGATTCTTACCCTCAATGATAACAGAAACTGTAACCTCGAGTGTAACCCTAGATTTCAAAGCGTGCTGGGTGTATTTCTTTCGGTATTATTACAGCGGGTCACGCAGCATCGCTAAAGAAATAGAGAAACTGAGGAAGGAACTACAAGTTTAGTGGCTTCAAAAGATACGCCTACAGGCTTTTTAGTCCTTAGTCAAATATACAGAAATCCCATTCTGTTCAACCTTGCCCACCTTATCCTCAAAAGCTAATAGCCTGAGATAAGCAATGGTTTCCAATATAGCCAATCGTCTGTCCCAAGGCGTTAAATCCTTCGAAGTAACATTATCTGCTTCGAGCTTCCAGGGAATCTCAGTAGCTATCTGGTAAGCTGTTTTCAGGCCGCTGCTCATGGTCTTTATGATAGCCCTTTCCCTCTGCTCATGATGGCGGAATATTCCCGCTGCTCTCAGCTTCAGGCTATTGAACACTGGGCCATGCCCCGGGAAGACGAAATTAATCTTAAGAGCTTCCACTGTCTTAAGGGAATTGATGTAGTCTCTCAGAGGATTATCCGCCGATTGGGGATGAAAGCCCACGTGGGGAATAGCTTCAAACAAAACATGGTCGCCACAAAATAGCCATTTCTTCCTTGGCTCATAAAGACATATATGACCTGGGGAGTGTCCTGGCGTTTGTAATACCTCAAATTCAAATGAACCGTTAGAAAGCCTATCGCCGTCCTCTAACCTGACATCAGGCAAAACAGGCCACACAAATTGCTTCATCCACAGCGAAGCTTCTTTTAACTCCGATAACTCAGATTGAGGAACGCCATTTTTACTAAGTTCTTCCTCTATCTCCTTGAGCAATTCATCAAAATATTTATACCTTGAATTGATGAGCTCCACCCCAACCCTATGCATAGCCACCTCAGCCCTACAAAGTTCTTTTAGCTTGCCAGCCAAACCGTAGTGGTCGGGATGGATATGAGTGATTACAATCCAATTAATATCCTGGAACTTGAGACGCTCCTCAGCTAGCCTCTCCCTAAAAGCCCAAAGCGACTCCGAACTATCCCAACCAGCATCAATCAATATATTACCTTTGCTTCCTTCAATTATGTAGACATTAGTATGCTCTGGCATACCCCGCGGAAAGGGAAGCTTCATCTGATGGACACCGGCAACTATTTCCATGACTTCACCTTCTCCAGGTTATAGAAAGCTTCTTTGCCCGGATAGCGAGCACCACTTCCCAATTCTTCCTCTATCCTAAGAAGGCGGTTGTATTTAGCCAATCTCTCACTACGACAGGGAGCACCTGTTTTAATAAACCCTGCATCTACAGCCACCGATAAGTCAGCTATAGTAGTGTCTTCAGTTTCGCCAGAACGATGACTTATAACAGTTGTCCATTTTGCTTTTTGCGCCCTTTTAACAGCAGCCAGCGTTTCACTAAGTGTGCCTATCTGATTTGGCTTAATAAGGATTGAGTTGGAGGCTTTTTCTGTAATGCCTTTCTCAAGACGTTCAGTATTAGTAACGTAAAGGTCATCGCCCACAAGCTGGATCTCTTTGCCCAATTTAGCCGTCAACAGTATCCAACCCTCCCAATCATCCTCAGCCAAGCCATCCTCAATGCTAATGATAGGGTAAATGGACACCCAGTTAGCATAATAATCAACCATTTCTTGAGAAGTAAGAGTGATACCTTCTCGGGACAAAACATATTTACCATCCCGGAAGAAGCTGCTTGCTGCTGGGTCAAGGGCAAGAAAACAGTCTTCGCCAGCTTTATAACCAGCTAAGCCAACAGCGGCCAGGATTAGCTCTACTGCTTCTTTATTAGAAGAAAGCTGAGGGGCAAAGCCGCCTTCGTCGCCTACAGTCGTGCTTAAACCTTTATCCTTGAGAACTTTATGTAAAGAATGATAGATTTCGCTGCTCATCTGAATAGACCTGGCAAAATTAGCAGCACCCAAAGGCACTATCATAAATTCCTGAAAATCCGTGGAGCCCAACGCATGTTTACCACCATTCAAAATATTTAGCATAGGGACAGGCAATAGATTGGCCTCTGCTCCACCCAAATAGCGGTACAAGGGAGCGCCTGAGAAATTGGCAGCAGCCCTAGCTATCGCCAAAGATACCCCTAAAGTAGCGTTAGCTCCAAGGCGAGATTTGTTGGCTGTCCCATCAAGCTCAATCAGTTTCTGGTCTATAACTTGCTGCTCCAAGGCGGACATGCCAACTATTTCTGAAGCAATATCATCATTAACGTTGGCCACTGCCCTTAAAACACCAAGCCCATTATATCTACTCTTATCGCCATCACGAAGCTCCATCGCTTCATATTTCCCGGTGCTCGCTCCTGAAGGGACAGAAGCCACGCCAGCGGTACCATCAACCAACATCACCTCTGCCTCTAAAGTAGGGTTGCCTCGAGAATCGAGGATCTCCCTACCCTTAACACTTTCGATAATTGCTATCTCTGAGTTCATTTCAAACAACCTCTTTCTTAGCCAAAGAAATAGCCTTGCCCACTGCCTCTTGAGCACTGCTGGCTCTGGTTATCGGGTCATCCTCTCGGCCATTTCGGGACAGCGACCAGGTATTTAAACCAATGACTGGAATGTTGCTCTTCAAGGCATAGGCAATCTCGCTAAGTGTCCCATAGTTCCCACCAATGGCAATCACTGCCTGAGCTGACTTCACCACTGCCATATTTCTGGCGTAACCTACACCGGTGACTATAGGAATGCCCACCCACGGGTTAGCCGTGCTCGCATCTTCGCCAGGCAAAACGCCAATAGCCAAACCCCCTTTTGACTTAGCTCCACGACATACCGCTGCCATCACGCCACCAAGGCCACCACAGATTACAATAGCACCACGCTGGGCTAGAAGTTCCCCCACAGTTTCAGCCACTTTGGTTTCTTCTGGGGGGCAAGAAGAGTCACCAACAACAGCTATAATCATCTCACTCTCCCTCATGTAATATAATACTATCAGCCAAAGCCCTCACAGTAAAATGTCTTCTCACTAATTGAAAGTGTTCATCGCCACTTCTATCCCTTGAGCAAGAAAACAATCAATGGTTTTGGCTACACTGATAATAGCTGGTCTAATCACTTTCTCCTCTTCGGGGTTAAATTCGCCGAGAACATAGTTGACTATACCATCTTCATCAACATTTGGTAGTCCTTCAAACTGTATAGGTCGCCCAATACCCACCCTGATTCGGGGGAAAGCCTCACTCCCCAGAGCGGAGATTATGGATTCCATCCCCTTATGTCCTCCTGAGCCACCACTTTGACGCAGGCGAGTTTTGCCCAGAGGCAAATCCAAATCATCGTAGATTACTAAAAGGTCGCTTAAGGGAGTATCATATTTCCTCACCAGGCAATCTACTGCTTTACCACTGAGATTGACAAATGTTCTTGGCTTAGCGAGCAATAATCTCTCGCCCCCTGTTTCACTAAAGCCTACCCTCGCCTGGCACTGCCTTCGCTCAAACCGAATAGAATGAAGTCTGGCAAAATAATTCAGACAACGAAAGCCAATATTATGACGATTACGGGCATAAACTTTGCCTGGGTTGCCCAGGCCAACAATTAATTTCATCAACGTATATCTTATTTTGTGATATATTATAAGCCAAAAGAGATATGTTTTGCCCCTACGGAAATGAGGCATAAAGGTATAGATGAAGGAATATCACTACTGCCCAATTTGTGCAACGCCTCTACAAATAGGATTCATCGCAGGAAGAAGGAGGAAATATTGTCCTGAATGTGATTTTGTTGATTACAAAAACCCTTTGCCTGTGGCAGTAGCAGTAGCAGTCAAAGATAAAAGGTTCTTATTGATCAAAAGAGGATTACCGCCTAAGAGAGGTACGTGGGGATCTCCCTCAGGTTTTATAGAGAGTGGAGAAACACCAGAAGAAGCCTGTTTGAGAGAATTAAAGGAAGAAACTGGGATATCCGGGGAAATAGCAAGATTAATTGGAGTAGTTGGCCGGGAGGACAAGGAGATTTATGGAGATATGGTGGTGGTGAGATATTTAGTTAAGGTAAAGAGTGGGAAAATAACTCCCGGGGACGAAGTAGAAAATGCTAAATTCTTTGATATAGCTGAATTGCCTGGCTATTATGTTGATATTTATAAAGATTTAATTGAAGAAATTCAAAATGGGGAGGTATTTTGATCCAGCAACTGCAGAAACTCTTTCTCGTTGATTGTCTTTATCCCCAATTTTTGTGCTTTAGCCAATTTGGAGCCAGGGTCGGCACCAACTACCACATAAGATGTTCTTCTGGTGACGTCTGACCCTGCTTTGCCTCCCAATGCCTTTATTTTAGCTTCGGCCTCATAACGGGTGAAGAATTCCAGTTTCCCTGTCAGAATAAATTCTAAGCCGGCCAAAGGCAATTCTTCAGGTTTGGCTTCTTCAGCCTTCTCCCTTTCCAGCTTCACCCCGGCCTTTCTCAACTTCTCAATAATTCGCTTATTCCCTTCCTGTCTGAAGAAAGCCACAATGCTATCAGCTATCTTCGGCCCAATGGATGGAAGAGATAAAAGCTCCTCCCCACTGGCTTTGGCTAAATCGTCTATGCTACTAAAGTTTTCCGCCAATAACTCAGCATATTCCTCACCAACGTGGAGAATACCCAGGGCAAAGATAACTTGCGCCAGAGGCCTGTCTTTGCTTCTTTCAATAGAATCAAGCACGTTAGAGACGCTTTTTTCCGCCATCTTCTCCAGCCCTAGCACTTGTTCCCTGGAAAGATAATATAAGTCAGCTACATCTCTGACCAGGCCAGCCTCAAATAAAGCCTGGCACAACTTTTCTCCCACGCCATCTATATCCATGGCACCACGGCTGACGAAGTGCTTAATTTGCTCCAGTGCTTGAGAGGGGCAGGCAGCATTGGTACACCTGTGCATAGCCTCGCCTTCCGGTTTTATTACTTCGCTTCCGCATACAGGACAGCAGTTAGGCATATAGAAAATCTTTTCCTCTCCCGTGCGACGACCAAGCACAGGGCTAACAATCTCAGGTATGACTTCGCCAGCACGTTGCACAACAACAACATCGCCAATGCGAATATCCTTGCGGTGAATATCTTCCTCATTATGTAATGCGGCACGACTAATAACCACTCCTCCCACCTGAACTGGCTCCAGAACTGCATATGGGTTTAGGCTTCCTGTGCGCCCCACATTTATACCAATACCAAGAAGGCGTGTGGTACCCTGAATGGCGGGGAATTTATATGCAATTGCCCACCTCGGCTCGTGAGCCATATTGCCTAATTCCTGTTGAAGGGCAATGGAATTAGTTTTCACCACCATGCCATCAGCCTCGTAAGGCCAATCTTCGCGGCTTTCTACCCACCTTTGATGGCATTCCTCCGCCTCATCAATAGCATGACATAAGGTGATACTAGGGTTTATCTTGAAGCCCAGAGATTTAAGCCACAGCATAATTCCCCAATGGGTATCAGGTACAGCCTTACCTCCAACCCAACCCAATCCATAGATAAATATGTCCAGGGGGCGTTTGGCAGTAATGCTGGAATCAAGCTGACGCACAGAGCCAGCAGCCGCATTTCTCGGGTTGGCAAAAAGAGGCAATCCTTCCTTAGCTCTTTCCTCGTTAAGTTTCTTAAAACCAGCTTTGGGAAGATAAACTTCACCTCTAACCTCAAATCTAGGAGGTGCCTCCTTGGACACAGAAAGGGGGATGCTTCTGATTGTCCTCAAATTTTGAGTGATATTCTCACCTCGGTAGCCATCGCCCCTGGTTGCCCCGGTGACAAGCAACCCATCAATATAGGTCAGAGCTACCGCCAGCCCATCTACTTTAGGCTCACAAACAAGGTCAAAACCACGTTCACCTAAAAGATTAGTTGCTCTCTTATGCCAGGCAGCTAACTCTTCATAGGAAAAGGCATTAGCCAGGCTCAGCAAAGGCTCAGGGTGCTCCACCACCCCAAAGGCCTCTACTGGTGGAGCACCAACCCTCTGAGTAGGCGAATCAGGAGTGATAAGCTCAGGATGCTCCGCCTCAAGCTGCCTGAGATTCCGCATAAGCCCATCATACTCAGCATCGCTGATTTCAGGGCTATCCAGAACGTAGTAGCAGTAGTTATGGTGGTTAACTATTTCCCGTAGCTCTTCTATCTTTTGCTTGGCTTTATTTATGTTCTCCATAAAGCTAGCTCCTAGCTATAATTATACCACGCTGAAGGCTCCGGCCTTAATTCCGCCCTTTAGGAAATTCTATCTTTTGCCTCATTAAACTCTGCACATCTGCTATAATCAAAGCGGATACACGAAAATGACTTTTTGCTTCATCCCAGTAAATCCTACAGGAAATCGCATGTCTAGGAGAATAGAATTATGACTGAGATAAGATACAAACCGATTGGTGTCATCCATTCTCCATTCAAGGAGCCTGAAGGGACGCCTATACAGCCTGCGGGTGCTAAGGGCATCAATGGAACAGTTGAAATATTCCCAGAATATGCTGAAAGCTTAAAAGATGTTGAGGGGTTTTCGCATATTATATTGATATACCACTTCCATATCTCGGCAGTGCGTCTTGTCGGGATTAAAGATAACATACTCCATATTCAAGACATAGACATCGTAGATGAGACTCCCCTTTTGGATATCAAACCCTATGTGCCGGAATTCGACATAAGGGAAGCAGAGAGAACGGGATGGCTGGAGAAAAATGTGCATAAACTTCCAGCATCAAAAGATGGTGGGAGATTCACCATATGTTAGCTAATATCAGCGTCATTTTAAGGAGGGTGCAACCATGGCTACGAAACCAGTCGTAATTAAATTCTTCGCTCCCATCGTAGATGTTACGGTCAACGCTCTAATGAATGCTGTCGACCAGAAAATGAAGCAAGGAGTGAGAGATTTCATCATCCTTATCTCCTCGCCTGGCGGTTCTGTTATTCACGGATTGAGCACCTACAACTATCTCAAAGGGCTGCCGGCCGTGATAATTACGCACAACTTTGGCAGCGTCGACTCAATAGGCCTCGTCTTATATTGTGCTGGCTCGACTAGGCTATCAGTGCCTCAGGCGAGATTTTTGCTTCATGCCGTTAACGCTCAATTTAAAGGCAATCAGAGCTTAGAAGAAAAACAATTAGAGGAAAGGTTAAAAGGGTTAAGAATTGACGTCGAGAACATAGCAAAAGTAATCGCAGCAAATACAGACAAAAGCGTAGAGGATGTGACGAACGCCATGCTCGAAAGGACAACTCTAAACCCAGAGGAGGCACAATCCTGGGGTCTGGTGCATGAAATCAAATCACAGTTATTTGAAGCGGGAAGCGAGGTAATATCCATACAAGCGCAACACCAACCGCAGAAACCATAATATACCCATCACCTTAAATGAACAGACAGGAATGGCAGAAATGATTCATATCCTTTTGCCTTCAGATTTCGATGCAATACTAGGAGTCATAAACAATTCCGCTCAGGTCTACAAAGGCGTGATTCCAGATGACAGGTGGAAGGAACCCTATATGTCGGCTGGGGAGCTAAGAACGGAAATCGAAGCAGGCGTTAGGTTCTTCGGGTGGAAGGAGGACGCCCATTTACTCGGAGTGGCGGGAATCCAAGCTATCAAAGATACCACACTAATCAGGCACAGCTATGTGCTTACGAAATACCAGAGAAAAGGAATTGGCAGCAAATTACTTGAGCATTTGATGAGCTTAGCGGAAACTCGCGAAATCCTTGTGGGAACCTGGACGGATGCAACCTGGGCTATCCAATTTTATGAGAAACATGGCTTCAGGCTAGTATCGCCCGACGAGGAAAAGGACAAACTCCTCCGAACATATTGGAACATTCCTGACAGGCAGGTTAAAACCTCCGTTGTACTAAAATCTATAAAGTAAATTGTAGTCTATCTTTCACACCTCAACCCGCTCCGAGTGACATCTAATAGCCAATAGCAACTTACGGTGTGGTATGATTAATTCACTAGTTGCAAAAGTAAGGAGGGTCGCCAAGATGAGCATCTCAAGAATTTAAGAAAAGGCGAATCGGAGCTGAAGATTGGTTAGCGAAGGAGGTATTCACATGACACCACAAAGACCGGCTTCCGCAAAAGAACCACAAATACTTGAAATGCCATCACAAAAGATGGCTGTGGCCTATATGAAGGGTGACCCGAACAAGGTAATGCCAGAATTCCTACCAGCGCTCTACGGCTCGGTCTACAAACTGAAGTTCGAACTCAAAAAGAAAGGAATCGAATTCAAAGTGGACAAGTTGAGAGCAAGGTGGCCCAACGCCCATCTTGCCCCCAAAGATGAATGGATTGGAATCTGTGGCCTACCCATTCCCGAAGAAACAACCAGCTTGCCACAAAAAATCCCCGGCATCGAAGTCAAGATCGAGCAGTGGGACTACGGCACGGTAGCACAAATCCTTCATATCGGGCCTTATAGTGAAGAAATGGCCACAGTCGAGCGCCTGCATAGATTCATTGCAGGTAACGGCTACAAGATAGCAGGCGTTCACGAAGAGGAGTACCTCACGAAACCTGAAGCAAAAACGCGGAAGACCATCATTAGATACCCTATTATTAAAAAGAAGCAGGCGGATTTGCTATAATGCCTTAAAGGCAAGGAGTACTATGTATTGGATGCGTTACACTGCACTGGGAATAGGTATTGCCTTTGGAATCCTATTTCTGATTTTTGCCATCGTCGAGGGCCTCAGCGGGGGCTTTGGAGGCATTCCCAGCCCCCGGGACTGCGCTCTCTTGCTTGGCCCCATCTCAATGATTGCGGCTACTGCTGTAGCCTGGAATCACCAGCGAATTGGCGGCTGGTGGTTAATTACAGGCGGCATTGTCACCGGGATACTCTTTACCATCAGCCTTATAGCTAGACCGATGAATCTCCTATGGACACTCCTGGTTTACCCAGTGCCAATGTTGGTAGCAGGAGCATTATGGGTGCTTCACGCTAAGAAGCTAGCTTAGGTTTTACCACAATTTCCATTTGCCTAAATGAGGGGATTCCTGTAAACGTCTGGTCGCGAACCGCACAAAAGAGCTTAAACAACATTAAGGAAAGCGGAATGAGTTCGATCAAGCAATACGGCTGATTTTAAGCTTTTGAGCTGGCGTTAGGATGGTGAATCCAAATCTTGGAGCCAGCGATTCTAGGGCGAACAGTGCAGAAACCACTACAAAGGTAAGCGACGCTTCTATAAAAGTTGAGCTCGCCGCTTAACATAAGTGGTTCTTTAGCGCAATAGCAAGAGATGATATAATTATATAGGCTACATAACTAAGTAAGCTATTTGCATAAAAGGAGGTGGCTCTAATGGATGTTGTTTGGTTCAGGGATTTGATTATTTGTATCTCAGGGGCGGTGCTAGCGGTGGTGCTCATTTTCACCGCTGTATTGATGTATTTGCTTTATCGCAAGACTAATTCTGTACTGGATTTGATCAAAACTGCTTCAAAAAATATTCAAGTGATTACCTCCATTGTAAGAGACGAAGTAGCCAAACCTATCATTGGAATGGCAGTCTTTATTCAAGGTATACGTCAAGGCATCAACACAATCAGCAAGTTTTTTAGAAAATAAGGAGGAAGGAGACATGGCTGAAAAAAATACATATCATGGGTTCGCCACTGGGTTTGTGATGGGAGCAATCGTTGGACTCGCTATTGGGTTTCTCTACGCTCCACAACCAGGAGAGGAAACAAGGCAGAGATTGAGGGAAGAGGTAAAAAAGGTTAGAGAACAAACGGCCGAAATTGCCCAAAAGGTAGAGAAAGTCACTGCTGAAGCGAAGAGGCAGGCAGAAACGAAGATGAAAGACATTGAGGAGAAGATGAAATAAGCCTCCCGAGGAGCACTTCAAATTAGGTATATGGTGCCCGATTAGATTATCCGATTGGGGATGCTTGCGAATGTGAGCCAGAATGCTCCACGCAAGGCCTCCCCAAGATAAGTGAGGTTTATCTTGGACACAGCCAAGAATGTATTCAGAAGATATTGGCGACTTATATCCTTAGTAGTATGCATAGCTATAATCTTTTGCCTGCTCTACGCTTGGTGGAATGCCTTATTTCCCTTTGTTCTGGGGTTAGGACTTGCCTACATTTTTCTACCGCTGCTTTCGTGGGCTGAGAAGAAAATAGCTCGTCCAGGCAAGTGGCTGCAAGCTAAACGCAGCGCATTGATAATACTATTCCTGATAGCTGTCTTCGGACTGATTGGCCTTTTTTTCTATTATCTTGCCACCACGGTCATTACCGCCCTGTCTGTTCTTATATACAACGCACCATACTATATTTCTAGTGGCCTATTTGCACTGAAGGAATGGACTGAAGGTTTGCGCCGCCTATTTCCTCCAGAAATACAACAGCAGGTAGATGCGTTTACTATGGAGGCAGGGGCAACGATTGGTAATGCTATAAAAGATGCTTTTCTAAAGCGGATCTCATCTATACCAGGTACCTTTGGCTCGGCTCTTAGCTTTGCTGTCTTACCCGTTTTTCTGTTCTATCTCTTGAAGGATTCAGAGAAATTAAGCGAAGGTTTTTATTCAGCTCTCCCGCCATGGGCCGCTGAACACGCTAGCCATATCATCGCAATTCTTGGACGAGTACTGGGGCGGTATATGCGCGCCCAGTTAGTACTCGCAGGGATTGTGGGCTATCTCTGTTTTGTGGGGTTATATGTTTTAAGGGTACAATTCGCCCCAACGCTAGCTGTTATTGCTGGAGTAACCGAGCTCATCCCGATATTAGGGCCCTGGATTGGTGGTGCTACCGCCGTGATAGTCACCTTAGCTACAGCGCCAGAAAAGGCCATTTGGGTAGCTCTCCTCTTCTTAATTGTGCAAATATTGGAAAACAATCTACTTGTCCCTAGAATTCACGGTAGCTATCTGGGGATACACCCAGCTATTACCCTTGTTTTGCTTGTTTTGGGAGCTTATATTGCTGGGCTCTGGGGTATAATACTAATAGTCCCCCTGGCAGCCACTATCATTGAGATTTACAAATACCTGCGCCACAGCACAAATTTAGGCGAAATTCAGTGACCTCTAGCTTTTGAAGGATTTCTACCCATCATAAAGAGAGAGGCTTCTGACAATAGAAACCTCGTTGCAAAAGCGGTTAACTGGGCGTTAAGACAAATTGGAAAACGAAATCTTACTTTGAATAGAAAGGCAATTGAAGCTGCTAAAGAGGTTCAAAACCTCTCTCGCCTTTCAAAAGGCAGTCTTATTTTAAGTGCCGCGTGATATACTTATATAGCCACTAACATACTTTCGTATAAAACCCCCCTCCTTCTGACTCCCTGCCATCAGGGAAGGAGAACCGCAAAGAATTTTGTGGCTAAGTAAAAACAACTTGAGTAAGGAAGACTGGAATAAGCAAGTAATCCAGGTGAAATAACCTATGTCCAGAATAGCTGTCCTTAGCGATGCGCACCTTCTAATTCAAGCTGAGCGCTTCAAAGAGGAAAACCGCATATCCCCCCGTGGCGAAATCTCGCTTAGAAACTTCACTAACGTTGTCGGCCAGGTCATAGCAGAAAAACCAGAAGCGGTCATACTTGCCGGTGATATGTTTGATGAGAGGGAAAAGGGCGGAGATTGGATAGCAGATTCAGAAGCAGCTAAGTATTGGCCTGATATTCGCAATGAACTGAAGCGACTAATGGGATGCACCAGATATGGGATTTATGCCCTGAGAGGAAATCATGATTCCGCATCGGTGTTAAAGGAGCTTCAGGATTACCTGGGAGATGGATTCCACTTTGTACGGGATGAAGAGAAGGAAATCGGCGACCATCACATTTATTTCCTGGAAACTCGCTATCGACAGGGCAGTTATAGAATTCTTGAGGAAGAACTTCCCGAGAGCGGGGAGATACTCATCATGCACGAAACCATACCCTGGGGTATACCTGGACTCGACAAGGAGGTGTTCGAGGAGCTAGGCAGAAGATTCTCTCTTTTGCTCAATGGCCACATGCATCATTATGCTAATGGCCCGCTCGATATACCCAATCTTCATACCCTCCCAGCTCTAATTCCATCACAGGAGCTAAAGAACAACTTCACCCTCAAATACCAGTGGCCCAGCGATTTGGAAAAGCCAGAGGTGAGAAGTTCCCCTTTTGGCTATCTGGTATTGGACGGTAATGAGATTTCGTTTCAAAGGTATACTCCTATACAGAGCATAGTCAACGTCCGCATTGAAGGAAAAACCCCTCGTGATACCATTGCAGGGATTAATGAAGTTTATGCCAGATTGGCGCAGAGGGAGGACAGGGATAACCTCTGGGTGTGGGTCTCTGCCCAGGGAGTCACTTTTAAGGACACTGTTCGAAAGGAAACCAATAAGTATTCCGAAGTAAACACTATGGATATAGATATCAAGGTGAAAAAAGAGCCTAGAAAAGCAGTGGAGCTAAAGGGGCTGGACAAGATGATGAGTCTCTCCGACCTGGAAGCGAAGGTGTTAACCTCCTTGCCCTGGCCGGATAGAGATTTAGCCCAGAAGCTGTTCGATGAAATTTTTACCGCTGATAATTTGTCCAAGAGGGCAGACAGCAACTTAGGAAGGCTTCTCTTCCAAAGGCTTCTGGATTTATCCGCCCCTCACTATGGTGTGCCACAAGAGCACGTAAGTGACTTTCTGCGCAGAGTTGACCCACTGTGGAAGAGGAGATAAGGAAAAATGAAACTGGCTAAGGCCTCTTTTGAAGACGCTATGGAACTGGAAGGGTCTATTGCATTTCCAGAGGGGAAAACAGTGGTTATTTACGGCGAAAACAAAGCCGGAAAGTCCAATATAATCCATGCTCTCCGGTATGCATTCCTGAGCAAAGTAGTAAGGCCGAGGAAAAACCCAGGATATGACGAATTGAGGCTCGTAACAGCGAAGGAAATAGCTCCTGCTGAGGGCGTAGGTAAGATATTGATAGAGTTTGAGCATAATGGTGAGCAATTTGAAATCCGCAGGGAAATTGACCGTTATAAAGATAACAATAAAATTCTGAGGAAAGAGGCGGCTGGAGGATTCCGGGAGCTCGATTTTTATAAGACCATAGGTAAGGAATTGAAAGCAGGATTGCTTGATGCTCTTTTTGCTCCCGATAGCGCTATGGGTTTCAAACACCTTAACGAGAAGACCATCGATGCTGTCATTCGAGAGCTATTTAAGGAGATAGGCAATGCCAAGGTACTGGCTATAGATTTCAAGCAGCGTGTGGCGAGACTGAAGGAGGAGACAGAAATTCGAGTTACAGATATAGAGAGAGATTATATCTCCTTCGTAGACGACTTAAAGGAAAAACTGAGAGGGGTATCCATTGATTTGGGCAGTTTTGAAACACATGAGCCTGGTAAGACAGCCGAAAAAATAGCCTGTGTTGCCGAGGGATTGAAAAAGTATATTGATAGCATCGAGAAAGGCAGGCTCGCTGAATGGTTAAAAGAGATGAGAAATCGAGCTAAGATAGCAGAGGATATAGAGGCGGTGCTGAATCGAGATAAAGAGGTTAGAAGCTATTTTGGTAGTATGGAGGAGATTTCAAAGGATAAAGAGGGTCTGAGCTTGCTCTTAGCTGAACTTGGAGGGGTAAAGCTGGACAGCCCTACACCACAAGTACCCGCTAAATTCTACGACGACGAATTAAATAAACGTGCCGGAATTCTTTATCAAAAACTTGAACAGGCACAAATCCGCTATTCCAATGCTCTCTCTCTGGCTCAAGAAGAGAAAATTGACTTCAAAATCGACAACCCCACCAGAATCAGAAATGATAAAGAGAAGGTGCTAAGGCTATTGACCAGGGAAGTCGCCATTTCAGACGCTCCCAGGGTTAAAGTTGACCTGGTCAAAATTTGTTCTGAGCGTGGCGAAGAATCTGTGCACGGGCTTATTCCTCTAAAACTCATGGATGAAGACCCAGCTTTCACTAAATTAAGCCCGGAACCTATCCCTGATGCGCCCGAAGAGCACAAAAGGCAGTACGCTGAAATTCTGGGGCAAAGGATAGGAAAACTGAAGGCCCTATGTGAGGATAAAGACAGGGCTGAAAGCTTCTTTAACAATGAATTCACACCTTTACTCACTGACCTCACCAGATATAGCACAATCCTGATGGAAAAGGAAAAAGAAGAGAGAGAAAAGATTTCAAAGCAAGCTGAGTATATACACAACAGACTTTCTCTATTCGCTCAGGAGGATATAGCAATGCCCAAATTGGACCACGAAGTAGATTTAGAACCTTTCCTGCTAGCCGTAAGGCAAATTCTATCCCGTAAAAAGTCAGCTTACAAAGAAGAGGTGAATGAGAACGAGGAGGTGAAATCAGTGGGTATACAGGCAGAAGAATTCAATACTTACGGGATGGATAGTCTCTTATGGAAACTTGCCGAGATGGAAAAAGGCATACCAGTCTACAGAGACATCTGGGCTGAACTCACAAGGCGAAAAGGAAACGAGTGGCAAAACAACGATGCTGAATATGCCGATTTAACCTATGTGCCCGCTGTAGTCGATGGGCTTGATAAGACTCTGGATACCATCTTGGGCAACGCTTTCGACGAACACGAAGTAATACAGGGAATACAGGAAATCATAGTGGAAATAAATAACAAGCTTACGGATGAAGGCTTGCTAAATTCCTGTATTGAAATGGGTGAAGGCAGCCTGCAGCTCAGCAAGACCACTTATAAAAGCAGGGAGATAACCCATCCCTGCGGGGCAGAGAGGGCTTTCTTCAGCCTGGCAACGCTGACTGCCCTGGCAAGATATTTCAGACTGCCTGTTATCATAGATGAAGCTGCCAATAACCTGGACAAGAATCACCTGCGACACTTTATCTCCCTGATAAGGGAGTTTGCAGCTAGTTACGATGTCCAATATATACTCTCCATAAAAGAAACCGATGACTTTCCCCTCGATGGCTGGGTTCGAGAATTCGCCGATGACCTGCAAAT
>JAUWHP010000010.1 GCA_030605765.1 Dehalococcoidia bacterium
TGCTTCAATAATAGCGTAAATTTCCCTACCTCCATGTGAAAGGCAGATTCTACCAGTGCAGTTCATTAAGTGTCAACTATCTGAACTACACCGCTATAGTCTACACTAAGTCATCAAGTTTGTCACAACACGAACTGTTCAGGATTTGCGCGTTTGTGGGATTGACTTTGGGGCTATGATAGAGCCACAATGAGTAGCTATGGGAGCCTTTTTTATATTCGTTTTTGCCCTTTTAGGACTGGCGGTGGGCAGCTTTCTCAATGTATGCATTGATCGCCTGCCTCGAGGTGAGTCTATCTTAAATCCTCCCTCTCATTGCCAGGCTTGCCAGCACCACCTGGCGGCTAAGGACCTCATCCCCCTGTTCAGCTACCTCTGGCTGCACGGCCGCTGCCGTTATTGCCAGGCTTCCATACCCAAGCGTCTCCTCTGGGTGGAGCTTGCCACTGGTGCTATGTTTGCTTTCCTCTACCGCCGTTGTGGCTTGGCTCCAGAGCTGGGCGTAATGGTTTTCTATGCTTGTATATTTATCATAATATTCGTGGTTGACCTGGAGCACGGGCTTATCCTGAACAGCGTGGTCTACTCTGGCATGGTGGTGGCTTTGCTCTTTGCCCTATTTATGCCTCAACCCTGGGCCGCACAATTAAAATTCAGTGGTATAGCTAACTTCGCCATCGGTGGAAGCATTGGTTTCGTCATGTTTTTGCTAGTAGCTCTCATTTCCCGTGGTGGGATGGGTTGGGGGGATGTCAAGCTGGCAGCTCTTATCGGCCTGGCCACTGGCTTTCCCCTGGTCTTTATGGCATTGATTATGGGGGCTATCATAGGAAGCGTGGTAGCTGTAGCTTTCTTGATAGCCAAGAAGAAAGGACGCAAGGAAACAATTCCCTTTGGTCCCTTCCTCTCTTTGAGTACTTTAATTACCCTGCTATGGGGCAGCAGGATACTTGAGTGGTACCTGGGGTTTATGTAAGAAGCTGCCTTATCTCCCTCTGAACAGAGTGAAAAACCTGTCCTGGTACTCTGGGAACACGTCCCATCTGTTTAGCTCAGCCACTAATTCGGAAGCTCGAGAGATGTCATTTCCCACCTGTTGAAAAAGATCCTCAATGTGGTTGCGAGCCTCTTTGGGCAAGCCGCTTGCATCTATATTCAGGAAACCTCTGCTACGGAACTCAGCAACATTGGAGTGGATGGATTTCCTGGTTAAGTGATAGATAAACATAAGAAGCGATACATCCCACAATTCTTCCACTCCCTTGATAATGGTGCTTAATGGATTATGTTCTTCGTCTATCTGTGCGTTGAGTTTACCTATCACCTGTCTCGTGGATTCAGAAACAACGTTCATCTCTCTGGGTTGATTTTGATATCTGTAGAAAATACCTGGCTCACTGGGGTGTTCTCTGGCTGCCATGGCGATGTATTTTCTGGCTTCTTCGCTGAAGCCTTCCAACCTGACTAAATAAGAAGGTGTGACAATTCTGGGCTTTTCAGCTATCACTTTCCCATCCCTGACCACGCTAAGATTTTCCGCCAGTCCAGTAACCACATAGTAATTCAGAGTAGTAGCGCCAAAAGTTGCCAGATGTTGCTGTGGCGGCCTGATTAGCTCAGTGTGCTCCACCGCGTACTTGATTTTCTTGTCCGGTTCCATCACATACCTTGCCTAAATAAACATTTTAACCAGGTGAAAATTGCGTGACACTTTATCCTTGCTAGCAATTATGCTGCCGGCTTCTGTGCTATGCCCCGGGACCAAGTATTCCGCATCAAGCTGAGATAGCTTATTGATGCTTTCCCGCAGCAAAGAGGCGCTCCCTCCAGGGAAATCTGTTCTGCCAACGCTGCCAGAAAAGATTACATCGCCGCTTATTAATATTTTCGCCTCCTGCAAGTAAAGAGAGATAGAGCCTGGAGTGTGCCCCGGTGTGAGTAAAACCTTGATAGCTAACTTATTTGTAGCCCCCAGGCTTAAATCACCTTCTCTCAGGTAGAAGAATGGTTTGACCTGTGGTGGCCGGCTTCCAAAAGCATTGTAGAAATAATTTCCAGCGTTGTTGTAGAATTCATCCTCTTCACGAGACAGCGCTACCAAGGCGTTACTCTGCTCTACTACTGACTCTACAGCCTCAAAATGGTCGGGGTGGCTATGCGTACATATCACCAAACCGATATCTTTTACTTTGAAGCCATCTTTCTCCATGGCCTGAGTCAGGGAATCAAAACAAGTTTCCCCCCGCTCATTCTTGATGTGCCCGGGGTCAACCAGAATATGAGGCCGCTCTCCCCGTAAAATATGACACAGGAGGCTGGCATTGCAGTTATTTCCCTTGCCATTCCATACATAGCAGTAAAAGTTCTGCCCTATCCTTATCGATTTATGATAAATCATACTTTGACCTTCTTTAGTATTATAAGCTAAAATGCTTTGCTAATGCCAATAATGGCTTGACTGCCACGTGAACGAAGTGAAGGGTCCTGGTTGAGAGATTCCTCGCTATGCTCAGGATGATGAAGAGCGATTATGAGTGAATTAAAGGATGCCTGGGAAATTGCCCGGGAGAAAGCTAACAAGCTGGGTAAACTCTCCCCCCAGGAAATGCAGCAGCAAAGAGAACAAGAATATCGCCAGGTTGGAAAGGGCATAGCACAAAGGTACCTCGATCATCCTGACCCACTCAATCTATCCATAGAACTGGATAGTCGCCCCACTGAGGGGAGGGACTTTACAGTGCGAACAATTACTGGTTACCTGGCGCAGGCTATGGATTTGGAGAGCCACTCCAGGCTGGAGAAGATAATCCAGGGGATAGCTGCCATTGAGCCGAGATTACAGCCGGTCATAGAACAGATAAGGGAACTGGCTCAAGAACATGAGCAAGCCTTGCGAATGACCAGGCAAGCGATAGAAAACAAGGGCAGGGAAGCCCTGCATCAACTGAGGATATCGGGAACGGCAGTGGGCGCTATTAATACTGAAGCTGTGCCCGAGTGGCAACAAAACTGGCGTAAGCTGACCGAGCCTTTTGTGCCGAAACTCGACAACCTGAAGCACGAGCTAATTAAAGCATCCTCCATGACCCCCTCGCCCTCCAGGGGAGGAAACATGGACACGTGTCTTTAGACCGGTGCAGGGTGAACGAGCACTAAATTTTTTACATCCTGCATTATGTATGCTAAACTAAGGTAGGGATACTTTAGAGGGCAAAGTGACCAAGGTATTTATAGTTGACCAGCAGCCTTTGTTCCGGCAGGGCATACGCGCCTCGCTTTCCCGCATGCCTGACATACAGATTTTGGGGGAGGCTAATGCTGATGAAGGAGTACTTGCCGCGATCGAAACTTCACCTCCTGATGTGGTGCTTTTGGGCCTCAATGCTACCTTGCCGGGTGATTTAGAGCTCTGTCATGCCATAAAGCAACGCTTGCCCAGTGTAGCTGCTATCATCCTGACTCCAGAGCCACGTGATGAACAATTTTTCCAGGCGATCAAAGCCCGGGCTTCAGCTTACCTGAGCAAGGATGTGGATGCCAACGAGCTGGCACAGGCCATCAGGCGATGTGCTCAAGGTGAGCATCCTATAAATGAAAACCTTGTAGAGCGGCCAAAGGTAGCTGAGCAGATACTACGGCAGTTTCATGAACTTTCCGCAGAGAAAGAAGCAGCTACTTTCATTTCACCACTCACCCCTAGAGAAACAGAGATCCTGGACTACATGGCTCAAGGCTACCTCAATAAGCAGATCGCTGCGGAGCTGAACGTCAGCGAACAGACTATTAAAAATCATATAACCTCTATTCTGCGCAAACTCAACGCCAACGCTCGCACTCACGCTGTAGTGATAGCCATAAAGAAAGGATTGATTTCTGTGGTTAAGGAATAGGGCAACCACAGCCTCTTCTCTCAGGCTCACCTTGTGTTAGAAATCATCCTTCCCTCCAGGCTCATCTTGTATTGGAAGAGACTTTCGCTTGCATCAATTTAATGATGGTGGTAGAATTAACCAGACCTTTAAATCAGTCCAGCGAGGCTGGTAAGGGGAAAGGTGTTAGAGCAAAGTACAATAGTAGAACTTACGATTGAAACCTCTTGCCAGTGCGACGGCAGGAGGTTTTTTTATGCCTGAAAAAATCCTCATGACCCCCGAGGATGTGGGCCGGGCTCTGGCTCGTATCGCCCACGAGATACTGGAAAGAAACAAGGGTGCCGACGATATTGTGCTGGTGGGCATGCGAACGCGTGGAGTGCCTTTAGCCCAGAGGTTAGCTGCTACAATTCAAAGTTTAGAACCGACTTCTATTCCTGTTGGTGCTCTGGATTTCGCTCTTTATCGCGACGATATTTCCTCTCTGGAGCACAGAACGCAGGTGCAAAACACCGATATTCCCACCGACATCACCGATAAGCATGTGATACTGGTTGATGATGTGCTCTATACAGGGCGAAGCATCAGGGCTGCTATGGATGCTCTTATGGACCTGGGACGACCCAGGTCCATTCAGTTAGCTGTGCTTGTTGACCGCGGCCATAGAGAGCTACCTATTCGTGCTGATTATGTGGGTAAGAACATACCGAGCTCCAGAAGTGAGAAAATAAAGGTGTACCTACACGAAAGCGATGGTATAGATAGGGTGGTAATTGTGGATCCGTTTCACCCTCACCTTAATCCTCTCTCATCAAGGGAGAGGAAATTGAGCAGAGAATCAAAAGGAGGGAACTACTATGAGTATGGCAAATAGGAGTATGGTGACCATTGACGACCTATCCAATGTGGAAATTGAGGGACTGTTTTCCCTGGCAGATGAAATGTCACAGTCAATGGATAAACAGACTACTGTATGCCAGGGAAGAATCATGGCCAGCCTATTTTTTGAGCCCAGCACCAGGACGCGGCTGTCCTTTGAAGCTGCGATGAACAGGCTTGGGGGACGCGTCATTAGTGCGGTGGACATAGGCGCTACCTCTCTGGCCAAGGGTGAAAGTATTGCTGACATGGCGAGAGTGGCAGGGAGTTACGCTGATATAATCGTCATCAGACATCCCTGGGAAGGGGCAGCCCGAGTGGTGGCCGACTATGCTGGGGTGCCGGTGATAAACGCTGGTGACGGAGGTCATGAACATCCCACTCAAACTTTGTGTGACCTTTATACCATTAAAAAAGAGAGACAGACAATCAAAGGACTGAGGATTGCTCTGTCTGGGGATTTGAAATACGGACGCACTATACATTCCCTGAGCTACGCGCTGGCCAGGTTTGGTGCCACCATCCTTTTTCACCCCTGCCCGGGGCTGGAGATGCCTGAGCATGTCCTGAGGAAACTAACTACCAGATATAAAGGTAAATTGAAAAGATATGAGGCGCTGGGCAGTGTAAGTAAGAAAGGTTTATTTCCCATAGATGCTGTGTATATGACGCCAAGCAGCCCACACCAGTTGACCATGATACCTGACATTAGTATGCAGATAGAGCTGGAGAAGGAGGTTGATGCCCTTTATGTTACCAGGCTGCAGAGGGAAAGGCAGGCGAAGATGGGGGAACAGGGAGCAAATGAGGACTACGTTGTGGTGAATAAAGAGCTTCTCAAGAAGAAGAAGTTTGAGAGAACCCTTGTTATGCACCCGTTGCCCCGCGTTGATGAGTTAGCTTATGAGGTGGATGGCGATCCCAGGAGCATGTACTTTAAGCAGGCAGCTCGCGGGGTGCCTGTTAGAATGGCGCTACTGGCACTGTTGTTGGGGGCTAAACAGGTTGCAGCTTCCGGGGAAGATGATTATTCCTTTGTTCGCCAGGTGGACTATCCCATTTACAGGCGAGATTCCGGGCTCAGATGCAGCAATCCAAAGTGTGTAACCAACCAGGAAAGTGAAATACGGTATATAAAGCCTGCATTCAAAATAGTAAATCTTGAGCCTTTGATATTGAACTGTATCTATTGTGAACATGAGCTTTATCCAGAGTATATCGCTACTACAGATTGGCATGAAGGAAAACTAGAGAACAAGAAATACCATAGCGCTGGCAGCAACTGGACCCGAAGGATCAAGCCAGACAAACTGGTCATTTTCGATTCTGAGAAGGAAGCTCAGGCTCGGGGATTCAAACCCAGCAGCTATGTTATTAGAAATACTGAATCCTGAAGGCTAATAGCTGAATTCTAGAATCAGGACTCAGGGGCATGAGATGAAAGGCAAATGGTCATTGCCAGCGGAGCGAACCAACAAGGCTGCCACTTTGTTTATCCATGGTGGTCGTGTAATTGACCCCAAGCGTGGTATAGACCAGGTGGGCGACTTGCTCATTGTCCAGGGCAAGATTGTGCGGGTGGGCGGTGCTATTGCTCTGAGCTCTGTACCCTCTGTCATGCTGAGCCGGGCGGAGGATCTTGATGCTACGGGGCTGATTGTTTGCCCGGGATTTATAGACCTTCATTGTCATCTCAGGGAGCCAGGCTTTGAAGATAAGGAGACTATTGCCACAGGAACAAAGGCGGCGGCGGCAGGCGGCTTCACCACTGTCTGCTGTATGCCAAACACGAATCCACCCCTGGATAATCGAGTCACTGTGGATTGGGTGAAAGCAAAAGCCAGCAGCGATGCTTTTGTTCATGTTCTTCCTGTAGGCTGCATAACTAAAGGAAGGAAAGGCCAGGAGATTTCTCCTATGGCTGAGATGGCTGATGCAGGAGTAGTTGGCTTTAGTGATGATGGCGACTCTGTGCCCAACTCTCAGGTTATGAGGTGTGCCCTGGAGCATAGCCGTGTGCTTGGCTTACCCGTCATAGAGCACTGTGAGGATAAGGAACTGAGTCGGGGGGGGATTATCAATGAAGGTAGGGTATCTGCCAAACTGGGATTGAAGGGGATTCCGGCAGCTAGCGAGGAAATAATAGTAGCTCGTGACCTGACTTTGGCAAGATTAACCGGAGCTCGAATTCATATTGCTCATGTAAGCACCTGCGGCTCAGTGGAGCTTATTCGCCGTGCCAGGGAAGAGGGAGTTTCAGTGACCGCTGAGGCCACACCTCACCATCTGACATTAACTGAAGAAATGGTTATGGATAGGGCAGGGGATAAGAACAAGGACGTCATTATGAGTGAGGCGAAACAATGTCAATACAATGCCAATGCCAAGGTGAAGCCACCGCTGTGCACCGAGGATGATATAAGGTGCTTGCTCAAGGGGCTCAAGGACGGGGTAATCGATGCTATTGCTACCGACCATGCCCCACATACTCTGGCGGAGAAAAAATGCCCGCTAGAGCTGGCTGCTTTTGGCATTAGCGGATTTGAAACTGCTCTTGGATGTGTCATGGGCCTGGTACATAAAGGGGAAATAGATTTAACTGTTCTGGTTTCCAAGCTAACCTGTGAGCCAGCGAAGGTTATTGGCAGAGATAATGAATCAGGCAGCTTGAAAGCAGGCTCTGCAGCCAATATCACCATATTTGATGCTGGGCGAGAATGGGTGGTGGATAGTGGGCAGTTTGTCTCCAAAGGTAAGAATACCCCTCTTGAGGGCTACAAGCTCAAGGGCAAAGTGGTGGCAACCATAGTTGATGGCCGTATAGTTTATAAGGACGATTCAGTAAGAGTGGAAGCCGTGCATGGCTAAAAGAACCATATTGCTTCTTGAAGACGCTTCGGTTTATGAAGGCTACTCTTTTGGTGCTGACATTACTACGTATGGTGAAGTAGTGTTCGATACCAGTATGACTGGTTACCAGGAGATGCTTACCGATCCGTCTTTCGCCGGTCAGATTTTAGTGCCCACTTACCCTCTCGTTGGCAATTATGGCATTTGCGAAGCCGATTTCGAGTCCAGGCAAATTCAGGCTAGGGGCTTAGCGGTTAGAGAATATTGCTCCCAACCCAGTCACTGGCAAAGCAGCAGTACTCTACATGAGTTTCTGGTGTCAAGTGGTATCCCTGGCATTAGTGGAATAGATACTCGTGCTTTAACACGGCACTTGCGCTCCATCGGAGTGATGAAGGGTATCATTACATCGGAAATGACTGCTGCAGAAGCGTTACAGGAGCTAAGAGGTGTGCCTGAATATGACTCTGTTGATTTTGTTCATCAGGTTACTACTGATAAGCCGTATGAATGGCAATCAAGCAGGAGTGATGCTCAACCGTTGCCATTGCGAGCCGAAGCTCTGACATTTAACCCTACGCCTCCTGCCATTCTGAGGGAGCGCAGCGGCCGAAAAATCTTGCACGGGGCAGACTCCACGGAGGAGAAGCGAGGCAATTATCATATTGTGGTTATCGACCTGGGCTTGAAATACAATACATTGCGTATTTTGCGTCACCTTGGCTGCCGGCTAACGGTCATTCCCTGCAGCACCTCAGCCCAACATATTTCAGCCTTAAAACCGGACGGCATTGCTCTTTCCCCTGGCCCTGGTGACCCATCTCTCCTTGATGCTATAACGGATACCGTAAGAAAGCTTGTAGGCAAAAAGCCAATGATGGGAATATGTCTGGGGCATCAACTTATAGGCCGAGCCTTGGGAGCTAAAACATTCAAGCTGAAGTTTGGGCATCGTGGTGGTAATCATCCAGTGCGTGATTTAGCTACAGGCGAGGTATATATCACCGCTCAGAATCATGGTTATGCCATAGACCCAGATACTTTGCCAGGGGGGCTGGAAGTCAGCCATATAAACTTAAACGATGGCACGGTGGAAGGCTTGCGTCACCGAGATTTACCCATTCTATCCATTCAATACCACCCCGAAGCGTCCCCTGGGCCACAGGACAATGTGTATCTGTTTGAGAGATTTTTAGATATGGTGCAAGGATAAGGGGATGAATAAGAATAGAGCATAGGATGAGCATGTCCAAAATATCTAAAGTATTAGTCATTGGCTCGGGACCCATAATAATCGGGCAAGCGGCGGAGTTCGATTATTCGGGAACCCAAGCCTGCCGCGCACTGCGGGAAGAGGGCATTACCACAGTGCTGGTGAATTCAAACCCAGCTACCATTATGACCGATGAGGGCATTGCTGATATTGTCTACATTGAGCCGCTCACTGTGGAAGTCCTGGCTCGCATAATTGAAAGGGAGCATCCTGAGGGATTATTGCCCACTCTGGGTGGGCAGACAGGACTTAATCTGGCGGTGAAGCTGGCTGATGCTGGGGTGCTGGATAAATACAATGTGAGGCTTCTGGGCACGCCAGTAGAAACGATAAAGAAAGCTGAGGAGAGGTCTTTGTTCAAAAAGCTTCTTGTTGATATCGGGGAACCTGTGCCACAGAGCGCCACTGTGAAATCGGTGCAGCAAGCCAGGGAGCTGGCAAAGTCTATTGGCTTACCTCTCATTATTCGCCCCTCTTATACCCTGGGTGGCACAGGCGGTGGCATCGCCCATACCATGGAAGAGCTTGAACCTGTAGTTAGTAATGGCCTGGATTGCAGCATGAGCCGTGAAGTTTTGGTGGAGCGGTGTCTTCTCGGTTGGAAGGAAATTGAATATGAAGTTATGCGGGATGCGGCTGACGATTGCATCACCGTCTGCAATATGGAAAACATAGACCCCATGGGTGTGCATACTGGCGATAGCATAGTGGTAGCCCCAAGCCAGACGCTGAGTGACAAGGAATACCAGATGCTCAGGTCGGCCAGCCTCAGAATCATAAGAGCTTTAGGCATTGAGGGTGGCTGTAACATACAGTTTGCCCTCACTCCGTGCCCTACAGTGGCGGAAAAATGGGCTCCAGACCAAAAGAAGGTTACAAGAAGCGAATACTATGTAATTGAAGTCAACCCGCGAGTTAGCCGCAGCTCCGCTCTGGCTAGTAAGGCTACCGGATACCCTATTGCCCGGGTGGCTGCCAAAATAGCTATAGGCAAAAGACTGGATGAAATACCTAACAAAGTTACCGGTAAAACGCTGGCATCCTTTGAGCCGGCTCTGGATTACTGCGTGGTTAAGATTCCCAGGTGGCCTTTTGATAAATTCGCTTTAGGCGATAGGGGAATTGGCAGCCAGATGAAAGCCACTGGCGAGGTGATGGCAATTGACAGGTGTTTTGAAGCCGCTTTGCAGAAGGCAGTGCGCTCTCTGGAACTTGGTAATAGAACGCTTCTGTGGGAAGACCCAGGTTGGAGCGAACAAGAGTTCAGTTCTTACCCCCTTCAGCCTAATGACTTAAGGGTATGGGCGATTATGGCAGCGTTAAGAAGAGGGGCTATGGCTGAAGAGATTTCCCGGCTCACCGGAATAGACCCCTGGTTTATTTATAAATTTCAGAACATTGTTAATATGGAGAGGCAGCTTCTCTCCGAGCCACTGAAGCCGGAGCTTCTATGGCGTGCAAAGCGGCTTGGTTTCTGTGATGAGCAGATCGGGACGTTGGCTGATAGATTGCCGGAGCAAATAAGGCAGATTCGTCATGAGTGGCACATTCGCCCGGTGTATAAGATGGTAGATACCTGTGCTGCTGAATTTGATGCTGAAACCCCTTATTTCTACAGCACCTATGAACAGGAGAACGAAGCGGAGCCTTTGGAGGGGGAAAAAGCTGTAGTTATCGGCAGTGGCCCCATACGCATTGGGCAAGGAATTGAGTTTGACTATTGCTGCGTTCACTCAGCCTGGGCGCTTCAGGAAGCTGGGATGAAGAGCATCCTGGTTAATTCGAACCCAGAGACAGTTTCTACAGATTACGATACTAGCAATCGCCTTTACTTTGAAGCTTTGGATGAAGAAAGTATACGGGATATTCTTGAGAATGAAGGCGTTGCTAACCAAGCAAAGCAATTTCCAGCGTCCATTGTTCAGTTTGGTGGGCAAACAGCCATAAATCTGGTTGAGCCGCTAGCTCGCTGCGGCTTACGGATTCTTGGTTCCAGCGCTGAAGCTATAGACATAGCTGAAAACCGTCGTCGTTTTGAAGACTTTCTGAACAGGTTAGGTATTCCGCAGCCACCCGGGGCTGGTACATCATCTGTTGAGGAGGCGCTAACCATAGCCAGGTCTTTAGGCTACCCATTGCTGGTGCGTCCTAGCTATGTCCTTGGTGGTAGAGCTATGGAAATTGTCTATGATGAGGCTGAATTAATTCGTTACTTCACAATGGCTTTAGAGATGGATAGGCAACATCCTGTGCTGGTCGATAAATACCTACAGGGCAAGGAGGTTGAGCTGGACGCTGTTTGTGATGGAGAAAGGGTGCTTATCCCTGGCGTAATGGAGCACGTTGAAAGGGCTGGTGTGCATAGCGGTGATTCTATAGCTGTCTATCCCGGGGTGAATCTGACAGAGGATGAAGTGAATACCATGGTGGATTATGCCACTAGAATTGGCTTAGCTCTCCAGATTAAAGGCCTGCTAAATATACAAATGGTGGTCATGCCAGAAAATGGCTCCTCATCTGTATATGTGCTTGAGGTAAATCCCCGAGCCAGCCGAACGATACCGTTTATCTCCAAAGTAACTGGTGTGCCCATGGCGCGGATTGCCACCAAAGTGATGGCTGGCATTAACCTCAAGGAGCAAGGTTACCGGGGGGGATTATGCAAGAGACAAAACTTGGTGGGCATAAAAGCTCCGGTTTTTTCCATGTCCAAGTTAATCGGGGCGGATAACTATCTCGGGCCCGAAATGAAATCCACAGGTGAAGTGATGGGCATTGATTACAGTTTTGAGGCTGCTCTGGTTAAAGCGCTGTTAGCTGCTGGTTTGATGCTGCCTCACAAGGGTGGTTTGCTCCTTAGCATCGCAGATAGAGATAAAGCTGAGTCCGTACCTATGATTGAAAAGTTATATTCCCTTCATTATATGCTTTATGCCACAGAAGGAACCGCAACTATGATTGAATCGCTGAATTTTCCTGTAAAAATGGTGACCAAGAAGCTGGGTGAAGGACACCCCAATATCGTTGACGTTATTCAGCGTGGCTTTGTAGACGGGGTGATCAATACTATCACGGGAGGGCGCATACCACTAAAGGATGGATTCACTATCAGGCGTGCTGCTGTAGAAAGGAATATACCTTGCTTTACCTCGTTAGACACTGCCCGGGTAGCTATAGAGGCCCTGACAAATTGCAGCCCGATTTTCAATGTTCAACCAATGAAGGAATATTTGAAGAGTAAAAGTAAAACCGCAAAAAGACAACATAAAATTTAAGAACGAATTTGAGTGAAGCATGCTGGGATTTTGATATTGTTCAGGATTTGTGATGAAAGAGTTCGTGTGCACTATAATTTCTAATGTGGAAATCGTGCCTGGTGTGAGCCTTGTGTGGATTGAAGCGCCTCATATAGCCGCCACAGCGCAACCAGGGCAATTTGTTACGCTGCGCTGTGGAGATTTCACATTGCGTCGCCCTTTTAGCATACATCAAGTAAAGTCAGGCCGAGTCTCTTTTCTGTTTAAGGTGGTAGGCAAAGGCACTCTGTGGCTATCGCAGTGCCAGAAGGGTGACAAAATAGACATCCTCGGGCCTCTGGGTAAAGGGTTCAGCATCGAACCAGGTTCAAGAAATCTGTTGTTGCTGGCTGGCGGCATTGGTATTAGCCCCCTTGTGTTTTTAGCACAGCATGCTGCGGTGCAGCACTCAGTAAGGCTGATTTATGGAGCAAGCACGGCCAGAGAACTCTGTCCTGTATCGCCATTGCCGAGCGGAGTTCAATTTGTCCCCGTCACGGAGGATGGTAGCATGGGCAGAAGGGGGTTGGTAACCGATGTTTTGCCTGATTTCCTGGAGTGGTCTGACCAGCTATATGCTTGTGGGCCGGTGGGTATGTACAGGGCAATGTCAGAGTTAGCTTGTCATTCTGACGCCCCCGGCTACTGCCATTCCGAGGCAGCAGAGCAACCGAAGAATCTCACTCAAGGCAAAGCCCGCGAGGAATCTAAGTTAAAGAAGTGTCAGGTTTCTCTGGAAGTGAGAATGGGCTGTGGTATCGGAGCTTGTTATGGGTGTAGTATAAATACGAAGAAGGGGTTAAAGAAAGTATGCCAGGATGGGCCGGTATTTGAATTGGACGATATTACATGGGGGGAGGTGAAAATATGACCGCCCACTATGCTATTGCGAGCTTCTTCGAAGAATTCTAAACCGAAGCAGTCTTTTAAGGAGGCAGGCATATGACCGTGGTAACTAAAGACATCACATTTCAAACAGAGGGGAATTGCGATATTATTGACATAACACTTCAAGTGGCAGGCAAAGTGGAGGAATCAGGGCTGAACAATGGAATAATAACCCTGTTTATATGTGGCTCAACAGCAGGCATAACCACTATCGAGTATGAATCGCGGCTGCTCAAGGATTTCAAGGACATGTGGGATAGGGTGATACCTCGAAGCATTTCATACGAGCACGATAAGACCTGGGGAGATGGAAATGGCCATTCTCATGTGCGCGCTTCTATGCTCGGGGCTTCATTGACTATACCCTTTGTGGATAAAAGGTTAACTTTGGGTAGCTGGCAGCAGATAGCCCTCATTGATTTTGATAATCGCCCAAGGTCACGCAAAATATTGCTCCAGGTTATGGGTGAATGAGAGAGCTACCAATTCATTGTCTCTAGCACGGCGATAGCGCCAATTCACCACCATCAAGGTAGAGCGTCTGGCCTGTCATGTAATTGGAGGCATCGGAAGCCAGGTAAACAGCCAGGAGCCCCAGGTCGCGCACATCTCCCACCCTACCCATAGGGATGCAGCGGAGCATTTCTTTTCTACGCTGCGGGTCACTATGTAGTCTTGCCGTGAGTGGTGTAGGGAAGTCCCCCGGTCCTATAGCGTTGACATTAATATTGAAAGGGGCCCACTCCAGGGCTAAGCAGCGGGTAAACATATTCACCGCTGCTTTACTGGTGTTATAAGATATAGAATAAGGAAGGCCCATCTCTGCATTAACAGAGCTGATGTTGATAACTTTGCCTCTTCTTTGCTCAATCATATATGGCCCTACTGCTCTGGAGCAGAGGAAAATACTGGTTAGATTGGTGTTCATAATGAGGTGCCATTCCTCCTCGCTAATGGAGGTATTTGGGTCGCGTACTCCCTCCCATCCGGGGAGTTTTATGCCAGGCAAAGGGACTAGTTGCTTGGCAAGACCTGTACCAGCATCATTAACAAGTATGTCAATCTTGCCAAACTCGGAAATAGTTTTTTTCACCATACGCTCTACCTCATCTGCCTTGGTGACATCGGTGGAAACGGCGAGGGCGCGCTGACCTAGCTCCCTAATCTCCTTAGCCGTTCCTTCGATCTGTTCCACAGTGCGGGCCGCCACCACTAAATCGGCACCGGCCTCGGCGAGCACCAGAGAAATGGCCTTGCCAATCCCCCGGCCACCCCCGGTCACAATGGCCACCTTACCCTCCAGATTGTATTCCTTGGGAATCATACTAAACCTCCTTTGCTGT
>JAUWHP010000005.1 GCA_030605765.1 Dehalococcoidia bacterium
ATCAATTTGTTGATTTCCTTGCGGGTGAAACTGCCAAAGTCAAAATTGGAAATAGATTCTCTGGCCCCGCTAATGGACGGGGCCAACTGGATTGAAAGAGAAATCCATGAGCTGTTAGGAATAAATTTTATAGGTCATGATGGTTTGTGATTTTTCCCTCCCTCGTGGTAAAAGTGTCATTGCGAGGAGCGGATGTGACGATACAACTTCCTCTCCCGTCAAGGGAGAGGATTAAAGCCTGCCCTGAGTTTATCGAAGGATGAAGGCGATTAGCGAAGCGAGACGGCTCCAATTTGAGGAGGAATATTGTGGTACATAAAGTAACTTTCATACCTGGCGATGGCATAGGCCCTGAAGTTGCCAGGGCAGCCCAGAGAACGTTGGAGGCTATGGGAGCCCAGTTTCAGTGGGATATTGCTATCATAGGTAGCCAAGCTCAGGATATGTTTGGTACACCCCTCCCTGAAAGTGCTCTGGAGTCAATAAAGAGGAATAGAGTTGCCATCAAGGGACCAGTGACCACTCCTATAGGCAGTGGCTTTAGAAGCGTTAATGTAGCTTTGCGCAAGAAATTGGCCCTTTATGCCTGCCTCCGCCCCTGTAAAACCTATCCTGGTGTTCATACTCCCTACAAAAGCGTGGATATAGTGGTAGTCAGGGAAAACACTGAAGACCTTTACTGCGGCATTGAATTCGCCAAAGATGGCACAGAAACGGCAAAACTATTGGAATTAGTTGTTCAAGCTACTGGAGAAAAGATAAATAAAGATTCCGCAGTAAGCTTAAAAGTGATATCCCAGACAGCAAGCAGACGCATTGTCAAATTTGCTTTCGAATATGCCAGAAAAAACGGCAGAAAAAAGGTGACGGCAATCCATAAGGCCAACATACTCAAATTTTCCGATGGGCTTTTCTTGGATACCGCTCGTGAAGTGGCTAAGGGGTATCCAGATATAGAATTTGCCGACATGGTTGTGGATGCTACCTGCATGCAATTAGTGCGGAGGCCTCAGCAATTTGATGTTCTTGTCTTACCTAATTTCTATGGAGACCTTATTTCCGATTTGTGCGCTGGGTTGGTTGGCGGCTTAGGCTTGGCCCCAGGAGCTAATATAGGGGATGATATAGCTATTTTTGAACCTACTCATGGAAGTGCCCCTAGGTACGCTGGAAAAAACAAGGTTAACCCCATAGCAACGATGCTCTCCGGTGTAATGATGCTTCGCTATCTGGGAGAAGGGGATAGTGCTGATAGGTTAGAGAAAGCCATAATGGAGGTCATCGCTGAAGGCAAGAATGTTACTTACGACTTGAAGCTTGACCGCGGTGATAGCACCGCTGCAGGCACCAGCCAAGTAGCCGATGCGGTGATAGAGAAGCTGAAGCCAGAGTCCCGAGCGAAGTGAAGGAACTACAGTGAGTAATTTCATGTTATACTCACAATAGGGATTGCAACGGCTCCATTCTGTTATTATTACGATGGGCGAGGAGAAGGTTGGTAGATTCTGTTATGGAGGGAAAATAGTTGAACGTGGCAAAGTGGGAATATGGAGTATCTCTTAGATGAAGAGAAAGTTAGCTTGCATTCCCCCAGTACTAGCTGCTGGTATTCTTCTTGGCTATCTCTTTTTTGTGGGCTGGCTTCTAGGTTTTCTGTTAACCAAATACACGGCCGGCAAAGCAAGTGGAAAACCCGGTAGAATAAAATCAATTGTCTTTCCCTTTGGAAATCACGAGATTCACTTTCACCATTGGCTCATCTCTTCAGGGATAATAATTCTTAGTCTGATAATGAACGTCCGTTTTTTGACTTCAGCAATATTCTACGGAGTTTTAAGCGGCTCAGTTTTCCAGGGTATTTACTACTACAGTGATTGGCATAGAATCCTAGTTACCAGAAGGCGTCAGAACATCGAGAGTATGATTGACCACTTCAAATCTAAGAAACCAAAAGGGGAACGGAGGGCACAATTGAAAAATGCCAGAAGCAAGATGCCCAAACCGTGAGCCCCTGGGACTTGGTCACTTCCCGCTATAATGCCTCAATGTGTTGCTTTTGTCTCTCAGGCATGGATAACGGGGTTTTTTAATCGAGGCCTCTCATTTCGGGAGACTTTCAGCCGGAATCCTTCATGTGACTTCTTTTTTGGCTAATATTGGGCCGGGAACTTCTGTTTATGCAGCAGCTTTAGCGTATATAATTACCTTGCTCCCTACAATTGCTTCACGGGAAACCAAGCTTTTTGGCACAGGAGTTTGGCGATGAAATTTTACGATATCAAGAGCAAGTTCATGCCTTTCTGCCCTTGCGGAAGTTCACAGGCTAAGCGCTCAAATAGTGTAAAACAGCACACGTGAAAGAATTACTGAGGGTGCTACCAGCGAGGTGGGGAGGCGGATGCCGCGATAGAGAAACTGAAGAGAAGCGGCGGATAAAATCTTATAGTTTTACCAGGTATTTCTCGAAACCTTTCACTTTTGGCGGTTTTTTACCTTTGCCTGGCTCAATTATGTGTCCCTCTTCTTCTAAATGTGCAGCCTGAGCTTCTACTCCTCCTGGGTATTTTCCATTTAACTGCCCTGCGGATTTTAATGTCCGCCAGTAAGGAGTAATATCTTGCTTTCCTTCTTCTGCCGCTTCCCCTGCTGCATTAGCCGCAATCCAGGCGAAAATCCCAGTAGTTATGGGACAACCGATTGTAGCGCCGTGTTTTTGGGCGAGTTTGGCACGAATTTCATTTATTGTAATAACTCTACCTTGGGGAACTTTTCGCATAATTTCATCTACTTCTTTTGGTGCTGGAATAACAACCGTACCTGTTCCCCATCTTTTACTCATTTTATCGGTAATCTTTTCCACTTTCGGCAGGCCTTTGCTATCCGCCAATTTTTCCTGCCAGGATTTACGTGGTTTAGTTTTGTCGCTGATTTTTAACCCCCTCACATACTAAATTATTCTCGTTCCTTTTTTCAAAAGTAGAGTTCGGGATCATGCATAACCGCCTGCAAAGCCCAAGAATGGTACGTGACATCCTAAATTTGCCCGATTTATCATTTTCTTTGCCGTATAAACAGAAAGGTGAGCAAAGCAGCGATGCTTTTGGCATCACAGATTTCACCTGAAGCGATAAGTTGAGGTATTTGATTTGTGGGAACCCGGACGAGCTCTATGCCTTGACTATCTTCAGCTACCAGGCGGCTGGGCACAAGGTTGGTAGCCAGGTAGCAATGTAGATACTCCGTGCCATAGCCAGGGATAGAATAAAAACCACCCAGTTTATCTATTTTCCTGGGCAAATAGCCGATTTCCTCCTGCAGCTCACGACGGACACAGTCCTGAGGTTCTTCACCGTCATCTATGCCACCGGCGGGTATTTCCAATAGAAACCTACCTACTGGATAGCGAAACTGACGAACCAAAAGCACATTGTGCTGGTCATCAAGGGCTACTGCTGCTATGCAAGCACTATGTTCTACCACTTCTCGAGTAGCTTTTTTGCCGCTGGGTTTCTCTACAATATCCACGGATAAATTTACTGCCCGGCCGCTGTAAATCTGCTGGCTGGATAGCTTTTTCTCTGGCAACATGACTCTCCTTTCTGAGATTGTTTTGTTTTGTTTGCCACCCTTATCCTGCCTCTCTCCTGTCAAGTGAGAGAATATTGGCTTGTCGCATTCGTTCCTCGAAATGACAGCAAGCGAAGGGCCCAGGGCTTCGGCTCACCGTGGTGACGCTAGATATGGTAAATAAGAGCTGATGCATCACAGTCAGGGAATTTGGGACAGCGATAGCAATCTCCCCATACCTTGCGTGGCAATTCCATTTTATCAACCAGATGGAACCCTTGTTCCTCGAAGAAAGATGGTCTGCGAGTAAGACAATAGACAGTAGTTATGCCCAATTCCTTAGCCTCATTAAGGCATGCCTGAACTAACGAAGAACCGATTCCCTGGTGCTGGCCTTCCTCAATGGCGGCCAATGACTTTATTTCAGCCAAATCAATCCAGTCTATATGCAATCCTGCACAAGCAATAACCTGATTTCCTTCCCTAACTACAAAAAAATCTCTAATATTCTCGTAAATTTCGCTTAAGGCGCGAGGTAGTATGTCATCCTGGCTAACAAAGTGATTAATTAATTGTTGTATTGAGGTGGCATCGCTTGCTTTTGCTTTCTCAATCTTCATATTGTTCCTTTCCTCGCAGCTTCTGCCACAGCGAGCTATAGAAATATTTTGGCTGATGTGTTTTCAAGAAACGAGCTACGCAGGAACTGAGTTTTATCCTGATATCTTGCTCGCTGTGTAAGGATACGTCGACCTGGCCGTCAAGGCTGAGTATGGCCCTATCTCCAGTAGCAACCCTTAAAACGACTATACTTTGTGGGGGCAAGACCAGAGTATGGCTCAATCCAAGATGGCAGGATATTGGCTGCAGTATTATTTCTCTGGATTGGGGGTGGAGGATTGGCCCGCCGGCTGCCAGCGAATAACCAGTGCTGCCGGTAGCTGTAGCTATAATAACCCCGTCAGCCCTATAAGTGGCTAGCATTTCGCTGTCAATCTCTGCCTTTATGTTAACAAGGCGAACCGCGGTACTTCGCACCACCACATCATTCAGGGCATAGAAGCTTTTATCTCCGAGTCGAGCTTCAAGCATGGCTCTCTCCTCAACCCAACCAGCACCTTTAAGCAGACTGGGTAATTTTGATGCAGCTTCATCAGCGTTCAGCTCAGTAATGAAGCCTAACCTCCCTAAATTTATGCCCACTATGGGCACATTCGCGGAGGCTGAAATGTGAGCGGCGTGAAGTATGGTGCCATCACCACCAATGCTCAAAACCAAATCTGAGTCAGCTATTTGCTGCTTAGCCTTGTCTTCTTCCCAGGCCGGGCATTGCCACGAAGAAACTCCATGGGCATACAACAATTTACCCAGCTTGTTAGCTACATCTCGGGCTTTCTCCAGCTTGGAGTTGTACAGAATACCAACTTGCTTCACGAACTTTATTCTAGCATATCCTTGGTAGTAGCTCCCCGGAGAGCATATCAACAACTCGGGATGGCCCCAGTTTTGTTTTCATGATTACCCTTCCAGGGTGAGCATTGCTCACCTCGCCGATGATGGCTGCATCTCTGCCGTAGATATTTTGCCGCATTTCAGCTAAAATCTTACCAGCGTCGGCTGGCTCGGCCATAGCTACCAGCTTGCCTTCATTGGCTAAATAAAGGGGGTCGAAGCCCAAAAGCTCACAGACAGCCCTGACACTTTCCTTTATCGGTATCTTATCCTCTTCTAACACGATACCTACGTTTGATTGCTGAGCAAACTCGTTAAGCACAGTAGCTAACCCGCCTCTGGTAGGGTCACGGAGGCAGTGGATTCTTGGTGATGATTTTAGCATTTGAGCTACCAGCTTGTTTAATGGAGCACAGTCGCTTTGTACAGGAGTGGAGAACTTCAATCCTTCACGCTGACACATTACAGCTATACCATGATCGCCAATAGTGCCACTCAGGATGATTTTATCTCCTGCCCGGGCGTTGGCTCCTGAAATATCAATTCCCAGAGGAATTACTCCTATCCCTGAGGTATTGATAAATAGCTTGTCAGCCTGTCCCTGATTTACTACCTTGGTATCCCCGGTGATTATACGTACTTCGGCTTCTTCAGTGGCTGCCTTTATCGACCTAACTATGCGGTCAAGTTCGCTTAAGGAGAAACCCTCTTCTAAAATCAGAGACAGGCTCAAGTATAGAGGTTTTGCTCCGCTCATGGATAAGTCGTTAACTGTGCCACAAATAGCCAGCTTGCCTATATCTCCACCAGGAAAGAAAATAGGGTTAACTACATAGCTATCGGTGGTAAAGGCAAGATGTCCGCTAAATTCAAAAATAGCTGAGTCATCTAATCGATTTAACATAGGATTAGCCAGAGGTGGAAGTAATTTTTTCTCAATCAAATCATGGCTGAGCTTGCCACCGCTGCCATGGGCCAAAAGAACATTATCACTCATAGCTTATCCCACCATATTTATAATAAGCAGCGCAAGCGCCTTCGCTTGAGACCATGCAAGGGCCTATAGGCTTCTCTGGAGTGCAAACCTTGCCAAAAAGTCCACACTCAGGTGGTGTGGCTATGCCACGGAGTATCTCGCCACAACGACACCCTTTAGGCTCCCCGGCGGGTTTTAAGTTTAGCCGAAAGAGATTGTCAGCATCAAAATGCTCATATTTTTGGCTAACCCTTAAGCCGCTTCGAGGCACAACCCCGATTCCCCGCCAGTTAGCTTGAGCAATTTCAAAAACCTCCCCCATCAATTCTAAGGCTTTTTCGTTGCCTTCAGGCTTTACTCCACGGCGATACGCTATTTCCACTTTTGGCTGGCCGCTTTCAATTTGTTCTACCAGTCTGTCTATGCATAGCAAGATATCTAAAGGTTCAAAGCCCGAGATAACACAGCCAACATTATGGTTCTTGGGGATAAATTCATAGGGATAGGAGCCGATTATAACGCTGACATGTCCAGGGCAGATAATGCCGTCTAGCCTTATCTCGCCAAGCTCCAGTATCGCCTTCATCACCGGCGGGCATAATTTGAGCAGGGAAAGGACATAGAAATTTTC
>JAUWHP010000012.1 GCA_030605765.1 Dehalococcoidia bacterium
TTTGGTATTTGCCAAAAGGGGCTACTTCAGAGATTGTGGCTATTTTTGCCGCTTTGATTGGGTCCTTCCTTGTTAGCTACATAAGAGCTAGGGCAGAGGGACTAGGTTTGGAATGCCGAGTTGGTTTGTTTACCAGAGCTGAAAGGGTTATAGTATTAGCAGTAGGTTTGCTGGTAAACCAGGTTTTTATTGCTTTATGGATTTTAGTGGTTTTCGTTTATGTCACTGTAGCTCAAAGGTTACTTTACTTACGGAAGCAAGCAAAAATTAGGAGGTAGCTAGATGTCTGTTATAGCTGTTGTGGGAGGCCAGTGGGGTGACGAGGGAAAAGGGAAGATAATCGATTTTCTGGCTGAGAAAGTTGAAGTAGTGGTTCGTTTCTCGGGTGGTGACAATGCCGGCCACACGGTAATTAACCCATACGGTGAGTTCAGACTGCATCTTGTGCCCTCAGGCATTTTTTACCCACAGGTGACCTGTATTATCGGCAATGGAGTAGTCATTAATCCAGCAGTGCTTCTTACAGAACTGGATGAGCTTCGAAACCGCCGTGTGGATATAAGTCAGCTTATTATTAGCGACCGTGCCCATCTCATCATGCCTTATCACATCCTCCTCGACGGATTGGAGGAGGAAAGACGCGGTAAGGGAGCTTTAGGCACTACGCGCAGAGGTATTGGCCCTGCCTTTGCTGATAAAGTAGCTCGTTTGGGAATCCGTGTTGGGAGTTTATTAGACAGGAATATATTTCTGAAACAGCTAAGCTCAACCCTCGAAGTTAAAAACGCTATTCTCACCAAAGTATATCAGCACCCTCCTTTGCTTTTGGAAGAAATTTTTGAACAATATTGTCACTATGGAGAGATGTTAGCTCCATTTATCAAGGAGACTGTCTCCATGCTTGGCCAAGCGATGGCAAGAGGAGAACCAATCTTACTGGAGGGCGCACAGGGAACTTTACTTGATCCTGATTTTGGCACATATCCCTATGTAACTTCTTCTTCGCCGTTAGCCGGAGGAGGTTCTATTGGAGCGGGCATAGGTCCAAGGGCATTTGATCGCGTTATAGGTGTATTCAAAACTTACATCACTAGAGTGGGCAGTGGTCCCATGCCTACAGAGCTGCAGGACAAAGTGGGCGAACTCATACGAGAAAAAGCCCACGAATATGGCACTACGACAGGGAGGCCACGACGCTGCGGTTGGTTTGATGCTGTGGCCGGCCGCTTCAGCGTTCAAGTAAATGGATTCAGCGATATAGCTTTAACCCACCTTGATGTTTATGATGATTTTCCTTCAATTAAAATATGCACGGCATATAGATTTGATAACAATGTTCTAGATTCTTTTCCTAGCGATACAGCCATACTAGAGAAATGCCAACCAGTCTATGAAGAATTGCCTGGCTGGCAGGTGGCAACAAGCGAAATCCGTGATTTCGCTCAGCTCCCTTTGGAAGCCCACCAATACGTAGCTAGGCTTGAGGAACTCCTCTCTTGCCCTGTTAGCTGTATTGCTGTAGGACCAAAGAGAAAGCAACTGGTAGAGGTGAGATCCATTCTTCCTTGAGCAGCCTTCCCACACCCTAATTCTGTTTCTTGTGGGAGAGAGAAGCGAGGGGTAAGTCGATTTTGTAATTTTTTAACGTTGCCCGAATAATCTCGGCTGATTTTTCGTCAGGCTTGACCAAAGGTAAGCGAGGTTTGCCTGCCGGAAAACCAAGGTAATTTAGGGCATACTTAACAGGCATAGGGTTAGGGTTAATGAACATAGCATTTATTAAAGGCAACAAGTGACGGTGAATACTAGCTGCCTCCTGAGTTTTACTGCTAAGAAATCTCTCTATCATTTCTTTTATCTGGATCCCCACTAAATGTGAGGCAACACTGATTACACCATAGCCTCCCAAAGCGAGAATAAGCAAGGTGTCACCATCATTGCCGCTATAAACTAAGAAGTTGTCTCTGGTTCCCTGCACAATCTCAGCTACCTGACGAAGATTACCACTGGCTTCTTTTACACCCACGATATTATCAATCTGGCTTAGCTTGATTACAGTATCGGAAGCGAGGTTAGCCACTGTGCGTGACGGCACATTATAAAGAATGCAAGGCAAAGTAGTGGCTTGAGCAATAGCTTCAAAATGCTCAAATAAGCCTTGCTGGGTTGGCCGATTATAGTAAGGAACTACTAAAAGACAAGCGTCAACTCCAATCCTCTCTGCCTCTTTAGTTAGCTCCTGGCTCTCTCTGGTATTGTAACTGCCAGTGCCAGCTATTATTGTCCCGCGGTTAGCTATCGCTGACTTCACCTCAGTGAAAAGACGTAATTTTTCTTCGCGACTGAGAGTGGGAGATTCCCCGGTTGTACCAGAGATTATCAAACCATCGCTACCTGAATCGAGCAAAGCTCGAGCTAAATTCTTAGCCTGCTCATAATCAACTTCACCCTCAGCGTCAAAAGGTGTAACCATAGCTGTTAATAAGCGGCCTGGGTTTTTCATTTTAAGCCTCCTGCCCTTTGCTAGATAATGACCGTTGGCGGTGGAGTTTTCGTTCCCTCTTACATATTATACAGCCCATTTTTATTCCCTCCTCAGCAATTTGTATGGCGTTTAACGCTGCCCCTTTGCGTAAATTATCAGCCACTACCCACATAACTAGTCCGTTAGGGTGAGACATATCCTTGCGAATCCTGCCTACAAATACATGATTTGAGCCGCTAGCTGCCCAGGGCAAAGGATAAAGGCTAACGCTAGGGTCATCGAGCACTTTGACACCAGGAGCCTGAGCCAAAATTTCCCTCGCCTCCTCAGGAGTAATAGGTAAACTAAATTCTACATTGACTGCTTCACTGTGTCCGAAGTAAACAGGGACTCGCACACAAGTTGCTGAAACAAGTATATCTTCTGCGTGCATTATTTTTCGTGTTTCCTCTGCCATTTTTTGCTCTTCCTTAGTATAACCATTATCCAAGAAAACATCGGTTTCTGGCAATACATTGAAGGCTATTTGGTGAGAATAGACATGAGGGCAAATACGATGTCCTTCTAAAACCTGCCTTGTTTGGCTTATTAGCTCTTTTAAAGCACCAGCGCCACTGCCTGATACCGATTGATAAGTGTTTATAATGATTCGTTTTATGGGATTAACCTTATGTAGAGGATAAAGAGCTACCACTAACTGGATTGTGGAGCAATTGGGGTTAGCGATTATCCCCTTATGGTATTTTATATCCTCAGGATTTACCTCAGGGACCACTAGGGGAATTTTAGGTTCCATTCTAAAAGCAGTGCTATTATCGATGACTAACGCTTCAGCCTCAACAGCTAGAGGTGATAGACGGCGGCTAATGTCAGTACCAGCGGAAAAAAGAGCGATATCAACATCACGAAATACTCCAGCCGTCGCTTCCTCAACATCAATTGTTTGGTGATTAAAGAAGAGTTTCGTGTCTGAGGAACGTCTGGATGCAAATAGCTGGATCGAAGCTACAGGAAACCTTCGCTGTTTAAGTACTTTGACAAGCTCTTGCCCTATGAGGCTACCGGCGCCGACAATAGCTACATTGAGCCCTTTCATTCCCTTTTCCCCTACAGCTTTAGCAAGGTGTCCAATCCGTAAACTAAGCCTTTATACTTTGTAATCTCTTTGATCGCCAAACAGACGCCAGGCATATAAGATTCTCGGCTTATAGTCTCGGAGCGCAAGCTTAAAGTCTCACCTAGGCCGCCAAGTATGACTTCTTGCCCCGCCATAAATCCTGGCAACCTCAGGCTATGTATGGCTATGCCCTCTATTTGCCCACCTCTGGTGTTGCTGATTGCCTCTTTTTCAGTTTTGGGGTAGATAAAAGGTTTGCCACGTGCTTCTAGCATAGCCTTTGCTGTGGCTATAGCAGTTCCTGAAGGAGCATCGATTTTTTTAGCATGGTGCATTTCTACAATCTCAGCGTAATCGAAAAATTTGGCAGCGATTTTGGATAAATGCATTAAGAGTACAGCGCCCAGAGAAAAGTTAGGGGCTACCATAACACCGACATTGTTAGCTTGACATAGCTGCCCAATTTCCCTCAAATTTTCCTCGGAAAGGCCTGTAGTGCCTATGACCATGTTAACTTTTCGCTTAGTAGCAATGCGAGCGGCTGCCATGGCAGCCGTGGCGTTAGTAAAATCTACTACTACATCAGTCTTGTGGTTTTCCAGGAGGGAATCTAAGTCAGAGGAAAATGGGATCAACTCTGAAGTCTCCAGCAAAGGAAGATATTGCTGAGTCACTTTTTCTTCTACAGCACCAACTATATCTAATTCTGGCTTACTCAGTACGGCTTTAATCACCTGCCGCCCCATCTTGCCTAAAGCTCCATTAATGACTATCTTTATGTGGTCCATGTGGTATTCCTTTGTATGGATGCAATCTATTTATTGTAATTGCTATGACGATTACCTTTATCATGTGGGTAGGTGCGGCGGTCTGGTTGTTTCCGCCAAGGGCGCTCAGGGTCTGAAGAATCCTTACCTCTGGAACCAGATAGGCTGGAAGGTTCCTCTAACACTGCTTTTCGCGATAAATTTATCCTGCCTAAGTCATCGATTCCAATGGCTTTAACCATTATCTCGTCACCGACGCTAACTACGTCTTCAACTTTGGATACATAGTGATCGGCGAGTTCACTAATATGGACCAGCCCTTCCTTACCAGGGAGAATTTCTATCATGGCGCCAAAGTTTAGTAGCCGTGTTACCTTTCCAGTGTAAATATCGCCCAGGTTCACATCCCGGGTTAAATCTTCTATCATTCTGATTGCTTTTTGAGCTGCTTCCTCATTTGGAGACCCAACAATAACTTTACCATCATTTCTTACGTCTATAGTTGTTTTGGTCTCCTCTATAATGGACCTTATGGTTTTGCCCCCAGGACCAATAACAGCACCAATCTTGCCTGAATCAATAGTTATTTCATGCATTCTGGGAGCGTAGGGGCTGAGTTCGGGGCGGCTGGCGCTGATGGTTTGTGCCATCTTGTCTAATATCTCAAGGCGAGCCTGGCGAGCTTGCCTTAAGGATTCAGCCAGAATTTCAAAGCCTATACCTCTGAGCTTAATATCAAGCTGTAAAGCAGTTATTCCTTGGGAGGTGCCAGCAACTTTGAAGTCCATGTTACCATAGGCGTCTTCTATGCCCTCGATATCAGTTAGTATGACATATTCCCCATCTTCTTCAGCAATCAATCCCATGGCTATACCCGCCACCGGTGCCTTAATAGGCACACCAGCATCCATTAGCGAAAGGGCTGAACTACAGGCACTAGCCATAGATGTGCTACCACTGGAGCTGAGCACCTCGGAAACCAGACGAATAGTGTAAGGAAAATTTTCCTCCGAGGGTAATAGCGGTGCAATAGCTCGCTCTACCAAGGCGCCATGCCCAATCTCCCGTCTTCCTGGCGATCCTACCCGCTTTACCTCCCCGGCACAGAATGGAGGAAAGTTATAATGATGCATAAAGCGTTTTGTTTCTGCCAAGCCTAGCCCGTCCAACAATTGCTCCTGTTTTGCTGAGCCCAGGGTAGTAACATTTAATACCTGCGTTTCTCCGCGACTAAATAACGCCGAACCATGGGCGCGAGGCAAAAGGCCAACCTCACAACTAATAGGGCGAATTTCACTAGCTTGGCGGCCATCCACATGCCGCCTTGTTTCTAAAATCCTTTTCCTCACATCTCTCTTTAGTTGAGCCCCAAAGGCGAGGTCGATTTCCTCTTCAGAGAAACAATCAGTTAATTTCTGTTTTGCTTTCTCCTTAAGCGATGCTAAAGCTTGCGCCCGCTGCGATTTCTCTGGTTGCCTTAGAGCCTCGTCCAGTTTATCACTGAGCAAATCGGAGATGTGAGTTGAAAGTTCAGGGGTAATTTCCTTGGGTTTGATTTCTATCTTAGGTTTGCCATGAGCTTGCTGCAACTCCTCCTGGAATTCAATAATCTCCCGGTTGGCTTTATGCCCAAATTCGATTGCCTCCATTACTATATCTTCAGGAGCCTCTTTGGCGTCTGCCTCTACCATTACTATAGCTTGCTTGGTGCTGGCGACGACTACATTAAGCAAGCTGTTTTCCATTTGGGGTAAGGTAGGATTTAAAACTAAGCTGTTATCTATATGGCCAACACGCACGGCTGATATTGGCCCGAGGAATGGTATGTCGGATATGGTTAAAGCTATAGAGGCACCAATGAGAGCACAAATATCCGGGTTATTTTCCTTGTCCGCAGAGAGCACTGTAGCTATAATTTGCGTCTCGTAATTAAATTCTTTAAATAGAAGTGGTCGTAAACATCTATCAATAAACCGGCAGGTTATAATTGCCTCTTGACTAGGTCGTCCTTCTCGCCTGATGAAACTACCAGGTATTTTACCAGCAGCATAGAGTTTTTCTTCATAGTCCACTGTTAAGGGTATGAAATCTACTTTCTCCACAGGCTCATGGCCAGCGCAGACAGTAGTCAAAACTAGTGTATCGCCGTAGCGAACAATAGCAGCTCCATTTGCTTGCTGGGCCAGTTTTTTTGTTTCTACGCTCAGTATTCGGCCAGCTATTGGCTTCTCAAAGGCCTCAAACATGTTATCTCTTCAAGCCCAATTGGGCGATGAGTGAATAATATCGACCGGGGTCTTTCTTAAGGTAAGTTAGAAGTCGCCTTCGTTGTCCTATCATTTTGAAAAGAGCGCGGCGAGAATGATGATCATGAAAATGTATTTTAAGGTGTTCCGTTAATTGTCTTATCTTTTCAGTCAGCAACGCCACCTGGACTTCAGTAGACCCGGTATCGCCTTCCTTAAGCCTAAATTGTGTAATAGTATTGCTTTTTCTTTCCTTTGTTAACATACAACCTCTCAATAATTTGATATAATAGCCGAGATTATAGCACATTGACAAAAACACTGTAGAACTAGACGACAAAATTTGTTGAGATAACCAGCAATTTGACCAAGAGGGTTATAGTAGCCTATGATTCACTATGAAGATAGCTTCAATGCATGAGAGTTGTGGCATCTTTGGAATTCATGCCCCGGGTATGGGTATAGCCCGGGTTATCTTCTTCGCTCTCTTCGCTCTCCAGCACCGTGGTCAAGAAAGTGCAGGCATTGCTGTTAGCGGTGGCAATGGAATAAAAATACATACTAATATGGGACTGGTTTCCCAAGCATTCACCGAAAGCGACCTTGCTCACCTCAAAGGATATATTGGCATCGGGCATAATCGTTACTCTACTACAGGCTCAACACGACCAAGCAATGCCCAACCTATCATAGTGAAATCAGGTGAATTGGTTCTCGCTCTGGCACATAATGGGAACATCGTCAATGCCAAATCGCTTCATGATGAGCTGCATGAGAATGGCTATCACTTTCATTCCTCCTCTGATTCTGAAGTCATCGCCGATCTAATTCTGGCCTCTCCTGGCAAGAGCTGGGAGAAAAAAATAGAATATGCTATGCGCCGCCTCCAAGGAGCTTATTCACTGGTAGTTATGACTCAAGATAAGCTCATTGGGGTTCGTGACCCTATGGGCGTACGTCCGCTCTGTTTGGGAACTGTCGATAGCGGTTGGGTAATAGCTTCAGAGAGCTGTGCATTGGATCATATAGGAGCGCAGCTTTCCAGGGAAATTGAACCTGGAGAAATTGTGGCTATCGACAGAAGTGGCATCAGGAGCTTCAAGAAAAAAGGCAACAAAAAGGCATTCTGCATCTTTGAATATATTTATTTTGCCCGCCCCGACAGCGTTATTCAAGGCAAATTACTCTACCAGGCGAGGCAAGCCATGGGTGAAATGCTAGCCCAAGAATACCCTGTCGATGCTGATTTGGTAATGGGCGTTCCTGACTCAGCTACCGCTGCTGGCATTGGCTATTCTCATGCTTCGGGCATCCCATATTGTGAGGGTTTACTCAAGAACCGCTACGTAGGGCGTACCTTTATTGAACCTGACCAAAGACTAAGGGAGCTTGGTGTTCAGTTAAAATTCAATCCTCTTTCTCGAACAATTGCCGGGAAACGGTTAGTGGTTGTTGATGATAGCATCGTTCGCGGTACAACCACTCCTCGTGTAGTAAGCCTGCTAAGGAAAGCCGGTGTGAAAGAGATTCACCTTCGTATTTGCGCCCCCCCTATTCGTTATCCTTGCTTCTTAGGTGTGGATATGGCCACTGAGTGGGAACTCATCGCTGCCAGGAAGACCATCCCAGAAATTAGAGATTACCTTGGCGTTGATTCGTTGGGTTACCTTAGCCTCAATGGTTTGATTCGAGCCGTTGACTTACCCAGAGAGATTTTCTGCCTTGCTTGCTTTACTGGAGACTATCCTATTCCAGTGCAGATGGGGATGGACAAGCTAGCCTTGGAAAAATTGCCTGAAGAGGAACTCATTGGAAGCCAGAAGTAAGCAAACTTATGCCTCGGCTGGAGTCAATATTGAGGTGGCTCATAGGATAAAAGAGCTCATTGCCGGACAAGCTAAATCCACTTTTCATACCGAAGTATTAAATCTTGGCTCCTTTGGTAGTATGTTCCAGCTTAGAGGATATAATGAGCCTGTTTTGGTCTCCAGCGTTGACGGAGTAGGTACTAAACTTAAGATTGCTGCACTGTTAAATAAAAATGACACTGTAGGTAGCGACATTGTCAATCACTGCGTCAACGATATTCTGTGTTGTGGCGCTAAGCCACTTTTCTTTCTCGACTATATCGCTATGGGTAAACTTATGTCTGAACAAGTAGAGGTTATCGTTGCTGCCATAGCTAAGGCTTGCCAGGAAGTTGGCTGCTCGCTCGTCGGTGGTGAGACTGCTGAGATGCCTGGCATCTATTTCGAGGGAAGCTACGACTTAGTTGGCTTTATCGTAGGAGTGGTAGAGAAGAGTAATATCATTGATGGTAGCACCATAGCTGAGGGCGATATGATTCTAGGCTTGCCATCAAGTGGCTTACATACCAATGGCTACTCCTTGGCGCGAAAAACCTTTGGGGTGGAGAATAACCCCTCTTGTTTAAGTAGATTTTACCCCGAGCTGGGAAAAACTTTAGGAGAGGAATTACTGCGAATTCATCGCTGCTACTATCAGTGGCTTGAGCCAGTTTTACCATTGATTAAAGGTTTAGCCCATATTACAGGCGGTGGATTCATCGGAAATATACCTCGTATCTTACCTGAAGATCTTGCCGCCCACCTTCATAAAGATTCCTGGGATATTCCCCCTGTCTTCAAGCTCATTCAGGAAAAGGGCAATGTGGAAGAGGCAGAAATGTATCGAGTATTCAATATGGGAATAGGGATGGTGCTTATTTGTTCAAGACAAGTCGTGACAGAAGTCACTGTGACTTCACCTCAAGCTAGAATCATTGGCGAAATAGTCAAAACAAAAAATGAGAAGAAAGTTACTATAGATTAAGGAGGTATTATGCGTACAATAATTAGTGTTTCAAATAAATCGGGTGTAGCTGATTTCGCTCGAGGCCTGCAAGAATTAGGCATCGAAATTTTCAGCACTGGCGGAACTAAAAAGTCACTGGAGGCTGCTGGCATAAAAGCTCATAGTGTTTCAGAGCTTACTGGCTTTCCTGAAATCCTTGACGGCAGGGTGAAAACTCTGCACCCGGCGGTTCATGGTGGCATTTTGGCCAGGCGGGATTTGCCTCAACACCTAGCTGAATTAGCTCAGAACCACATCGAGCCTATCGATATGGTAGTGGTGAATCTGTATCCTTTCATTGAAACGGTAACCAAAAGTGAAGTTTCCCTGGATGAAGCTATAGAGAACATCGATATCGGAGGGCCAACCATGATTCGTTCAGCAGCCAAGAATTTTTCCTCCGTCTTGGTGTTAGTCGACCCTCAAGATTACGATGCAATTTTGCAGAAGCTACGACAGGGCAATGTAGACTTGGAGGGAAGAAAAAAATTGGCTCAGAAGGCTTTCCAGCACGTAGCTATATATGATACCGCTATTGCCCAATACTTGAGTGAGGAAAGCTTCCCCGAAGAAATGACTATAGCCCTTAAGAAAAGTCATGACCTTCGCTATGGTGAGAATCCTCACCAGAAAGCTGCCTTTTACGTTGAGCAAAATGTGAGGCAAGCACAAAATGGCTTAGCTTCACTCAAGCAACTCAGCGGCCCTGAGGTTTCTTTTAACAATCTGCTTGACTTTGATGCTGCCTTAAGTGTGCTCAGCAGTTTCAGCTCTCCCACAATCGCTATATTCAAGCACACCAATTCTTGTGGGCTTGCCAACCGTGACAATTTAGCTGAAGCTTACAGGAGAGCTTTGTCTGGAGACCCTGTAGCTGCTTTTGGTGGTATAGTTGCCAGCAATCAGACCATTGACTTAGCCACAGCCCAGGAAATAGATAGACATCATTATGATGCTGTTGTTGCTCCGGGATATACAGAGGAAGCTCTGGAATTGCTGAGGGGTAAAAAGAACTTGCGCCTTGTTGAAATTCCCTCTCACTGTTATTCTGAGCGAAGCAAAGAGTCTCATCTTGATTTTCGTTATGTGCGGGGCGGTTTTCTGACTCAAACTACAGATTTCCTCACTGCCTCGGAGCTTCAACCCCGAATAGTTACCAGTCGCCAACCTACAGAGCAAGAACTATCAGATTTGCTCTTTGCCTGGAAGGTAGTCAAAAACATAAAATCCAATGCCATAGTTGTGGCTAAGGATAAAACATTGCTAGGCATGGGAGCGGGGCAACCATCTCGTGTAGTGAGCGTTGAACTGGCTTTGAAAAGAGCTGGTGAGCAAGCAAAGGGCAGCGTACTGGCTTCAGACGCCTTCTTCCCCTTCACTGATGCCCCTGAATTAGCGATTAACCACGGAATCGCTGCCATTATCCAGCCTGGCGGTTCGGTGAGAGACAAAGAGGTAATTGATGTAGCTAACAAGCATAATATAGCCATGGTATTCACTGGTGCCCGTCATTTTAGACACTAAATTTGGACAGGGCTTCGATAACGAAACCGGTGCTAGCGACAAGCGAAAGGAGCATTGCTACTATATATTCCTGTCCATCATCTTTGTTAGCGTTTGGGAATAGAACCTGAGGCATACTATAATTAGCGAGGGAATTATGGTTAAGGCGATATTAGTAATAGACATGGTTCGCGGTTTTTTGGAGAAAGGCTATCCTCTTTATTGCGGACGCAAAGCTCGCTCCATCATCCCCAACATCCAAAAACTTTTGGAACGAGAAACAAAACAAGGGGCGAAGCTTTTCTACTTGTGTGATAATCATGCCTCAGATGACCCAGAGTTTAAGTTATTCCCTCCTCATTGCATTGAAGGCACTCCCGAGGCTGAAATTATTCCGGAGCTTTCTCAGTACCCTGGCGAGATAATTCCTAAAAGGCACTTCAGCGGCTTCTACGGCACTCCCTTAGAGGAAAAACTGAAAGAACTCGAACTTGAAAACTTGATTGTCTGTGGTGTATGCACCGATATTTGCGTCTTGCATACTGTGATTGATGCCACCAATCGAGGTTACCAAATTGAAGTGCCTGTGAATTCTATTGCTTCTTTTGATGAGAAATCACACCTCTTTGCCCTGGAGCATATGGAAAAGCTGCTTGGAGTCAAGCTAATTAGACCTGAAGCCAAGTTGCCCCAACCGAGATTTGAAATCCCCAATTCCTGGCTGAGCGGGGAGACTGCTGATATCTATTTTCCCCGCACTGTGGAAATACTTAAAAAAGAGGGCATTAACCCTGTAGCCATTATGGAGGTATTCACCAGACGAGCTGGCACTCTCTGTGGCATGGAGGAAGTCAAAGCCCTGCTGGAAAAGGTGCTTTCTAAAGATAATTGTGAGGTCTGGGCGCTATCGGAAGGTGAGCCTTTTGATAGAAAAGAGGTGGTCTTACGCATAAAAGCTCCTTACCAAAGCTATGGAACTTATGAAACTACCTATCTAGGTATTCTCTCTCATTGTAGTGGCTGGGCCACTGCTGCCCGAGAGTGCGTTGAGACAGCCCAAGATATTCCCGTGATTAGCTTTGGTGCTCGCCATGTACACCCTTCGGTAGTTGGTGTTATGGAATATTCTGCCATTGTTGGAGGCTGCGCTGGCTGTGCTAGCACTGCTGGTGCCAGGCTTGCTGGCATTAAACCCACTGGCACCATACCGCATGCCCTTATCATTATCCTGGACAGCACTGCCAAAGCCACTCTTGCTTTTGACAAGCACATGCCCTCGGAGGTACCGCGTATCGCCTTGGTGGATACTTTTGAGGATGAGGTCAGAGAAAGTGTCGCTGTAGCCAAAGCAATGCAAGGAAAGCTACAAGGTGTAAGATTAGATACCCCTTCAGAAAGAGGCAGGGTCACTGCTGATCTAGTGAAAGAAGTGAGAGCCTGGCTAGATCTTGAGGGATTTAAGGAAGTGAAGATTGTTGTCAGCGGTGGGCTCAATCCAGAGCGGATCAGAGATTTCATCAATGAAGGAGCGCCTGTTGACATTTTCGCTGTGGGCAGCTATATCAGCGATGCCAAACCTGTTGACTTCACCGCTGATCTTCACGAGGTAGAAGGCAAACCCATCGCCAAAAGGGGTAGAATGCCTGGCCTCACTACTAACTCCCGATTGAAGAGGATAATGTGAAGGGGAAGTTAACAAGAACAACCTTACTTACCCACAGGGAGTATTCAGTTTAAATTATAACTAAGAGTACACATATGGGAAACGACATTATTGCCTTTCATGGCAATCTACAGCAACTTTTGGAGAAGGTGGAGAAGGGAGAAATGGTCCCTAAGATGCAAGCATCACACGCCCCTATGTGCAAATTCATGACTGCTTTCTTCGTCCTAAACGGCATTCGCCACTGTGTTCCCCTGGTCCACGCTCCCACTGGCTGTGCCGCGCAGGTATCTGAGTGGATCAGAAGGGGTGATTGTTGTGAGCATCGTGGGGTTCCCCTCGAGCCTGTCCCTTGTACCAGCCTCAATGAGAGCGATGTCATCTATGGGGGTGAGGGCAAGCTCCTGGAAGCAGTTTTGGAAGCAGATAAGAAATACCATCCTGACCTCATCGTTATCCTCTCCTGCTGCACGGCTGGGATAATCGGGGATGATGTGGAGACTATTGCCCATGAAGCTAAGAAATTGGTTAATGCCAGGGTAATGGCAATTAAAAGCGAGGGATTCGGTGGCGACTTCCGCAGTGGCTACGAGGACGCTTTTAAGCTCATAATGCAACTCATGGAGCCTCCGAAGAAGAAGCGAAAAGGGGCGATAAACATCATTGGCTATCGCCTGGGCCCCACCGCTACTGAAATTCCTGAGGACCTAAAGGAAATCGAAAGACTATTGGATGAGGTGGGCATAAAGATACATGCTGAGATTGCTGCTGGATGCACTGTGGAGGAAATAAGGAGAGCACGCGAGGCGGAGCTCAACGCTTCCTTTTGTTATGATTGGGGCCAGAAGCTAGGTGACCTGATGAAAGATGAATTTGGCATGCCCTACAGCAGAACAGGGCTGCCCTATGGGCTTAAGGCGACTGAAGAGTGGCTTTTGGGAGTGGCAGAACCGTTAGGTATGAATAAGAAGGCTTTGGATGTAATAAAGAGGGAGACAGAGAAGATCTTACCTGAGCTTGATTATCTGGGGCGAATCCTTAAGGGAAGGGTTGCCTTTATAGAGCCAACAACGGTATTCAACGGGCCGATAAGGGGCCTTGCTATGGCTAAGATGGTTGAGGAATTCGGTGCCCATCCTATCATTTTCAACATCCATCCCTATACCATCAAGGAGAGGATGCCCAGCATAAAATACCTCCTGGAGACTGGAGTTAACCCCGAGCTTATCCTCACCCCAGGGGTTTTTCGTTTAGGAAGCTATTCCGAGATGAGTGAAACCGAGGAGGAGCTGGAGAAAATCGTTCAAGGATATGATAATGTCATCTACTTTGGGTCATCCGATAGATACCCCTCCTGCCCGGTGGTGAATCTTGGGCTCATCTCCCGTTTCCCCAGGTTTGGATTTAGAGGAATTCAAAATATCGCCAAGCTCATCGAAACTGCATTGAAAGATACATCTCGCCCCCGTTCCAGATTATTCAAAGAAATGATCTATGGCTAAACGAACCGAGATATTATCGCAGATATTGAAAGGCGAGAAGTGTTTTGACCCTTACCTTTTCTGCGCCCTACATGGCGCTGCCATGACGGTTCTGGGGGTAGAGAATTGTGCTGTGCTTACCCATGGACCTCAGGGGTGTGCCTATCTTGTTGATAGCGCCTTCGCCTGGCAGGAAGCTGATTGGATTGAAACGGAGACGCTCTGCACCAAACTATGCGAGGATGAGATCGTTCATGGTGGTGAGGAGCTTCTGGCTCGCACCATCCTGGAGACAAAGGAATTGAACATCCAGGCTCTATTTGTTCTCACCGCCTGTGGGCCTGAAGTTGTGGGGGATGATATTGTAGGTGTCTGTCAAGATTTACAGTCGCGGATTCCCTTTAAGCTCATTCCCATTGAGTGTGCTGGGTATAAAGGCTCGCAATATGACGGCATAGATATTGCTCTGGATACAGTATTGAGAAAGCTTTCTAGAAATAGCAGGAAAAAGATCCCTCACTCGGTCTGCCTCATCGCCCCCCAAGCCAACGCCAACCCAACCTGGGTGGGTGACCTCGCTTGGGTAAAACAAACCTTATCTCAAATGGGGATTCAGGTTGTAGCTACTCTCACGTATAAGACAGCCCTGAGCGATTTTGATAATATATCCAAAGCGGAAGTGTCCCTCCTTTTATCTCATGATGCGGGGAAGAAAGCAGCAGATTATCTTTTCTCTCAATTTGGCGTGGAGCAAATTTGCCAAGGAATTCCTCTACCTATCGGCATGAGCAATACCGAGCGCTGGGTTCTAGAGTTAGGAAAAAGATTTGATGTCCAGGAACTGGCTGAAAAGCTTGTAGCTGAAGGGGAAAGAATGGTGGCGGACACACTTCGTCGCAAAGCATGGGGAGTCAGTGGAGAATCGCTTGATCTTCGGCTCCTCTACAGGATGCCCGTGGCCATCATTGCTGATGCCACCATTGGAATTCCTCTAGTTCGCTTTATCTTTGAGGACTTAGAGATGACACCCGAGTTAATCTGCCTTAGGTCTTCCCAACCTTATGCTAGGGAGATATTGGAGGGCGAAGTAGAGGCTCTCGGCCTTAATCCTAAGATTGTATACAACACCGATGTATATGAAGTAAGGAGAAGCCTGGGTGAGATAAAGCCAGAAGCCGTTTTTGGGAGCAATGTGGAAAGGCACGCCATTGAGGGATTGGGAATACCATTTATCTTTGAGGTCGTGAACCCGATGCGACAATTTAGACTGGTAAACCGTGCATATTTTGGCTACGGTGGAATATTAAACCTTCTGGAGCTCATTGAGAACGACTTCAATGACAAGTGGCGTTCCAAAGAAAGAAGATATAAAGCGAGGTGGTGAATGAGGCAAATAGCTATATATGGTAAAGGTGGAATCGGGAAGAGCACCATCGCCTCAAACTTATCTATGGCCTTAAAGGAGATGGGTTTAAGGGTGATGCAGATTGGCTGCGACCCCAAGAGGGATTCCAGCAGAGTCTTAGCTGGGGGCCACCTCATCCCCACTGTTTTAGAAACATTTCGGGAGGAACTGAGGATAGGAAAGGACAAGTACGCTATCTCCCTTAAGGACATTGTTTTCGAGGCACCCAGTGGGATTTATTGTGTTGAGTCGGGAGGCCCAGAGCCAGGCATCGGCTGTGCAGGGAGAGGAGTGCTGACTGCGCTTCAAATATTAAGTGACCTCAAGGCCTTTGAAACCTATGGGATAGATGTGGCCATCTACGATGTTCTCGGTGATGTGGTCTGTGGTGGTTTTGCCATGCCCATCCGTCACGGCTATGCTCAGGAAATCTACCTCATCTGCTCCGGTGGCTTTATGAGCATCTATGCAGCAAACAATATTGCTAAAGCCATTCAGCGCCTTGCCAGGAGGGGAGACACCGGGCTTTCTGGAATAATATGTAATAGCAACGGAGATGAAAGGTTAGAGAGGAAAGTGCTTCCCATATTTGCCCAGAGCCTGGGAACTAAATTCATTGAGCTTATCCCTCGTAGCCCTGTAATTCAAGCCTGTGAGGTGGAAGGCAAGGCAGTAGTAGAGTATTCTCCTAACGCGGAAGAGGCAAAAATATTTCGTGAGCTAGCTCACAAGATTATGGAGAATAATTCCAGAGCGATTCCAACACCGATAGAGGAGCTATCAGACCTTGAAGCAATGTATCGAGAACACCTTCCCACATAGCCTTGACACCGTAAAGCAAGTCAATGCCAGTGCTAATATTGTGACCCAGCACCCTTGCTTTAGCAATGAAGCTCATTACCAGGTGGGGAGAATTCACCTGCCTATCGCTCCCAAATGCAACATCCAGTGTAACTTCTGTGAGAGAAACATGTGTGCCACAGAAGCGATGCAGCATCCAGGGTGGACAGCAAAGCTCCTTCCAATCGGGGAGGCAGTGAATCTCGTGAGACGGATTATGCTTACCAGACAGGGCTCTAATTTTGTAATTGGGGTAGCTGGCCCAGGAGACCCGCTGGCAAACGATCAAACTTTTGAGGCGTTAGGCATAATTCATCAGCAGTATCCCCAAACGCTTAAGTGTATCTGTACCAATGGCCTCCTACTTGAGGATAGGCTTGATGAGATTGCCACTGTCGGGATAAGAGCTATAACTGTCACGGTGAACGCCACATCTGCTGAGGTGGGAGAGTATACGTATTCCTGGGTCAGATATGAGGGCGTCACTTATTATGGTAAGGAAGCAGCTTCTCTGCTTATATCTAAGCAGTTCAGCGGTATTGAGAAGGCAGTAGATGCTGGTTTTTCCCTTAAGGTAAATACTGTATTAATTCCAGGTATTAACAACAAAGAGATGTCGCTCATTGCCAGGAAAGCGAAGCAGATAGGGGCAAGTGTGATGAACATTATGCCACTGATTCCCTGTGGCAAGATGAAGGGACTCCGTGCCCCCACTTGCGAGGAACTCAGAGAAGCGAGGCAGGATTGTGAGGCTATAATTCCTCAATTCCGCCGCTGCGAGCAATGTCGTGCCGACGTTATCTATCTGCCATAGCAATCGACAAAAACCACTATGGGGGAAGGAGATAGACAATAAACCCAGCGATAAAGTTAGAAAACATAAATAAAAAGCTGAAAGCTCGAGATATTCTCAAGAATATCAGCCTTGCTGTAGAACAGGGTGATATTTTCGGCTATCTTGGCCCCAACGGAGCAGGCAAGACTACCACTATCAGAGTTATCCTGGGGTTGTTTAGGCCTGATTCGGGTAAGACTTACATTCTGGGTAAAGATGTTGAACATAATAGCGCCAGAGACAAGGTTGGCTTTGTCCTTGAAGCTGATGGACTCTACGATAACCTCACAGCCCACGAGAATCTGGACTACTACTGCCAGATTTACGGGATACCTCAGACTCAAGCTAAAGTGAGGATGGAGGAGATGCTGGAGCTAGTAGAGCTAAGCGACAGGGCAGGAGATAAAGTATCCTCTTATTCTAAAGGGATGAGGCAGAAGCTAGCGCTAGCACGGTCTATGGTTCATGAGCCCGACCTCCTTATCTTCGATGAGCCCACCGCTGCCGTTGACCCCACTGGTCAAATGGAGATAAGGCAAATCATACTTGACCTGGCGCAAAGAGGTAAAACTGTTTTTCTGAGTTCCCATAATCTGGATGAAGTGCAGCGAATCTGCAACCGCATTGCTTTGATAGACGCAGGGGAAATAAAGCTCTACGGCGAACTTGAACAATTAAGGGGCGAGATGGGAAGAAGGGATGTAGTGATAGAAACTGTCATAACGACCGCGGAGCAATCTGAGGCATTTGATGGCATTCTTGCTCAACTTAAAGCACTACCTTATGTGGAAAGCTGCCACAGGGAAGCTCGAAACCTGCGCCTCCAGCTCGATGGCAGGGCTGATGTTTCCGAAATAGTAACTGTGCTTTCTCAGAAAGGCATTGGTATAGAGGAGGTCAGGAAAGAAGAGGTTACACTGGAGGAAATCTACGCCAAGGTGGTAAAGGGAGAGAAGTGATGAAAAAGCTAATGGTAATAATGAAAAAGGATTTAAGGGAAACCCTGCGCACTAAAGCTCTTTACGTCAGTATAGCAATAGCCTTATTCATCCTGGTGGCACTAGGTATAGGACTTGGAGAGGTGATCCAGACTTTGATAGAACAAGGGTCGCCACCAGCAGAAATAACTGCAGCTATTCAGTCTGTCATCGGCACCACTGCCTTGATGCTTTCCTTAATGCTGATGATGCTATTTTCTATGTACATCAACGCTTATACGCTTACTATGGAGAAGGTAAAACACTCCATGGAATCACTGCTATGTACACCATTGAGCCTGAGGCAAGTTTGTCTCGGGAAAAGTCTGGCAGTATTTTTGCCCAGCGTAGTTTTGGGCTTGGTGTTGACCTTTGGTGGTATAGTCGGCATAAATCAAATTTTCATAGTTCCCAGGCTAGGACGCTTTATTATGCCCGGCACAGCTCCGTTGGTAGCCATTCTGGTTGTCGTGCCACTTATTGTCTTTTTTCTTGTCTCTTTAATGATAGAAGTGCAACTCATAATCACCAACATCCGCTGGATTAATGCTGCCTTCATGGCCTTAATATTTGGTGTTGGCTTTGGATTTTCTCCTGTTTTGAAGTTTGGCCCTTCCTCGTGGAGCATGGTGCTTGCTTCGTTGGGAATTGGCGCCATGTTGGCTTTACTAGTTGTTTTGCTCTCCCCGCGGGTTACTAAAGAGAGAATAATTCTAAGTAGCAAAGGGTGAATAAATCCTCTTCACCTCTTCAACTATCCTGGGCAATACCTCGCCGGTTTTCCCCTGAATTAAATAATCTGACACACCTTCCTGGGTGAGTGACGTTGGTTCCGCGTTTACCTCTAGTATCTTCACATTTGTTTTATGCCCAGTTGCATATAAGCTAGAAGCCAATCTTCCAGAGCCAAACCTCGCCATTATAGGTAGCTCAGCAAAGGGATAAACCACTGCTGATGTTCCGCAGATAAGCATCAGATCGCTCCTTAAAACCTCTTCTTCTGATTCTTCCCTGACATCCGATGGTATTGGCTCCTTGAAGTGAACTACGTCGTGCTTTAATATTCCACCACATTGGCAGCGAGGCGGAAGTTCATCCAGAGAAACCTCCTCAGTTCCAAATCTTGAACCGCAAGAAGTACACCTCAGCTTATAAATGCCGCCGTGGTACTCCAAAACCTTCCTACTTCCTGCCTTTTCATGTAGTCCATCGATGTTTTGTGTGATTATGTATTTCAGTATTCCTAAGCGTTCAAGCTCCGCCAGGGCATAATGTCCTGTATTTGGTTTTGCTTTCCTCATTTCCTCATAAAATCGTTGATATATTCCTTGGGAACTTAACATCTTCTCCCAGTATGCTTTAGGCTCCTTCAGGAAAAGCCCATATATTTCATAAGCCTCAGCTTCTGCTTTCTTATTGGTAGTCCAAATCCCTTTTGGCCCCCTGAAATCAGGTATGCTTGATTCAGTTGACATACCCGCTCCTGTTAATGCTATAGCATATTTTCTTTCCGCTATGTCTTTGGCTGCTTGTTTAATTAAACCTTCCATGCCTACTCCTTCCTAGCTAAGTATTTTAATGTACAAAACCGATTCCCTCTATCTCTATAAGGTTACCCCAGGCATTTGTCTTACTTCCAAGGAATTCCTCAATCAGCCAGAGGTTTGTTTCAACGTGTTCGGTAATACTGGGAACTAAATACCTGGTAGTTCCCTCAGCCAGGCCAGCGTAAATGATGAGCTGGTCAGCTACATATCTATCAACTGCGGCACCAGTTTTAGTGTCCTCAATAAAGCTTTGGGCTACATATCTCCCGATGGATTCAGAACTCCTGCCCGGCTGCCCGGCTCTATCTGAACCGATTTTGCTACCTGAACTCATCTCAGCATATATTGCCAGGGCAGCACCTTCTTGAAGTGAGCTTTCATCGTAAATTTCCTCAATTTCAGCCCTAAAACCATAAGAACTTAACGTCTTGCGGCATTCGTCAGCCATTCTCCGGCTCACCTTTCTTTCCTTCAGATGTGAAGAGAGAGCGATGCCCTTAATTCCAAGGATATCCCCTTGCTCAACGAGGCTCAAGAGCTCGAGCTTCTCTACCGGTTCAACCTCCATTTCAATAATTCCGCCGCCACGTGGGACATAGCCAGGGCGGATTATCTTGAATCGGGCCCGGATGCCTATTTCTCGCAGCAGCGGGAGGAGGACAAATTTCATATGATAAGCTGAAGGGGCGAAATCCTGGAATAATCCACCTTCGAGCCTGAATTTGGACGGCCTTTCGGCAAAGCAAGCTAAAGGCAAAAGGGCCTGGGCAAACATAGTGGTTGACCCCGCTGTTCCTATATTCCAGTGATACTCCCCGCCCTTAAATCTTTCCTTCGGAACATAGGTGATTTCCCTGGAGCCAACCACAGCATCACTCACTGTACTATGACACATCTCCTGGCAAGCCTGAATAACTTTAAGGTGCTGTGCTCTTAGCCCCGGTTTTTCCCTCTTCGCCCTGATATTTCCTATCTTTATTTCCTTCCCCAAGAGACTAGCCAGAGTTATAGAATAGCGAACTATAGTTCCGCTTCCCGATTTTGCAGCACCATCGATAGTTATCATATGCTGTGGTTTCTCGCCCTCTGAAAGGGTGACAGTTACATTTCAAATTACAGTTTGCGACTTAAATAGTTTAAACTTTAAGAAGGAAATTTAAAAGGAGCTAAAGAGTGGGGATCAAATTATTTAAGGAGCCTGAGCTTGAAAAACCAGATTTGATTTGTGGTTGGCCAGGGATTGGAAACATCGGGTTAATTACCGTTGACACTTTAAAAGGAGCGCTTAAGGCAGAGGAGTTCGGAGAGATAGAACCTTGTGATTTTTTCTATCCCAGGAAGGTATCTATCAAAGATGGCTTGCTCGAAAGCTTAGAGTTTCCCAGCAACAAATTCTATTATAAGAAGTTGGAGAAGAGGGATTTAATATTTTTCATAGGTGAAGAACAGCCAACTGAGGGAGAGCGAGTGTATGCCGCGGGAGAAAAGGCATACCACATGGCCAGCTTAGTTTCAGATGTAGCTGAAAAATTTGGCTGCCGCAGAGTTTATACTTCAGGTGCCTGTGTTTCGCTCGTCCATCATACTATGAAGCCAAGAGTCATTTCGGTCGTAAGTTCTGAGAAGTTAATAGAAGAGGTAAAAGGGCATCCAAATACGGTCTTAATAAGCGAAGTGGGTGGGGGAAAGGGTGAGGGTGTTATTACTGGATTGAATGGTCTTTTGCTGGCAGTGGCTAAGAGGAGGGGACTGGAAAGTATTTGCCTGATGGGAGAGATACCGGATTGGTTTTCCCGAGCTCCTCTTCCCTATCCAAAGGCTTCAAAGTCGGTGCTTGAGGTTTTTGCTGATATTTTCGGAATTGAAATTGATTTTACGGTTCTCGATAAGATGCTTGTCCAGATAGAAGATATTGTCGAGGGAGTTTACAGGGGATTCCCCCCAGAAATAAAGGAGCGATATGATGAAAGAAAACTTATTGCCCACCCTGAGCCAGGAGGAATAACTGAAGAGGATGCCAAGCGGATTAAGGAACACATCGATGAATTCTTTAAAAAAGGAGGCAAGGAGGGTGGAGAGGAATCTAGTTGAGTTCTACCAAACTTTCCAATTTCGAAGCCCGTCTTTGGTTCTGTGTTGGCAGACTCACGATGTTGGGAAATTGAGCTCTAAGGTCATCCAATCTTTGAACGAAAAGCTGGGAGGTCAGAAAATTGCTGAAATCAAACCCGCAGGTTTTTTCCCCTTGGGAGGAATAGCATTTAAAGATAATTTGATCCAGATTCCAGAGAGCGAATTCTGGGCCTGTGAGAAAGACGATCTTTTGATCTTTAAAGGTGGGGAGCCTGAGTATGAATGGTATAAATTTTTAAATGCAATTCTGGATTTTGCTCAACATTATTGCCAGGCCAAGGAGCTATACACCATTAATGGAAACCCTTCTCTTGCTGCCCACACTGCCCCTCGCAGGATACTGGCAGTTTACAATCAGCCGGAATTTCAAAAAACACTCCAGGATTATGGCTTAGAAGACATGACCTGGGAAGGGCCACCAGCTATGAGTAGTTATCTTCTGTGGCTAGCTCAAAGGAGAGGCATTCCTGGAGTGAGCCTCTGGCCCGGGATACCATTTTACCTGACTGCAGTAGAAGACGCCGCAGCAACAAAGCGCACCCTTTCTTTTCTGGATAGAAGATTTAACCTGGGACTGGATTTTGAGGAGTTGGACCGGAAGATAGAGAATCAGAATGAGGAAATAGCCCAGCTAAGAGAGGAAGACGCTGAAATCAATGGATGTATCAACCGATTGGAAAGTGGACTTAGTTTACACGAGGAGGAGCAGGTGAAATTAGCCAGAGGTGTGTATGAGATTCTTGAAAAATAAGGCTGAAATAGAACACTATAGCTCCAATTCTAGGCTTAGCTGCACCGTTTGTTTATAGTTATTCCTGATTACTATTCACAATCTTTTTAGCGGCAGCATTGCTTTCAGGAGGAAATTCCGCCTCCTCCTCCCTCATTGGTCTTCCCGCTTTTCCACCCTGTTCTTCCTTCAATCGAAATGCTATTAGGAGCGTTCAATATTTTCCTCTCTAATTGGCAAACCTCGCTAAAGATGCAATATCTATCGGCTCCAAAAATCAATCGGTCCTGTGGAATTAAACTTTCCACTTTTTTCTCATCAATGCCTTTTCCAGGTGGGCAAAAGCGCTTACTGGGTCGACAGGCTATCTTGCCGAGTCTGAAAATTAGGTAGTCTATCGACGCTGGCGTCAGAGGTCTGTGATTATTAGAAATTCCTCCCCATGCTTTCCATACCTCTCTCCACGCCTTACGATTAAATCTATCTATCATAGAGTACTGATAACAAAAAACATCCAGAAAACTGGCAAGCAAGGGAATGCGAAGTTGGAGAATCCCTGTCCTTAAAGCCACTCTCATAGTATTTTTGTCACTCATCACATCCAATTTCTCTATGTTCCTTTTGTATCTCCACACTCCTAAATCAGCCATATCTCTTAAGAACATATGAGCTTTCTTGGTAGAAAAGCCATATCGCTCTTCGGCTGTTAGTGCCTTGACAATATCCGCTACGTCTCCATCGTGAAACTCGTTAATTCTGTATGCCGATGAGTCATATTTTTCTGCTAGTAACCTTGCCGCATTCAACATCCAGGGCTTTCGTTTATCTCTTTGTGACTGGGCACCAAGGAAATTAAGTAGCTCGTCCGCTAGCAAATCGTTATCCTTCACTTTTTCAGGATCGAAACAATTTGGGTGTCTTTTATAAAACTCAAAAGGGTTGCTCCTTGCATGGACATCAATATTGAAGTCCTGGATCGCGGTAAAGAACCTTACATTGGCGATTTCCTCTTTAGCTAGGTTGAAGGTATCCAATTGCACCTTGATGACATTACTCTCATAAATGCCTTCTAATACTCTTGCTACCGCCAAGCACTCTCTCTCCGTGTTAATCTTCGGAGACAATATCTTTTCGTGGTTTCCTTGCCAATATTCGTGAAATTCAGATATATATTCAGGAGGCAAGGTCGCCTTTTTCTGATACAGGAACTGAGGTTACATATTCTATCTTATGCTCGCAGAGGCAAATTTTAATAAATTTCAAGAGTTCACTACATTCACTCTCGTCAAGGTTGACCCAATCCTCATCAGTAATTCTGCTAACCTCCCACCCAAAGCCATAATTGCTATCTTCTGCAGACCACTAGTATATGCTACCCCTAAATTCGACTTTAACACCGGCAACCCGATCCTCAAATTGAACGCGATATTGATTAGTTTC
>JAUWHP010000004.1 GCA_030605765.1 Dehalococcoidia bacterium
ACGGGTAGTGTTGACGGAAAGCTGAAGGAGAAAGGAGGTTGAGTAGAGATGTGAGAGTTGTTGTTTTGAAGAGATTGCTTCGTGTCAATTGATTAAGGTAAAGGAGGTTTAAGAAATGGCAGGAAAAGTAGAAGTATTTGCTAGAAAAGCAAGCGGGCTGACTAGGGAAGCAGGATTGCTGGACACTACCTACTTTGGCATTATGAATAATGCCGTGCCTGTGGGCATATGGTATGTTTGTGAAGGTTTTGCCTGGCTTCCGGGGGCAAATCTTGGTCTGGCTTCCATAATTAGTTTGATCTTGATTGTCGGAGGTTTTGCCTTTGCCTGGGGAATCCTGGGAGGCTCGATGCCACGCAGTGGCGGAAGCTATGTGTATAATTCCCGAATTATACATCCAGCTATAGGGCTGGGAGTAAGTTTTTGTAATGCCGCTTTTGTCATGCTCTCCTGGATATGGGTGTTAGCTCCGTGGGTAGGCGAAGTAGGACTGCCGATAATGGCGGGCTGCCTTGGAATCGCCCCTGAGGCCATAGAGCGCTTTACATTTGGATGGGGCTTGTATGGCGTAAGCACCATAGTAAATGTCACAGCATTCTTGGCCATCTTAGCTGGTATGAGGTTTTATTTCAGAATACAAAAGGCATTCGTCACGTGGTCGCTTATCGGTGCTGCCATAGCCGGTATCATAATTATGACTACCTCACATACAGAATTCGTATCCATATGGAATAACTATGCAGCGCAGACTGGGGCTTTAGATTGGGGTGCTACTGTCAGTGCAGCTGCAGCCGAGATGGGAGGAATACCGGAAACCTGGAACTGGAAGGCAACAATTGGAATGATGCTGCCCGTCAGTTGGATGGCTCTCTACGGTTACATTATCACCTTTATTGGCGGTGAGATTAAGAGCCCGAGGAAAAATATATTCAGGGCGCAAATACTTAACGTAGTAGTGTGTATCGCTTTCTTACTGTGGGTTGGTTTATCCTATCAACGTATGCTGGGCTGGGAAGGCATGCATGCCCTGAACTGGATAGAGGCGGAAGGATGGGTGGGCTATACCTTTCCCTTCATAGCCACTTACATCAATATGGCATCCATGATTGTGGGTTTTAATGTCGCGCTTGGTTTCATAATGGCTGGTGCTTTTATAGTAGCGGTTTGGTTATGGATAGCATTTTCCTATGTTGCCTGGAGTAGAGCTGCATTTGCCTGGGGAATGGATAGGCTGGGGCCAAGATGGTTCACTGACATTTCCCCCAGATTTGGCCAACCAGTTAAACTTCTTCTGGTTATGTTGATAGCCGCACAGGCGGCCCTTACCCACTATTGTTGGCACCCCGAGGTCCTCGGTGGTATTGCGGTAGAGGTTATGCAACTGGTCTCAGTATTTGGAGTGACAACGATAGCTTGCATGATGTTTCCATACATTAAGAAAGTGAGGCATATCTGGGATGCATCTCCTTACAAAGCTTGGCGTATAGGTAAGGTGCCTGTGGCCACGATAGCTGGATGCGTAGGCCTAATTCTGGTTATTATGTTGGTGTATGCCTTTTATACCTCTGAAGGTTTAGCCTTCATGCACGATGTGTGGACTGCGATTTACATAATTGCCTGGTTGCTTGGTATTGGATGGTATTTCATCTGGAAGAGCAAAAGAGCTAAAGAGGGCATTGATGTTTCATTAGCATTTAAAGAAATACCACCTGAATGATTCTAAGGGGATGTTTGTTAATGGTGTGAGTGTTGCTTCCCCCGAGCTACAGCTCGGGGGAAGCTTAGATTGAGAACACGAAAGGATTCAAAAAATGAGGATGCTTTTTTCCTGTGATATCCATGGTTCGGAAGTCTGCTTCAGAAAGTTTGTCAATGCTTTGAAGATTTATAATGTGGAGGTAGGAATTTTGCTTGGTGACTTAACTGGCAAGATGCTCAATCCTATTGTAAAGCAAGCCGATGGTAGTTATGTTTGTGACTTCCTGGGGCAGCGAGAAGTGATGAAAAGCAAAGAGGAATTGCAAACACTGGAGAAGAAACTCGCTGCCATGGGTAATTACTATTTTTATACTGACCCTGAAGAACTGGAAAAACTGAAAGCTGAGGGTAAAACCATTGCGGGAAGGATAGATGAACGGGCTACTAAGATTTCCTTGAGTGCAGGTGAAGTGGATGAAGTATTCAAGAAATCTGTGCTGGAAAGATTAGATAGTTGGGTTAGACTTGCTGAGGAAAGGTTAAAGGGAAGCGGCATAGAGATGTTTATGGCTGCGGGCAATGATGATATTCCTGAGATGGATGCTATCCTGGATAGCTCTACATATATAGTTAATGCAGGGGATAAGAAAGTTGATGTTAAGGGCCATGAAATGATAACTCTCTCCTGGTCTAATCCTACGCCGTGGGATACCCCCCGAGAGTGCACAGAGGAGGAGCTGGAGAAAAAGATTGAAGAATTAGCTTGCCAGGTTGAAGGTATGGAGAACGCTATCTTCAACTTTCATGTACCGCCATATGATACGGTGCTTGACCAGTGTCCTAAATTATCGCAGGATCTTGTGCCTTCAACTGACCAGATAATTCCTGCTGGCAGTAAAGCCGTGCTTAATGCCATTAAAAGATATCAGCCACTTTTGGGTTTACACGGACATATCCACGAATCTAGAGGTATACAAAAGATAGGTAGAACAACCTGTATGAACCCAGGCAGTGAATATACAGAGGCTATTTTGAGAGGAATCATTATCACATTAGAAAAAAACAAGGTAAAGGACTATATGTTTGTATCGGGTTAGAGGAGACATAAATTGAATAGGTTTAGACTGCCTTCCGAAATTTCTGAAGAAAAATGGCCACCCCCTTCCGCTTTTATTGAAGAAGCAAAGGTATGTGTAAAGGAGGCAGAGGATAAAGGCATCATATTAAGGATTATGGGGGGAATGGCAATATATCTTCATAGCCAGGAATACAAGCAATTGTGGGAAAATCTTGAGCGGTTAGGCAAGAAGGTATTTACCGACATCGACTTCGTCAGCTATGGTAAATTTCGCAGTCAGGTGCTCGGGTTTTTCCAAAATCGTGGGTTTACAATTAACCAGACGATGCTTTACTACTATGGTAAGAAAAGACATATATATTATGGGGAAAGAATCCCCATGGTGGAAGTTTTCTTTGATAAATTAGAGATGAATCACACAATCGATTTCAGGAATCGACTGGAAGTCGATTCTCCTACTATCCCACCAGCAGAGCTATTGCTACAAAAGATACAGATGGTGAGAATGAATGAGAAGGATATCAAGGATGCCATAATACTGATAAGAGCTCATGAGATTGGCGAGGATGATAAGGAAAGAATAAATCGAGCCTCAGTCGGGGCAAGGCTATTATCTGACTGGGGTTTTTATTACACCGCAACGATGAACCTTCAAAAGATTAGAAATTCTCTTAGTAATTATGCTGCTTTAGGTGAGGAAGATATAAGAATTGTAGAGGGAAGAATAAACCAACTTCTCAGCTACCTGGAAGAAGAGCCAAAAAGCATGAAATGGAAGTCCAGAGCTTTGCTTGGAACGAGAAAAAAATGGTATAGTGAAGTAGATGAATGGGACGTCATAAGTTCTCCATCCCAGGGTTCCACGGAAAAAGAGAAATAGATAGGCTATCAGATTTGCGCTATCTAATTTTGCAGCTTGATGGCATACGTGCTTTCAGGCGAGTAGGAACTGAGGGTATAGAGAATTCTTTCAAAAGGATAAATTCTACAGGTGTTTGGAGGAAGATAAAGCCTGACGTAGAGGAAATTGTCTATTTTCCTAATGCTATTCCGGGATTGCTCAGATTGATAAAGGTAGTTGCGACATTGAGGAAACTTTTCTTCACATGTTTGATTCTTATGATTTTAGCTTTGCTAATCAGGTTCGGATTTGCCCCTATGCTCACACCAACAATATACTATGCTCTTCTTGCTTTCCCCATGCTTATTATGATCGCTTTTGTGTCAGTAGACTTTGCTATTAGAAAAAGGATAGCAAAGTATGAGGAAGAACATCTCACTATGCAGAGTGGAGAAAAGGAACATATTAAAGCTGTAATCCAGGAACTTATTATAAAACTGTTGAAAGAGATAAAGTCTCGTGGTGAAAATCCCAGTAATTATAAAATGAAGCTTTTTTATGGGGATTATAAGGGGATAATGATTATCAAGGAGCGCAGGGAAAAAATCTACGGTATCTTCAAGAGGAAATACTCCACATATATAGCAATACCTTCTCTGTGACGAGTTAGTAGCGAAAAGGCGCTTTGCCACGTCAAAAGATGAAGGAACTGATTGCGATATACAGGTTAAAATCCAATTTGCGATTTTTTAGCTATTTTTAGGAAGGAGGTTCTATTATGGCTGGAGCAAGAGATCCTATTACAAAATACAGCCAGGGAGGACTGGCTACAGAGAAAGATATAATGCTGGCAAATGCTTTGCACCAGTATGTAGACAAGCATGTGCTTGTTGGTGATGTCCGCCAGAATTTAGATGGCGGCTTTCACAGAGATGAGACATTGGCTAAGAAAACCTTTGATGAAGTTGTAAAAGGGCTAATAAAGCTTGACTGTGCCAGAGCTTGGCTTCCAAAAGAATACGGAGGACTAGGACTAGAGTCTAATGTAACTTACTGCGTTATGATGGAGGAGCTAGGGCGGGGAGACCTTGGTGTAGCTGAACATTTCAACATGATTCCATGGGCCTTTACATCTGCTATGATGACTAACAATAAACCAACATTGGAGACATATGCCCCCATGTTTTGTGGCGACGAAGTTCACTTTGCCGCTTTTGAGATGACTGAGCCTGCTGGCGGCTGTAATATTGAGGATCGCCAACAACACGGACGTACTATTCAGACAAGAGCTGAACTTGTAGATAGCCACTGGGTAATAAACGGGCAAAAGATGTGGGCTAGTAATAACGGTGTTTCTGAATTTTACAGTACCGTTTGTACCACAGATCCCAATAAGGGAGATGAGGGGATATGCATTATCACCGTTCCCAAAGATACCCCGGGTTTATCGTTTGGTAAACCAGAAGAGAAAATGGGAATGGTATGGACATCTTATAATGGTGCTATGTATCTTGACAATGTGAGGGTTCCTGAGGAATATTGTACCGGTGGACCAGGAGGGGAAGGGGCTGAGGTTCTTCATACCATGCTCGAGAGCCGTTTCCAGGATGGAGCAATGGCACTAGGTGCAGCTCAAGCATGCCTCGAAATCGTAGAAGATTACACCAAAGATAGGTTTATAGCAGGCAAACCTGTTAGAGAAAGATCCCTTTTTGCAGCCAAAATCGGGAAAATGGCCATGCAAATAAGGGCTGCTAGAGCTTACTATATGTACATTGCCAGTATGTTCGATCACCCCGAGTTATATGGGAAAATAAACTCAACACCGCAAGTGGGAAGAGCAGCTTCCTCAAAGGTATTTTCAACTTCAACAGCCATAGAAACCATGTTGGGATGCATAGAATTGATGGGCTCTTATGGATATTGCGCAGATTATCATGTAGAAAAATATCTCCGAGACGTTATTATTGTCCATCTATGGATGGGTGGGGCTCAGCTTACCACATTAGAATCAGCACAAGCAGAGTACCCTTTTGAACCCTGGTAAGCAGGATAGGCTTGGTTCCTGACGAAAAAACAGGCAACATTGAGCAGAAAAGGTGGGAGCAGGCTTATAATACTATAAGACCACATTCTGCTTCAGGTTATTTAACTCCAGTTGATTTTATGGAACAGCGCAAAGAAAAATAAAAAAGGTTATGTACCACCGAGGTGCTGAAGAGGTATGCACGTTAGTCTCGTCATGAAATTAATGGTAGAATATGGAAGGTTTTCTTTAGCAGTGGGTATTTATGTCAACCATTAAGCGGAAGGAGCTAAACATAGATTCAGTTAGCGAAGGCAAACTAACCTGGATTTACAGTGAAAAGCCCTCCCACAACGAAGTTAAGTTTCTAGAGCAGCATTTTAATTTTCATCCTCTCAATTTAGACGATGTTCTTAGTCGTGCGCAGCGCCCCAAAATCGATGAATATGAGGACCATCTGTTCATAGTTCTCCATTTTCCTGTTTTTGATAAGGAAAATCGCATAACACGAGCCAGTGAGGTAGATATTTTTATCGGGGAAAATTATGTTGTTACAGTGCATTGTTCAGCTAATCTCAAACCACTAACCAAGTTCTTCCACGAATGCCAAATTCATGAGAAAAGTCGCCAGACCTATCTGGGGAGAAGCTCAAGTTTCCTCCTCTACCACATCCTTGATAGATTGGTCAATTATTGCTTCCCTATCCTTGGCAAGATCACAGAAAGTGTTGATGACATAGAGGACGTTATCTTCACCAAGGCTGTCCCTGAGACAGTGCGCCGGATTTCCCTGATTCGGCGTGACCTTATTTCCTTCCGTCGCGTCATCCGCCCTCAGATTCCAGTGATCGAGACGCTGGAGAGAGAAGATTACCCTTTCTTCAAAGAGGAGCAGGAAGTTTATTTCGGTGATATCGGTGACCATGTCCGCAAGATTTGGGACGAGCTTGAAGATTACAAAGAGGTTGTAGATGGGCTTGCCGAGACTAGCAATTGGTTAACCTCGCATCGAATTCAAGAAATAATGCGGGTGCTAACTATCGTTATGGCAATTCTGGCGCCACCTACTTTGCTGTCCGGCATTTTCGGCATGAATGTCCCCTTACCGGGAGGAGTGGAATCGGGCAGCCTCTTACCACTTGGTATACTGTTCTCCGTTATGGCACTTGCCGGTGCAGGCATGTTTGTTTACCTGCGTCACCGGAAGTGGCTTTAAATCAGCTAGCAACTACACCATTTATCTTTGCCCCAGGCAAGAGCTATGCAGGAAGTTAAATTCATCGTGGATAATAATGTTGGCAAGCTTGCTAGATGGTTACGAGTGATTGGCTATGATACCTTGCTGTTTAAGGAAAAGGACGACAGCAAAATGATTGAACTTGCCCTTAATGAGGGCAGGGTGATTTTGACCAGAGATACCCAAATCACTAAAAGGCGTCTAGTTACAGATGGTAAACTCAAGGCTATGCTTATCAAACATGATAAACCCAAAGCCCAACTACGGGAAACGGCGAAAGCCTTGAATTTAAACTATTATTTCAGGCCCTTTTCTCTTTGCCTTGAGTGTAACCAGATGCTCATACCTCGAAGCAGAGAGGAGGTGCAAAACTTAGTTCCGCCCCATGTCTTTGAAACTCAAGACCAATATATGGAATGCCCTTCATGCCGCCGCATCTACTGGCAGGGCACGCATTGGCAGGCGATGGTTAAGGAATTAAGGGAGCTTACACAGGGACAGTGATGCCTTCAATAACTTAAAGCCTGAACTCTGCAGCAGTAGCGGAGGCTAGGTCAAGATGCTATACTCACTCCACAAAATGCCTGTAGAACGGTGGGTAAGTTATTATGTTATTGGCTATTGATATTGGAAACACCAGCATTAAATTAGGCATATTCGATGGTGATAAATTAAGAGCCACCTGGCGATTAGCCACTGGTGTTGACCGCTTAGCAGATGAGTATGGTGCTTTATTACTTACTTTTCTCCAGCGCCAGAAACTTCCAGTCTCTAAAACCACAGGGGTAGCTTTGTGCAGTGTTGTCCCACCATTGGTGACTGTTTTCCAGGAAATGTGTCAAAAGTATTTGGACACTTCGCCTTTGGTAGTTGGAGCCGGCGTAAAAACAGGAGTACGTATCTGTGTAGATAATCCTCGAGAGCTTGGCCCCGACCGAGTAGTGAATGCCGTTGCTGCTCACCACCTTTATGGAGAGCCAGTAATTATCGTCGACCTTGGCACTGCTATTACTTTTGATGTTGTTTCCAAAGAAGGCAATTATCTTGGTGGAGTTATTGCCCCGGGGATTAATATATCTAGCGAAGCATTGTTTGCGCGCACTGCGATGCTTCCCCGAATAGAGTTAACGCACCCTAAACAGGTCATCGGCAGTGACACCATCTCCGCTATACAATCAGGCATGTTCTTTGGTTACATCGGGCTTATCGAGAATATACTGCAACACATAGAGGCAGAATTGGGGTGTAAGGCAAAAGTGGTGGCTACTGGAGGCCATGCTCATCTAGCTAAAGAGATACCAGCAATAGAAATAGTAAATCCCCATTTGTCATTAATTGGGTTACGCCTCATCTATAAGATGAACAAGGTGGAAGATTAGCCAAGGAGACATTATGCTGAAGGAAAAAACCATCGTCCTGGGAGTTACAGGGAGCATCGCTGCGTACAAGGCGGTAGCTATTGCCAGCCAGCTAACCCAGTCAGGAGCAAGAGTAGATGTAATTATAACTAAGGCAGCTACTGAATTTGTAACCCCTTTGACATTCCAAGTTATCACCGGAAGGCCTGTGGTTACTGAGATGTTTAATCTAACCTCCGAGTTCAGCATAGAACACATATCTCTAGCTGAAGCTGATGTAATAGTCATTGCACCGGCTACAGCTAACATTATTGCCAAGCTGGCTGTTGGCATCGCTGATGACGTGCTATGTGCTACAGTGCTGGCGAGCAAGTCTCCAATAATTGTGGCACCAGCTATGAATCTAAATATGCTTGAAAATGCTATCACCCAGGATAATCTATCTAAGCTGAAGGCACGCAGCTTTATTATTGTAGAGCCGGCTTCAGGCAGGTTGGCATCGGGTAAGGAAGGCGCAGGGCGGCTTGCTGATGCCACTGATATTGTAGACTCCATCTGCCAGGTGTTAGGGAAAAATGGCGATCTGGCCGGCAAGCATATTGTCGTAACTGCAGGCGGTACACAGGAGCCCATTGACCCTGTTCGGTGCATAACTAATCGATCCTCAGGGAAAATGGGCTATGCGCTAGCTGAGGCGGCTCGTGATAGAGGAGCCAGGGTAACGCTAATTACAGCACCTACCTCGCTTACTAAACCGGCTGGCATGAAAATAGTCAGTATCTGCACTGCTCGGGAGATGCATCAAGCGGTAGGAGTTGCTGCCTCTCAGGCTGATGCTTTGATTATGGCCGCTGCTGTAGCTGATTACCGCCCTCTAAGTGTAGCCAGAGACAAGATCAAGAAAGAAGGCAATCGATTGACATTGGAGCTAGAGCGCACTGCAGATATCTTAGGTAGTATAAAAGGAGAGTTCATTAGAGTGGGCTTTGCTGCTGAAAGCAGCAAACTGGTGGAAAACGCTAAACAAAAGCTGCAGCAAAAGGGGCTTGATCTCATTGTAGCTAATGATATTACAGCCAGCGATAGTGGCTTTGGTGCCGATAATAACCGGGTAACCATAATTGACCGGGAAGGTAAAATTGATAGCCTTCCTCTTTTACCCAAGCGAGAGGTAGCCGATAGGATACTGGATAGGGTGGTAGTATTACTTGCCATGAAGCCTCCAAACAATCGTAGCTAGATAATGATGAATCTAATCCCCAAAGCCTATGAACCAGGTAAAATAGAGAAGAAGTGGTATGATTTCTGGCTGGAGCAAGGCTACTTTACCCCCAAAATAGACAGCAGCAAGAAACCTTTCGTCATTATCATGCCACCGCCTAATGTCACTGGCGAGCTTCATTTGGGTCATGCCCTGACTGATACGCTGGAGGATATTATGGTTAGGTGGCACAGGATGAAAGGGGAGCCCACCTTATGGCTTCCTGGCACTGACCACGCTGGCATTGCTATGCAGGTAATTGTAGAGCAAAAGTTGGCTAAACAAGAACTGACCAAGAATGACACAGGTAGGGAAAAATTCTCGGAGATCGCCTGGGAATGGGCGCGAAGAAGCCGGGAGAATATTAATTGTCAACATCGAATGATGGGAGCTTCGTGTGATTGGACACGGCACTGTTTTACACTTGATGAAGGTCCCAGTAGGGCAGTGCGCACCGCCTTTGTTCGTCTACACAATAAAGGCTTAATTTATCGTGGGGAGAGGATAATAAATTGGTGCCCACGCTGCCAGACTGCGCTTTCAGATCTTGAAGTTGAACACAAGGACGTCAGGGGCCATCTCTATTACCTCCGTTACCCTCTGGCCAGTGGGGAGGGCTTCGTCACTGTGGCTACTACCCGCCCGGAAACATTTTTTGGCGACACCGCTGTGGCGGTCAATCCCGATGATAGGCGCTACAGGAATTTAGTGGGAAAGAACGTCATCCTGCCCATCATAGGTAAAGAAATTCCCATCATCGCTGATAATGCAGTTGACCCCTCCTTTGGCACCGGAGCATTAAAAATAACTCCAGCTCATGACCCCACAGACTTTGAAATAGCCAGGCGGCACAATCTGCCGCTGGTGGATATTATGAATCCTGATGCTACTCTGAACGAGAACGCTGGGCCTTGTGTAAACCTGGAGCGCTTCGATTGCCGGGATAAGGTAGTGGCTGGCCTAGAAAACAAAGGACTGCTAGAGAAAACCGAACCCTATCTTCATTCGGTGGGACATTGCAACCGTTGTCAAACGATGATTGAGCCCAAAGTTAGCCTGCAATGGTTCGTTAATACAAAACCACTGGCTGAAGCAGCTATTAAAGCTGTCAGAGATGGCAGCATCACCATAATTCCACAGCGCTTCACCAAAGTATATTTTGACTGGATGGAAAACATCAGGGATTGGTGCGTAAGCCGACAGCTATGGTGGGGCCACCGCATTCCCGTATGGTATTGTCAAAGCTGTGGCAAATCAACCGCGTCCGTAGATGAGCCTGCAACTTGTGAGCATTGCGGCTCAAACCAAATCGCTCAGGACCCTGATGTCCTTGATACCTGGTTTAGCTCCGCATTGTGGACGCACTCCACATTGGGCTGGCCAGGTGATACCGATGACCTCCGTTATTTCTATCCCACCTCGGTGATGGAGACAGGCTATGACATCCTTTTCTTCTGGGTCGCTAGAATGATTATGATGGGATTGGAAGACACCAGCCAAATCCCTTTCCATACTGTTTACCTCCATGGATTGCTTCGGGACGAAAATGGCGAGAAAATGAGCAAGCTGCGAGGAAATGTCATTAATCCCACCGAAGCCATAAGCAAATACGGTGTTGATGCTCTCCGCTTCGCCTTAATCATTGGCAGCTCTCCCGGGAATGATATAAATCTTGGCGAAGGCAGGTTGAAAGCCAGTCGTAATTTTGCCAATAAACTATGGAATGCCACCAGATTTATCCTCCAGAGCATGAATACCGAAGCACTAAAAGGACGAACTTTGCCGACAACAGAAGCAGAAAACCCACAGAAGACAGAAGACCGCTGGATTTGCAGCAGGCTCAACAGACTTGTCAGCAATGTTAGCAAACTAATGGAGGATTTCCAGTTCTGTGAAGCAGCACAGCAAATCTATGATTTCATCTGGTCAGAGTTTTGTGATTGGTATATTGAAATTGCCAAGATACGCCTTCGCCACCAATCAACTCCCTCCCCTTTAACCTTCCTGGTGAATACACTGGAAACATCGCTTCGCCTTCTGCATCCATTCATGCCTTTCATCACTGAAGAACTATGGCAGAATTTAAAGGAACGCCTGCCTAATAAAGACGAAATGTCAGCTTGCATAACGATAACTCCATACCCTACCGCCAATAATAAATATATCGATCCTGAAGCAGAACAGGCCATGGATGTGGTGATAGAGATTATTCGCTCTATCCGTAATGCTCGCTCTCAATATAAGGTGGTGTCATCCAGATGGATTGAGGCTCGGGCCTACGCTGATGAATTCTTACCTTGCATTACGTCTCAAGCTGAAGCCATAGAGACTCTAGGGCGTGTTCATCCTTTTACCGTTTCAGCTCGAGAGAAAAGGAACGTTGATGAAGAAGCCCTGGCTATAGTATTGAGAGGAGCTGAGCTGGTTTTACCATGGGCAGGCATGGTGGATCCCCTTACTGAAAAGAAACGCCTCATAAAGGAAACCGAAATAACCCAAATCAGGATTGCGCAACTTAGTACAAGGTTAAGGGATAACGCTTTTCTAAGCAAAGCTCCGTCACATATTATTGAAAGGGAAAAAGAGAAACTTCGCACGCTTGAAGATAAAGTGGAAAGATTGAAGTTGGAATTATCTCAGAGCAACTGAGAAACATTGCGGCTTTTCAGTTTCATATAGCGGTGTAACTTTGCCAAAGCCTTCTTGGTATCACTAGCAACACGGGATTTATCGCATCTCTTCAGGCGTTGCTTAAATAACCAGTAGGTAAATTCCTTAACCTCAGCAACGTTAATAGATTTGCGCCGAGGATAACCCCTGTCTTTTCTAAAGAGATTTACCAGCTCCGCTTGAGCAGCACCGTAGATGTGTTGATAAGCCTCGTCAACTGTGCCGCTGTCCTCATTTAAGCCTGAAGTTCTCTTTCTTTTGCGTATCTCTTCAGTTACGGTCAAAATCAAAATTTCTTCCATAAGGATACCGTAAAGGTAATTGAGATAAGCTTGATATTTGGCATTACCAATCAACTCTTTAAATTCATTTTTGGTCAATTCTATTGGTGCTTGGTCGAAGAAAAGGAGGTCAACTAATTCTTTATCCGGGATAAGCCCGTTAATCTCCTCACATAGCCTCTCCGCCAGAACCAGCCAATCAAAAGCTTCATTGTCAATAAGGTAGCAATAGTGCCGTCCATTGTAATCCTCCTCACGGCTAGTCCACAATTTGATAGCTTCGAGTAAAGCTAGATACCAATGCGTACCAGCAGCAACAGCCTCCTTGAGGTGTTGAATCGTCTCGATATCGCCTGTGTGTGTCGACACTACACTTATCTCCTGGCATTCTCTATTTATATATTATAATGTTCCGCACAATGTCTTACAAAATCCCTCCCCCCCCCAGGCCCCTCCCGCGCAGGGATTATATAGAGAATTTTGCGATTAACTATGTTTACTCACGATTATATTCTTGCTGCCTCGAGGGGCTCAGGGCAAAACTTGCCAGCCGTTATGTTCAGCAAATTGGCGCAAGTTTTTATCAGGATAAGTTGCTACTGGATTCCCTACTAGCCTCAGCAAGGGGATATCGAAGGCGCTATCGGCGTAAGCAAAACTCGACGGGAGATCTATTTCTAACTCGTTTCGAATGATAAATTCTTCAAACAATTTAACCTTATTCCTGCCAGAGCACACAGGTTTAATAATCTTGCCAGTATATTTAGCATCGATTACTTCAAGTTTTGTGCCAATTACATCAGGCACACCCAGCGTCTGCCCTACAATTTCTAAGAGGTTGCCAAATACACCGGAGATAATTATCACTACGTGCCTGTTTTGCTTATGTTGGTCTAAGATATCAACGATATCGCTGCGTAATGATTTAACAATATAGTTATAAACTACCCACCGAAAGGCCTCCAAAACTTCCCCTTTGCTTGCTCCTCTAAAGAACACACTTAGATCCTCCGCCCACTTCATTCTGACCCCCTCCTCATCAGACAATTTGCACTTACTGAATAGCCACAGGGGCAAGTGCGTCATTAAGAAAGCTAATATTAAAGGTACCTTCTTTCTTTCATGCTCGAAATAGTACCTGCGAAGCCCTGTCCAGATATGTCCCCGAGATAAAGTACCATCAAAATCGAAAATGGCCGCAACCTTACTCATTTACCCATTGCTTAGGAAGCTACGCACCTGCTCCAGCGGCAAGGTATTTAGTATATGCTGAGGCTCACACCAGGCTCGCCGGGCTACACCGACTCCGAATTTCATAAAGCTTAAATGAGCGGTACTATGAGCATCGGTGTCAATAACAAGTCTCACTCCCAGTTCCCTGGCCCGGAAAGCATGAATATCGTTTAAGTCAAGCCGGTCGTACATAGCACTAATTTCCAACGCCTTATTGTTTTTAACCGCTGCCTGGATGATAGCCTCTAAATCTATGGCTACGGGCTCGCGCTCCCCCAGAAGGCGGCAGGTGGGGTGAGCTATAATATCAACATCTGGGTCCTCTATGGCGCTTAACACCCGCCTGGTCATTTTCTCCTCGCTCTGATTCATGGCGGAGTGCACAGCACCGATGACTATATCTAGCTGAGATAGAATTTCATGGGGTAAATCTAATCTACCGTCTGCGCGAATATCAACTTCTATGCCGCTGAACACATGGATGCCATGTAACCTTTCATTCAGTGTTCTGATATCGCCAATTTGTTTTCTTACCCTCTCTCCATCAAGCCCGTGAGCAATGCCGCGCCCCCCAGAGTGGTCAGTAATCGCTATGTACTGGTAACCCAATTCTTTGGCGGCCAGAACCATCTCCTCAACAGAATTGTGCCCATCACTCCAATTGGTATGCATGTGAAGGTCACCCTTTATATCGGATAATTCCACTAGCGTTGGTAAGGTTCCCTGCCGCGCCCTTTCTATCTCTCCATGGGCTTCTCTAAGCTCAGGAGGTATATACTGAAGCCCTAGCCGATGGTAAAATTCCTCCTCAACGGCAAATTTCTCCAGCCTATCTGTGGCTAAATCGGTGATGCCATATTCACTCAACTTCAACCCTTGTCTATGCCCTCTCTCCCTCAGAGAGATATTATGCTGCTTGCTGCCGGTAAAATACTGAAGCAGTGAACCGAAAGAGTCGTGCTCTACCATACGTAAATCAACCTGTAGCCCTCCAGAAGCGATAGCACTTGCCTTTGTTGACCCCTGAGCTAACACCTGCCCTATAGGAGGCAAGGCAACAAAAGTATCTATAACTTCCTTAGGATTATCTGCGGTGCCCATAAGGTCGATATCACCCAGAGTTTCCCTGAAGCGGCGCAAACTGCCAGCATAAGTTAAATTCCTCACTCCGGGAACAGAGCGAAGGGAGCCAAGTATCTCATCTACAATGGGTAAAGCTTCCCCGATGGGAATACGCTGGTCTTTGCGCCTCAGGGCTCGAATCTGCTGCAGGATATTGCCTGCAGTCTTATCACCAAGGCGAAAAACTGTAGCCACCTTGCCGTTGTGTATTGCTTGCTCTAAGGCATCAACTGAACTTATCCCTAGCTCACTGGAAAGCTTGTTGGCTGTCTTGGGGCCTATTCCCGGAATGGCCAGGAGATTGGTTATCCCTTCGGGGAATTCGGCCTTCAAGTTCTCATAGTAACCAAGTTCTCCTGTGGTCACCAGTTCAGTAGTTTTCTTAGCTATGGCTTCACCCACATCGGAGATATTTCTCAGGTTTTCCCCCTCATCAAGCATAATCCTTATCTCCTTGGGGTAATGCTCAATAGCGCGAGCTGCCTTTTGGTAAGCACGAATCTTGAAGGCGTTTTCCTCCTTAAGTTCCAGAAGGTCGGCAATATCACTAAATACCTTGGCAATAGCGGTATTTTTCATCTGTCATCAATCCTTTTCCTTATCCACTCCCAATCAGGCTCGCTATAATTGAAGAAAAATTTGAATTTATCCTTCAGCCACTTGTAATAATCATCCTCCACGTATTGGGAAAAACCTCCACAAGTTGTTCCCCTGAAATGTCTACAGGAATTTCTAGCTCCGCATCTTCAAATTGGCAATCAAGAAATTCTTATCAGGGCGGAAATATCAAAGTTTGTCCGCGTCCTAGCCTTAATGCTCTCTCGCAAAGCTGTAACACGCTCGATAAATTTGAACCTGTCAGTGGTTCTCTGTTTATTCATATTACCCTTTAGAGAAGTCTCAAGGTTGTATTCAATTCATCAATCCCAGATTTCGTTTTCGGTAAACCTTCTTCCATCGCAATATTTCTATTTCTCACCTGCCTAGACCGCAGGCGCAAGCGTTACATTGGCGCTACCTCTATCACACCACTTTTAGTATTTCCAAGTCAGTTTTCTGAGCTATTGAATCAAAATGTTGGTCACAATGAAGAAGTGAGACGTTATTTTCTATGGCTAGGAGGGCAATATAAGTATCCACCAAAGGAACAGCAATCCCTTTTCTGAACAAATCAAAGGAAAATCGAGCTAACCGCCCCCAGAAGTTTTCTCCCACTGGAAGGTAAGTTAAACCGTTTAATAATTCGTCAAGCTTCTCGTATTCTTTCTGAGACTTTGTTCCTCTTAATATCTCTACTTTTATAATTCCCGGGAGAAGTATTTTCCCCTCAGTTATTAACCGCTTAAGTGCCTCTTTTAACTTAATATCACCTTTGGGGTGAAAAGATTCTACCCAAGCGGAAGTATCCACTATTACCCTAGCCATCAACCCTCATCCTCTCCAGTTCTTCTACAGTAGACCCATAGTCATAGTTGCCAATGAGAGCAGCGAGTTTCTCCCTCCTTTTCAAATTGAGATAAGTTTCTATAGCCGTTATAATGGCTTCCCTTTTTGTCTTGGCATTGGTCTCCTTTAGTAAATCTCTTATCAGATGCTCTTGTATATCTATAAGTGTCCTCATTACAAAGCTCCCTTATATATCATTCAGGTCAAGAATAATATATCATAATCGATAAGAAATAGCAACAAATTTGCTAATTTTACATTTTAGGGCAGTACGGGACTAAAGCCACCGCACCTACAGAACCCACCCACTACACTACACTACCTCCCGCAGCAATATTTGTATTTTTTGCCTGAGCCGCAGGGACAGGGGTCGTTGCGGCCCACCTTTTTACCTGTTACCACAGCTTGCTTTTTGCGAGGGGGTTCTTTGCTAACGCTGACGTGGTAAATACTGTGGACAACGTCATGTTTAATACTAGCCAAAAGGGTCTCAAAGAGAATATGGCCCTCCCTCTTATATACCACCAGAGGGTTTTGCTGCCCAGCAGCACGCAAGCCTATTCCCTGCCGCATGTGTTCCATCGCAGTAAGATGTTCTCTCCATAATCCATCAATGACACGGAGCATCACCAATCTCTCTGCTATACGCATATTATTAGCGTCTAGCTCCCGCTCCCGCTGATTATAAAGTGTAATGGTGTAATCACTTAACTTTTCTGTGATTTGTTTATCGTCAAGTTCTAAGAGGCCATCACTTCTGAATTGTGGTGGTAGGGGGAAAATACGGGAAATGTCATCAAGCAAGCCTGACAGGTCCAGTTCACGCAGACTATGGTCAAAATGGGCATCTACCATGTTTTGAATTTCATCCTGAATCATAGACGTTATGTTCGCTTTTAAGTCAATCCCGCTCAGTATCTTCTTTCTCTCAGCATAAATTACCTCACGGTGCATGTTAACTACATCGTCATATTCCACAAGATGTTTACGGATATCAAAATGATAGCCTTCTGTCTGCACCTGAGCATTTGTTATAGCTTTAGTGACCATGGGATGCTCAATAGGAGTATTCTCATCCATACCAGCCCATTCCATAAACCCCTTAACACGGTCGCCGCCAAAGCGGCGAACAATCTCATCCTCTAAGGAGGCATAGAAACGGGAACTGCCTGGGTCGCCTTGTCTTCCTGCTCGACCACGAAGCTGGTTATCGATACGTCTGGCTTCATGATGCTCAGTGCCAATAATGTAAAGCCCGCCAAGTTCGATTACCCTATTGTGCTCTCTTTCCCATTCCTTAGAATCGCACCCTTCGGGATTGCCACCGAGGATGATGTCCACACCACGCCCGGCCATATTAGTGGCCACAGTTACCGCTTCTATACGCCCCGCCTGGGCAATTATGACTGCCTCCTTTTCATCATGCGTGGCGTTTAATACCTGATGCGGTATGCCTTTTCTTTCTAACAAGTCACTTAATGCCACTGATTTCTCAATGGAAACTGTGCCTATAAGAACCGGCCTTTCCTGGTTGTGCAATTGTTCAATTTCCCTGGCTACTGCGGCAAACTTAGCTTCCTCATCTTTGTAAATCTGGTCAGTATATTCAGTGCGAGCCAACGGCTTGTTTGTAGGTACCACCACTACTTCTAATTTATAAATCTTGTGAAATTCTTCGGCTTCAGTGGCGGCGGTTCCAGTCATGCCAGCCAACTTTTGATACATGCGGAAATAATTCTGAAAGGTGATGGTAGCCAAAGTAACGCTTTCCCGCTGAATCTTAACTCCCTCTTTAGCTTCGATGGCCTGATGTAGCCCTTCAGAATACCTTCGCCCAAACATCAATCTGCCGGTGAATTCATCCACGATTATAACTTGCCCGTTCTTGACCACATAATTATCATCCCTCTTAAATAAGGCGCGAGCCTTGAGCGCACTGTTTAGATATTGTGTGAGGAAATAATTAGAGGGGTCGTAAAGGCTGGGCGCCTTAAGCAAACCTTCCCTTCTTAGCATCTCCTCTACCCTGCTGGTGCCGATATCAGTGAGGCTGACAGCGCGTGTCCTCTCAACAATGGTGTAATCCACATCTTTGCTAAGGCGGGAAACCAGTTGAGCAAAGATATAATATTTCTGCGTTGCCTCCTCAGCAGGACCGCTTATGATTAATGGAGTGCGAGCCTCATCAATGAGAATGTTGTCTACCTCATCAACAATGGCATAACCAAGCGGGCGCTGAACACACTGTGACAAATCCAGAACCATGTTGTCTCGGAGGTAATCAAAGCCAAATTCGTTGTTTGTGCCATAAGTTATATCGGCTTCGTAAGCCTGTCGGCGAGTGATGGGACGTAGAAAATTCCACTTCTCATCTTCTGGCTCATAGGCAGGGTCGTAAAGATACGAGGGGGCTGGTTGGTCTGAGCCCTTCTGAGGGTTAATACATGCCACGCTTATCCCTAAGGCATGGTAAATAGGGCCCATCCAATGGCAATCGCGCTTGGCCAGATAATCATTAACGGTAACTAAATGGCAACCTTTCCCGGTAAGGGCATTGAGATAGAGAGGTAAGGTAGCTACCAAGGTTTTGCCTTCACCGGTTTTCATCTCAGCTATTTTGCCTTGATGCAGGGCAATGCCGCCCATTAGCTGGACATCGAAATGCCTCTGCCCGATAGTTCGCTTGGCTGCTTCTCTCACAGCAGCATAAGCATGGGGCAAAAGTTCATTCAGGCTTTCGCCACCACTTAGCTGAGTTTTGAACTCATCGGTCTTAGCCCGAAGCTCAGCATCGGTGAGCTTCTCGAACTCAGGCTCCAATGAGTTTATGCGGTCGACCGAAGGTTGGAGGCGCTTCAACTGCTTTTCATTAGAATCAACTAACCCACTAAGCCACTTAAACATTTTTGCCTCGTAAAAAAATTAAATGAGCCTTCCTATTTACCTTCCTCGTTGGATTTGCTGAATCCAAATTCTAATTCCTGAACTCCTTTTGCAGCTCTGCCGCAAAATAGTGTTTAGCATTGCGTGTTCAGGATTTCGTATTTTCTCATTCCGTCTCCGCCTTCGGCAAACTTCTTACTCAAACATAGCCCCTACAGATAAACCGGTATGAATACGGTGGATAGCTTCGCCAATAAGCGAAGCTATGGGTAAAACAGTAATCTTATCCAACTTTCTGTTGCCCGTAACAGGTATAGTGTTGATAACTACCACTTCTTTTACCGGACTGGAGGCTATTCTCTGGACGGCTGAGCCCGAGAATACGGGGTGGATGCAACAACTATGAACCTCAGTGGCACCACGCTCTAAAAGAGCATTTGCTGCGCTGAGTAAAGAGCCAGCGGTATCGATTTCATCATCAACAGTCAAAGCGCGCATCCCTTGAACTTCACCAATGATATTGAGAGTTTCAGTAGCATCAGTATTTCCCAGGCGCCTCTTTTCGATGATAGCTAAGGGGCTTCCTAGATTAGCAGCTACATCGCGGGCTCGCTTAGAGATGCCTATATCTGTAGCTACCACTACCAGGTTGTTCAGAGCTTTTTTCTTGAAGTACTGGCCCAAAATAGAGAAAGCAGTTAGTTCATCAACTGGTATGGTGAAGAAGCCCTGGATTTGAGGAGTATGAAGATCCACAGTAAGCAGCCTGTTAGCTCCTGCAGCGGTAATTAGATCAGCGATCAAACGAGCGGTGATAGGTACTCGTGGCTGGTCTTTCTTATCAGTGCGGCCATAGGCATAGTAAGGTATAACGGCGGTGATTCGCCCTGCTGAAGCTCGTTTGAAGGCATCAAGCATGATAAGAAGCTCAACCAGGCTTCTATTAACCGGAGAGCAAAGGGGTTGAATAATAAAAACATCTCGCTGCCGGACATTCTCCAATATGCGGACAAAGATATTCTCGTTGCTAAATTCAAAAACATCAGCTTTGCCTAGAGGTATACCCAGGTAATCACATACTGCCTGGGTTAACGTGGGGTGGGCATTGCCTGTAAACACCTTGAGTTCATCCATTGTTTTCGACTCCCTTCAAATACAGAAATGTCAAGTTAATTATAGCACGAAGCTATCACTGTTTCTTAAAATCAGTTATATCTGAGGAGGAAGGCAAATTTGGAAGAAGCATCGTTTTAGAGTTATTTCTGGATATGTGGTGGCTTGATTACGAGAGATAAACCCATCGCCAGGAAAAACGATATCACTGCTATGACAATAGCCAGTTCGTAGTCTCCGGTGATGTCAAAAATATAGCCAGCCAATAATGGAGCAATTCCTCCACCAACACCCCAGCCTATGTCTATCACTCCGTAAATGCTGCCATGAAATTTCATACCGAACCAGTCAGCAATTATTGCGGGGAACAACACGGTGCCTCCCCAGCTAAAGCCAGAAATAATGGAGAACAAATAAAATTCCCACGGCTCTCTTGCTTTTATAAGCCATAGCATCATCACCGCCATCGCAAGCAACGAAATGAAAAGAGGCACTTTCCTTCCAATTCTATCTGAGAGCTTGCTTATTACTAGCGCTCCCACCGCAAAAGCTCCACTACTAATGCCAATAGTAGTAGCAGCAGTCATTTCTGAGATACCGAAGCTAATCATATAGGCCTTCAAATGAATCAAGACACCAAAAGGCAAAGCAGCGATAGTATAGAGCGCAAACAACAACCAGAATTGCTTTGTTCTAATTGCCTGCCTGAGCGTAAAATCCGCTGTGTCAGATATGAGATTACTATTCCGTTTGCTTTCTGTAGTCTCCTTTATACCATCAGGATAAAGCCCTTTCTCTGATGGATTAAGCCTCATTAACCTGGTAGCAGGAAGGCCTACGATGAAAAGAAGGCCAGCTAAGATTAAGTAAGAGGCGCGCCAGCCGAACTTAATAATAAGAAATTGAGCGAGTGGTGGCATGATGAATGACCCTATTCCTATTCCAGCCTCTGTGGCTCCCAAGGCCATCCCTCTTTTTCTTGTGAACCAGCGAGATACAGTTGAAATTGCTGGCACCCAACCAAAACTTGCTCCAATGGCTACTATAACCCCATAGAAAATATATAGTTGCCAAAGTGCATCGAAGGTGGACATCAAAGCATAGCCTATACCCATAACGATGATAGAAATCATGAGGATTAATCTGGGGCCATATCTATCATTTAACCTCCCCGCTACTACACCCACAAGACAACTTATAATGGCAAATAAGGAATAGGCTCCGGACACTGCTGTTCTTGTCCAATCAAAATCCCGACATAGCTCAGTGAGAAAAATACCATAGGTATCAATACAGCCCCACTGCAGCGATAGAATTATAGAAGCTGCAGCTACCATTACCCAGCCATAGAAAATACCTGTTTTCCGGTTACCAGCCATATTTTCCCCTGAAGGATACTATAAGAGGGTTAGCCGAGGCCAGTTTCTTATAGCATAAATTGGAATTACCCCTGTTTTTCCTTGTTTAGATGACTTTGTTTGTTCTGGGTATCTTGATTACAAGGGACAAACCCATCGCTATAAAAAGCGCTGTCGCTCCTATGATAAAAGATAAATCATAACTTCCTGTGACATCGAAAATATAACCAGCTACTATTGGCCCAACTCCTCCAAGCATTCCAGCTAGTGACAACACGCCGAGAATACGACCATGAGATTCTGTTCCGAACCAATCTCCAATTATGGCTGCGGGTAAGGGAACACAGCCACCGTAGCCAAAACCAAAAATGGCCGAGACACCGCCTATCGCTATCCGTCCCAACACGCTAGCTCCTCCCACCACGCCAAGGATAGTAGCTGCGGCCATTGCTGGAATACCAACATCAGTGATATGTGTTTTTAGGTGAACCATAATTATCTGAACAATCATGATATGAAAAGCATTTATCATAAATAGAAGCCAAAAATTTCTCTCCTTAATTGCCTCGAGGAGAGTGGAATTTCTCGCGCTGGCCAGAGCATTGTTAGCCTTTTTACCGGCTGCCTCTTCTGCTCCGTAAGGAAGAAGCCCTTTCTCTGAAGGATTTAGCCTTAACAACCGGGAGACGGGGAGAATTATGATAAGAGGAAAAGCAGCTATGATTAAATAGGAACTGCGTCAGCCAAAATTGGAAATGAGAAATTGGGAAAAGGGAAGCAAACCCATTGTTCCCATGCCTATCCCCGCGGTGGCAATTCCCAATGCTATCCCCCTTCTTTTCACAAACCAACGTGTTACCGTTGAAGTAATAGGTATGTAAGCGAAGCTTATTCCACTTCCGACTACGACACCATAGACTGTATAAAGCTACCACGGAGCATTGATTTGGGACATCAATGCAAAGCCACTACTTGTAAGAAGCGCACAAAACAGTAGTGACTTTCGTGGTCCATATCGGTCGTTTACCACCCCCACTACGGGATAGAGAGCGCAGTGGAACACCATAAAAACTGAATAAGCCCCTGAAACCGTGGTTCTTGTCCAACCAAGCTCCGTGGATAAGCTTGCGAAGAAAACCCCGTAAGAATACTGGAGGCCCCAGGCCATCATTAGCACCACGAAAGCGGCAGCTACTATTACCCAGCCATAGAAAATGTTTGTCTCTGCCTTATCAGCCATATTCCCCTCCAGAAGGCAATATAATGGATTTAGCTAAGGCTAGCTTTGTAGCACAGCACAAAGTTAGCTTTGTTTCCCCTCAGCCACATTATTTTGCTTCTGAGGCATCTCAATTACAAGAGACAAGCCTGTAGCTATGAAAAGCCCTACTGCTGTTATAATAATAGCCAGTTCATAGCTTCCTCGAGTGTCAAAAATATATCCGGCCAGTAACGGTCCAATTGAGGCACCGATTCCAGTTCCTAAATCCAGCAATCCAAGAATACTGCCATGGAATTTCAACCCAAACCAATCGCCAATTATCGCCGGGAATAATACAAAGCTTCCTGCGCTAAAGCCAGCGATAACAAAATACAAATAAAATTCCCATGGCTGCCTTGCTTTGACAAGCCACAACATCATCAGCGCCATTACAAGGAAAGAAATGAATAGAGGTATCTTCCTTCCAATTCTATCTGAGAGCTTACTTATTACTAGCGCTCCCACCGCAAAAGCTCCACT
>JAUWHP010000030.1 GCA_030605765.1 Dehalococcoidia bacterium
AAAGATTTACACTTATACCGAGGTAACGGGCATAGAAGTCGAAAAGGGGCAAATAGAAAGCATACTAACAACTAAAGGGAAAATAAAGACCCATATTGTAATTAACGCTGCAGGGGCATGGTCCAGCGATGTAGCACAGATGGCTGGTATAAGAATACCAACTATGCCTTATCGTGATGAGGCGTTCATCACCGAGCCCCTGGAGCCATTACCCTATCTTGCCGACTGTGCAAACATCTGGAGCCGCCAGACAAAGAACGGGCAAATCATAGCAGGGGAAGAAGCTGTGCCAATCAGGGAACCGGGATACAATACGGAGGCAAGCTTAGGTGTTCTCCAGCGTACCGCTCACACTATGCAACAATATATCCCAAAACTAGGCAACGTGAATATCTTGAGGCATTGGGGAGGTTTCGAGGATATAACCCCCGACGAGTTACCAATCGCGGGTGAAGTAGATGAGCTAAAAGGACTGATATTGGCCTGCGGCTGTAATGGCTACGGATTTTGCTTCTCACAAGCGCTAGGAAAGTTAATAGCCGATTTAATCATCAAACAGGAAAAATGCAAAGTAATGGAGTACTTCAACCTGCGGAGGTTTAAAAGAGAATACCGCGAATACCCTGGCCGCTGGTGTAATTGGCTACAAGCCCTTTGATAACCGTACCTGTCCCTATTTGTTTCTGTTCGTGTAACCAATCAACCCACTATTCAATTTGAATCCACCTGAAAGAACAAATCGCTTTTATGCTGGGTTATTCTATTTAGAGCATTCCCTTCTGCTCCAGGTATGCCTTAACACGTTCACTTATAGAGCCATCAGGTAAGATATAATCAGGAGATACGTATCCCTCTTCCTCGAACCTTTTCTTTCTTGCGCACCCTTTACCGCCTTGCCAGCAATAATCCTCTACCCACTTCTTATCAATCAAGCCTAAATCGCAAGACCGTTTCACACCAGAAGTTTCGTCATACCATCTACAACGATTTTTCTGTTCCATTTTTTGCCGCTCTTCTGCTTGCCTCTAGGCATAAACATATACCTCCTGGCGCAGCATGTTTGCAAGACACACAACCACGAAGGCCAATTGCAACCTGGCTAAGCAATTGGCCCAACTGTCCTAGCAGCAGAAAAGCCAGGTATCCTTATGTGCACAAACGCCCAATCTCTTCAGTGCACTGATATTCGCTATACCAGCTTTAGCTCTTACCGATCCTGAACATCTTAGTCCCACACACAGGACACACACCCTGGGTCGCCGGTCTGCCATTTTTCATGGTTATTGGTCTTGCGTTCCTCATTTCCCTCTTAGCACGGCACTTCATACAATATGCTTGCATTTAACTTACCTCCTTTTTCTCCTTAAGATGGATAATAAATTATTTGCCTCTATAATGTCAATAGCTACAACGCTATTTACAAGTTATCGAGAAAAGTCTATTATCCTTTAAATTGAATCCTTCGTTACTGGTTCAATGAAACAGAGGAGATACAATCATTATGAAAACGATTGACCGAACAAAAATCAAGATGCTGGTGCACCGTGAAGAGTCACGCTATGTTGAAGAGCGGCCGAAATCACAGGCACTATTTGAAAGAGCAAAAGCTTCGCTCCTTAACGGCGTCCCTATGAGCTGGATGCACAGGTGGGCTGGTCCCTTCCCCATCTTTGTGAAAGAGGCCAATGGAGCTCGCTTGGCTGATGTGGATGGCCATCGCTACCTGGACCTATGCCTGGGGGATAGCGGGGCGATGTTTGGGCATTCCCCAGCAGCCACTGCAAATACAATAGCGGATCGTGTAGGCAAAGGCATGACTTCGATGCTCCCGACAGAAGACTGCGTTTGGGTAGGAGAAAACCTGGCACGTCGTTTCGGCCTGCCATACTGGCAGCTATATATGACAGCAACAAATGCAAATAAGTTTGCTATTAGAGTGGCTCGCCAAACTACCCAAAGAAACCTGATTTTGGTGTTTGATGGTTGCTACCACGGCAGCCTGGATGAGACACTGGTCAATTACAGGCGAGAACGAATTATGGGAAAGCCTCCCGATCTTGCGTTAACCACACGGGTGGTCCAATTCAACGACATAGATGCGGTACAGGCGGCGTTGTCTCCCCGAGACATCGCCTGTGTGATATGCGAGCCAGCGATGACAGACGTGGGTATAATCTATCCTATCCCAGGCTACCACGCAGCATTGCGTGAGGTGACACAACACTTTGGCACACTACTGATCATCGATGAGACACACACTATTTGCGCCGGCCCGGGAGGGCTTACTGGGGCATGGAATCTCGAACCAGATATCTTCACCTTAGGAAAAGCGATTGCTGGTGGTTTCCCTGCCGCTGTCATGGGCCTTAGCCGGGAAGTTAGTGAGCGGTTTTCAGGAGGACTTACTTCAAGGGAATGGGACATGGGACTTGGAGGAACATTGTCCAGTAATGCGCTGGCGGTCGCCGCACTGAGGGCAACACTGGAGCATGTCATGACTGACTCGGCTTATGACCACATGATTCGTCTTGCTGAACAGTTAGAGGATGGTATCGATAGAACGATAAAGACAGCCAGCCTCCCCTGGCATGTTATCCGCCTTGGCTGCAGGGTCGAGTACCGCTTCTGCCCAACTCCTCCCCAGAATGGAGCTGAGGCAATAAACGCATATGACCTCGAGCTGGATAAGCTCGTCCACCTATTCTTTGTCAATCGTGGCATCTTACTCACACCATTCCATGATATGATGCTGGTCTGTCCTGAAACTACGGCTGAGGATGTTGATTTGCACAACAAGGTGTTTAGCGAGTTCGTGGATGAACTGAACAGGTGAAAAGCGTTAGCATGTCTACTCCGTAAAAGGTCGTGAAACCCGACTGACATCTACTTATATCTGTCTATGCAAGAAGGATGAAGTTCTAACGGTTATGTTTCGTGTCTGTGGTCGGGGTGAGAGGATTTGAACCTCCGACCTCATGGTCCCAAACCATGCGCGCTACCCACTGCGCTACACCCCGTAAAGTGAAATGCCAAATCCTAATATCTAAATTCTAAAGCATAGGTTACTTATGACTCAAGCTGCAAATGCTGCTACCTTCGCTTTAAGTTTAGCGTATTCCTCGTTTACTCTTTCTTGAATCTTCTGGAGCTCTTCCTGTGGCAAGTGCCGATATCGGCCCTGAGGCTTTATGTATTCCTCCACTGGCTTGAGCTTGGGACGATCAATATTCAATTTATAGCGACCATTTTCTACCTCATAAAGAGGAAAGATGCCTGTCTCTACAGCAAGGCGGCCTATCTCAATGGTCAAATTTGAGGGGAATCTCCAGCCTACAGGGCAAGGACAGAGAATGTGTATATAAGCCGGACCTTCAATCTCTGCTCCTTTCTTAACCTTATTCATTAAATCAAAGGGATAGCTGGGGCAGGCTGTGGCGGCATAAGGTATATTATGAGCAGCGGCAATCTCAACCATGTTCTTCTTCCAGGTACGCTGGCCAACGCTGATTTTTCCTGCCGGGGCAGTAGTAGTAGAGGCTCCATAGGGTGTGCCGCTTGACCTTTGGATTCCTGTGTTCATATAGGCTTCATTATCCCAACAAAGGTACAAGAAGTTGTGCCCTCTTTCGATTGCCCCAGACAGGGCTTGAAGTCCTATATCCATGGTTCCTCCATCCCCAGCCATACCCACGAACTTAATATCTCTCTGAGGTATCCTACCTTTTCTCATTAAGGCCTTCATTCCCGCCTCTATACCTGAGATTTCGGCACCAACATTTTCAAACAGCGTATGCACCCAAGGAACTCGCCACGAGGTGACCGGAAGTGGTGTACTAGAAACTTCATCGCAGCCTGTTGCCATAGCAATTATCACCTTCTCTCCCAGGGTTTTACAAACAAGCCTCATGGCCAAAACTTCCCCACAGCCGAGGCAAAAGTTATGGCCTGGAGCCAGAAACTCCCTTGTATCTACAAGGTTTTTACCGAATTTTATAAATTCCTGTGCCATTTTACCCCCTTATACCTACTACCTCGCCCCTTACGCCAACCGTCTCAAATATCTCCTCTGACCCCTTTTTAGCCACCTCTCTACCTCTGTCGATAACATGCTCAAAATCCCCCACTGAGACGTCCCTTCCACCCAAACCACCTACAAAGCCAACGACCTTCGGCCGCCTCTCCATATCGTACAAAGCCGACCTAATTTCAGAGCAAACAGGACCTCCTGGCCCTCCAAAGGAAATACACCTATCGAAAATAATGAGCGTATCCACATCCTTTACCGCTTGGCGAAATTCGTGCAAAGGGAAGGGCCTCCAAAGGCGCAAATATATAAGGCCCACAGGCTCCCCACTCTCTCTCCTTTTATCCACTACTAACTTTGCCGTCTCACTGAGACTTCCTTGGAGGACAAGCAATGTCTTAGCATTTTCGGCTTTATATAGCTCAACAGGATAATAGTAGCGGCCAAAAATATCTCCAAACTCCTTCCACCCTTGCAAAAGTACTTCTTTGGATTTCCTAAATGCCACCTCCTGAGCTATCTTTGCCTCAGTATATATGTCAGGTGGTCCAAAGGCTCCATGAGTCATCGGGTTATCAGGATTCAAGGCAAAGCGGTATTGGAGTTTAGGCAGAAATCTATCCACCTCCTCTTGCTGGGGTAAATTCACCGGTTCTATTACGTGTGATAATGTAAACCCATCAAGATAAACCATGACTGGGAATAGAACCCTAGGGTCCTCACCAACACGAAAAGCCCAGAGGGTCATGTCAAATACCTCTTGATTATTCTGGCAAAATACCTGAATCCAGCCAGTATCTCTGACCGCCATAGCATCCGAATGGTCTGCCCAAACGCTTAGCGGCGCAGAGAGGCCTCTATTGCATATTGCCATAACTGTGGGGTATCTCATGGATGAAGCCACGTAAAGAACCTCATGCATTAACTCCAACCCTTGTCCTGAAGTGGTATTGAAGGCTCTGGCGCCTACTGCTGCAGCTCCAACACAAGCGCTCATAGCTGAATGCTCCGATTCAACAGGTATATACTCTGCATCTAGCTCGCCGTTGGCTACCATCTCAGCAAGCCGCTCGGGAATATGCGTCTGAGGTGTTATGGGATAGGAGGCAATAACATCAACATTAGCCATTCTTACAGCTTCAGCAACTGCATGTGAACCTTCCAGCGCTACTCTCCTGCTCATATTTCTTCCTCCTGTATCATGATTATAGCTTCTCTTTTGCACACATCAGCGCAAATGCCACACCCTTTGCAGTAATAAAGGTCAGGCTCATAATACCCGTCCTCAAGAAGCTCCACAGCTCCATCGGGGCAGTAGAGCCAACATAAGCCACACTTGTTACACTTCTCCTTATCCAGTATCGGTCTATCAGTTCTCCAATCGCCAGTTCTTCGTAAGCTGGCGTTTCCCGCTTCTGTGACTATATTGCCAACCTCCATGTTTCTCCAGGTAAAATCATACGCTGTTTTTAGCCTTTTTCCCGCCATCTTTACTCCTTTGTTACAGCCTCCTTATAGGCTCTTTTCATAGCCTCGATATTCCCTTCAGCCCGTGCCCCAAATCGCTCCTGCAGCTGCTCGCCCAAGGAATCCATTTCTACAGCTTCAGTAACTTTCAGGAACGCACCCAGCATCGTAGTATTAGTGATAGGCAATCTTATTGTTTCCCTGGCAATTTTTATAGCATTAACTGTAGTTACAGGCCACTTATATCCAAACTCAGACTTCAATTGCTCGGGCGGTTTCCTTGAATTGATTATAATTTTGCCCTTCCCCTTAAGACCTGCAGTTACATCAACTATACGAAGCAACCCCGGGTCAAGAACTACCACTATATCAGGTTGGTAGATATTGGTCCTGATTCTGATAAATTCATCACTTATCCTGAGGAAAGCGATAACTGGTACTCCTCTCCTTTCGGGCCCAAAGCTGGGGAATGACTGAGCATACTTCCCCTCTTCTATAGCTGCGCGGGCGACTAATTCAGCCGCAGTCACCACTCCCATACCTCCCCTACCATGCCACCTCACCTCAAGAGTTTCAGCCATAAAATAAAAACCTCCTCCGACGTGATTAACTACCCCTGAAGGGACTCGAACCCTTGCACCTGGCTCCGGAGGCCAGTGCTCTATCCTCTGAGCTACAGGGGCGGGAAATATACTTTAGCACCGTGGAGCCATTCAATCAAATGCCCAACGAGAATGTTTGTTGATAGCAAACTGTACTCCGCCCTGAAAAACGAAAGAGGAAATCTATTAGGCGGTTCTGCACACATAAACTTCACGATGGCAAAAACGAAGTTGCTGAACAATCTTTCTTTGCTATTTACTTTTGTGGTATGTTTTCGTTTATAATATAGGCCAATATAACAAGGAGGGTTGTTAAATGAAATTACTATCCCGTCTGCTTATCGCTGCACTTATTTGCCTTATTGCCATTCCCGTGATGGCTACACCAGTTGAAGCTGCTGATGACATCAAAAGTATGTCACTACATCCAAGCAGTGGCACAGTGGGAGAGGAAGTGTATATCACAGGCTCATGCTATGACGATGATGATTATTGGGTATACTACCAGCTGGATAAGGACGAATGGGTAGAGGTGCTGGAGGACCGTGATTTTGACTTTGACCCGGATGGAGAGGAATATGACTATACCACAAAGGACGACAAATTCCTCATCCCCGAGAGCTACAGTGGAAAACACGCAATCACGATTTGCGATAAAGACCTGGGGAGTTCAGTGGATGATGATGATGTTGAAGACGATGAAAAATTCTCAAGAGACTTCACTGTAAAACCAAAAGTGGAAATAATAGAGATAGCAGGCGACGAAATAGATGATCCTGATGATGCCACAGGAGCAAC
>JAUWHP010000042.1 GCA_030605765.1 Dehalococcoidia bacterium
CTTGCTCGTTAACTTTAACTTTACGAAGGCACCTGCTATCGGATCAAACGGGTATTTGAAATCACAATATTTCAGGCCCTTGCCTATAAAGCGCGGCGGCGTTACTCCTTCCTCATGAGTATGCCGCGTAACCAGAACAGGACCCACAGGCTCAGGAAAATTGTACTCCTCTGGAGCGCTAAAAGGCGGATACCTCTTGTATTCTCCATCTTCGAATACGTCAACTTCATCTTCATAATTTTCAAGCGCCTCGTCAGGGCACCATCCTGTGCTCCACTCAGTGACTATATCCTCAGGCTCCTCCAGGGGTCTGCCACCACCCTTAACATGTATTTCATCCACACGGTCCAGTTTGTCACAAACGCGTCTTGCTAATACATTGGTGATTCCTGGAGTTCCTCCACAGGCAAACACTGCTGTCAAACCAGCTTCTTTGAATTCATTATCAAATTCAAGTGGTTTATTCTGTATCAACTGATTCCAGGTAGGGCCAAACATAGATAGAGCTGCATCTACATAGTGTGCTCCGCTACTTAAAGCAGCTTTCAGCACGTTTGGGTTAAATCTGGGCAGGACCAGGTTAATAATCGCATTTGCTCCCTTGGCTGCCCTCTCAATATCTTCAATCTTGCCAGCATCCACCTCCATGGTAGTGATTTTATCGCTCTTTATTTTCTCCTTAACCTTGTTAGCCAAATCTATGTTTATATCAGCCAAAACTATTGCCGATATATCCTTGTCCCTGGCTAAAACTGAGGCACATGGGCCACCCTGCGCCCCAGCTCCTAGTATCAATACTTTCTTCATCTTATTCCTCCTTTTATTTTTATTTGCTTCTAAAACTTTCTCTATTACTGAATCTTTCGCATATTGGCCAGTCATGAGATAGACATCTCCTTGGAGCACACTTCATGAAACTTCACGGGCCAGCCCATTTCAGCCATCATCCTCAGGAATTTTGTTGGGGCAAGGCACTCAGGAACAATTACTCCACTTTCAGTTTCCCCATCTGCACACATCTTTGCTCCTGCAATTGCCGGCAAAGCAACAGCAATGTTCGTCGTACCGAATTTTCGATAGCCCGCCACTTTTTCTTCGGTGTTCCCAAAAAGTGAATAAAACCAGGATATTATGTATTTCGCATCTTCCCCTGATTTTTCTCCCTCTATTTCCATTATGATGGGTTCAATAAACCTGGACGGGGCTTTGGCATTGCTTTCACCTTCAGTGAGGAAATCCTCAACTGGGTGTTTCACCAGGTTCAACAAAACGTCCTTGGGGACAACTCTGACACCTTTCACATCTATGGGGTTTGAGCCACCAAATCCTAATTTGACCAGGGCGCCTGCTATTGGATCTATCGCCATCTTAAAGCTTACATTTTTTGTGCCTTTGCCTATAAAACGTGGTAGCGTTATCGCCTCCTGGTGTTGGTGGTAAGCAATTAAGAGTGAATCAAGTAGCTCAGGGAAATAGTATTCTTCGCAGCCACTAAAGGGAGGGTATTTCTTATACCCCCCATTTTCAAATATTGTAGGCCCAGTCGCATAGCCCCAAAGCGCTCTCTCAGGACACCAATCAGGCTCCCATGTACCAACCACCTCTTTAGTTTCTTTTGGGGCAGCGGTGCCATCCCTAATACATATCCCATCCACATGGTCCAGCTTATCACAAATATATCTGGCCAATACATTGGTGACTCCAGGGGATCCTCCACAACCAATCAGAGCTGTCAAGCCAGCCTTCTTAAATTCAGCATCAAATTCAAGCGGCCGCTTTTCCATTATCTGCGTCAAAATAGGTTCACCAAAAGATGCATCTACATAGTGCGCTCCACTTTTCAAAGCAGCTCTCATTATGTTCGAGCAAAACCAAGTCACGACCAGATTGATAATAACATCCATACCCTCTGCAGCTCTCTCAATATCCCCAGCCTTACCAGCATCTAGCTTCACCGCAGTGATCTTATCGTTTTTTGTCTTCTCCTTAACCTTATTGGCCAGATCCAAATCTATGTCCCCTAACACTATCTGTGACACATCCTTATCTCTGGCTAGAATCGACGCGCATGGGCCGCCTTGCGCCCCGGCTCCTACTACTAAAACCTTTTTCATCGTGTTCCTCCTTTTTGCTAAAAACCTATCTTAACTCTAACCCTTGTGCAATAGCTCGGCTTCAGCTCTCTTAAGAATCCCTGATATTTCCTTTTCCACATTTTCAGGAATAGGCTCAGGCTTATGCGTTGCCAGGATTTCCTTAACTTTTTCTCTGGCCACTTTATCAATCGACTTGGACCCCTTCTTCTCCCATGTTTCGAAGCTGTCTATGTCACTGAGCCTCGACATCCATCTTTCTCTGAAATGTTTTAACGTGTGTTTTTCACCTAAGAATATTCCTCCAGGGCCAACTTTGTTAATGACATCCACCGCCAGAGTCTCATCATTCACCTCAAATCCCTGAGCAAACCTTAGGGCATAATCTATAATCTCGTTGTCGATAACTAACGCCTCTGGAGAGGTAATGCGAGCTCTTTCCAATCCTCCTAAGCCAAGAGCAATATCAGGAGTTGTTAGCAAATGTGTGATAATTGTTCTTGCTTTTTCATAACCAGCCTGTGTATCCAGGAGTTTAGAAACAGTACCACCGGTAATTCCTATCTCACTTGGCAAGTCATAATGGTGAGCTAACTGGTTAAGAGCCAGGTGCATTAGGCTGCTTCCAGGTGACGAAATTCCCGACCCTGTTCTGAAATCTACAGTACCAACGCCAGCCGCATATACCACCGGCGCCCCAGGGCTGGCAAATTCCTGGATAACCAGACCACCGAGAAATTCAGCGTTGTTAACAACGATTGTGCCCGCCAGGGTAGCAGGGCCTGTTTCGCCTGCCGCAGGCATAGGGTATATAACAACTGGAATACCAGCCTTAGCAAGCTCCATGCTTGCTTCTGTCATCCCTTTATCATATCTGAGAGGAGAAATAATACAGATAACCATGGAAAAAATAGGCCTTTTTCTGAGTTCTTCCCTGCCACCAACAATGGCTGCAGCAATTTCAATCTGGTATTGAGCTTCCTTAGCGCTTGTTGAATCTCCTTCAAAATGTTTCTCTGAATTTCTTAAACCGGTATACATATCAACTATATACCGCATAGGCGCTGGCACGTCGCCACCAGCCCCCAGTGGCCAGATAAGATGGACATGGTCTAGATAATCAGCTATCACCGAGCACCGAGCAAGATCTTCACTGGTTGAATATCGGCGCTCGCCCGTCTCCCCATCCAGTATGAAAGGTGGGCCCCCAGTGGCACAGAAATGCGTCTCTTGCCTATTTAATACAAAGCCTTTTTTTGGATTTCTGGCACAATATTTTATGGTTTCCGGAGCCCTTCTCAGTGCCTCTTCAACCAAATTTCCGGGAATAGTGGCATGATTTTTCTCGTAATCAACTTTCGCTCCAGCTTTCTGTAAAATATCAAGCGCCTTATCACTCATAACTTCAATGCCTGTGTTCTCCAGAACCTCCAGCGAAGCTTTATGAATAGCCTCTATTTCACTCTGCGACAGAAAACTTATCTCAGGTTTACTCAATTTCTAACACCCTCCTTCTAATTTTAGATTCTCTGTAAAACCCATCGCTCTATTTCCCTCCGGCAAGCTCATTTCCTGAATCTCTTAACTGTCTCATCAAATTTTCTTTTTTGTTCAGCAGCTACTTCATCAACTTCAGTAACATGGAAAGACTTACACTCAAAGCCAAATATATCCTTTACAACTTTGACAACTTCATCAGGGAACACGATGGTCCCATCCTCACGGATTTCCTCAATACCGTCCCTGAGTTGCCCTCCCAGATTAATCTTATTTGCCTCATCCAGGCTAATACCATCGGGCAAAGCTAATCTTGGCCCTTCTGCACCCAACCAGACTGGATATCCTCCAACAAGGCCATTAGGGCTAACGGCAACGGTAAGGATACGCTCATCATTCAACATAGCCAAAGCATGTTTACATTGAGAAGATGCTGTTAGAGTATCACCATGGTCCCCACCCCACATTTGCCCCGCATCCCTTTGAAGTTTTACTAAATCGTATTCCCGAGTCACATCGCGATAAGCGGCAACGATTTTCAAATAGAATGGCGGTGGGTCTACTGGTTCTCCACTTCGTTCCATCCAAGCGGAATTGAAATGATGCCCCACATAATATACTCGGATATCCCTTGGCTTTAGGCCCTCCTTTCTAGCCACAATCATTCGTATAAATGCTATCTCACTGTCGCAATTTCCCATCCCCACAGTTGGAGCCAACCCAATCCTTTCCAGAGCTGGCCCTACTGCATCACCATAAGCCCCATTTACTATAAGTGGCTTAATCCCTGATTTATCTACCGCCTGCATCAGGTGATAAGTCAATCTCAAATGTAGCGGGAGGAAAGGGCCAAGGTCAGCAATGTCCTCCAGAGGCTTGAGAACTTCAGCAGGCAATAGCGCTGCCGGTGCCCACCATGTAAGCATAGCTGCACAATTCAAAATAATTCTCGGATTAACCTTTCTTATGATCTCGGCATTCTTAGCAACATCATCCAGTAAATTCATCCTTATAAATTTAACTTCAGGATAATATCCCATATGTACAGCTCCAGCCGTCGCTATGTTTACAACACCCTGTCCGTATTCCTCCCGTATGTCAGCTCCAACAATGCCTGAAACACTCGGTGCCCTAACCAAGAACTCCAAACAGTTCCTACCAACGCCTCCTAACCCAATTATCATTACATCAGTCTCCATAAACAGTCCTCCTTTTTGAATAATTCATCTCGCTATAAATTCTACCAGGAGTGGTACCTATTTCCTAGATCAATAAGTCGTCACCGGGATACCCCCTTTCCCTAAATTTCCAATTAAATATTAACCTCCAGGCCAAAGCCTCGTCTATACCTCGGGGTTCTGCACTGATTTGTGTGCAAAAGTGATAACGTAGTGGGAATTCGGAGCAAAAACAAACGGATGAAAAGAGCTTATATCACCACATGGCGCTATCAACTTTCTTGAAATTACAGCGCTCGTTACGCATTGTTTACCTTCAACCATCGAGGTACCTCGCTGACCTCTCGGCGCTTTATTCCCTGTGGCGGCCTGGTTATACCCCAGAAGAACGTCCCTGGCACCTTACCAGTGTTTTTCGCCGAGTATTTCCATCCTGGAGGCCAGTATCCCAGGTCTCCAGCCTTTAAAAGTAGTTTGTTTGCTGTGCCCTTCTGTATGCTCGATACGTCTTTGCCCCAGTACATGGTAAACTCTCCCACCAAAATGTAGTAGAACTCGTGGCATGTACCGTAGTACTCGTCTGCTGTGCCATCATTTGACTTCAGTTTCACTCACTTTCAATTTCCTGCCTTTAATTAGATTTAGACCTTCGACTATTTCGTTTTCATTAGCATTCTATGATTTCTTGTGGGATATCATTTAACCTCTCGGAGCCTGTTTCGGTTACTAAAAACTGGTCTTCAATTTGCAAGTCCCCCACCTCAGGAAAGGATATTGTAGGTTCGAGTGAGATTACCGTGTTTGCCTTCAACTTGGTATCCTCATAGGCTTTATCGTGCGTTATATGCTGATATCCAATGAATGGCCACTCATGTACCTCAAGGCCTACTCCATGGCCTCCCCCCCATTCCTCACTTCTCCACGCGTCCCTAAAAATATGCCGCACAGCCCTGTCAACTTCAGAAGTAAGCACTCCTGGCCGGGCAGTTTCTTGTGCCGCCTGCTGTGCTTGCAGCAGCACCTTAACGGTGTCTTTTTGCTTCTGGGAAGCATGGCCTAGAATAAAAGGCCTTGCAATATCACAGCAGTAACCATTGTACATCGTTCCAAAATCCAGCAGCCATGTATCTCCAGGCTGCAATCTCCTTCTGCCACAGTGCCACCACCAATCAAGATAGTTTGTGTCCTTCCCAGAAGTAACCATGGTGTAATGAGGAAAGAATTGTGACCCAGCAATACGACACACACGTTCAATCTCTGCGATAATCTCTGCTTCTAATACTCCTGGACGGGCAAATTTAGCCGCTGCTTCTATTCCCTTCTTAGCGATTCTAGCTGCCTCCCGCATGCATCGGATTTCATATTCTGATTTCGCCGCTCTTTCATTCTCAAGAATGTCCGATGCCACTTCAATTTGGGCAGGTTTCGCCTCATTTTGAAGGCGAGCATATAATGAGGGACTCATCGAGTATTCTCCTACCACTCCAATTTTCGATTTTTCCAGTTTTGTTTCATATAAGTATTTCTTCAGTGTCTGAATGTGGTCTCTTGATGGCTTCACATTTTTTATCCAGGTACATTCAGGCGTAAAGTAGTGTGCCTCGTCCAGTTCCAGAAGGGTGTCCAGATTTTCGTCACGAGGCAGGATTACCATAGTATCACCAAAGTATGGCTCGTAACCTGAAATATACATTACGTGTCCCCTTTGGCCAAACCGCAGGCTGCCAGGTCCTGAATAGACCACCAGAACATCAATTCCTCTGTCCTCCATTTTCGCTCGAACGTTTTTCAGTCGCCTCGAAAACTCGCTTTGCGGAGGCATCGCTTCTTTCACCAGGCTATTTTCCATATGTTCTCCTTTCTATTTAGCTGATATTAAGTGATAGGTATCACCACCAGGATATACGATTTAAACACATATGAGCATATTCTCCACTAGCTCAAATGCCGTCAATAAAATCTTGGCACCATTTCCTTTGTCCTACCTGTGGCAAGGCTTCTTCCTCTATATACCCCTCTTGTTCTAGAGTTCCCGCTCACTTATTTGTTTTCCACACAAATCAGCATCAAGCCATTGAACCGCCTTTGTTTGAGCGGTGCAGATATTTCAAGCTTAATTTCCGTTCCCTTGAACAAGTTTGCCATAATTCGGCCCAGTAAAATCTCTAATTTTAGTTCCCTCCGGCACACTGCTTAAGCCCCAGAGAAATGTTCCCGGCACTTTCCCAGTATTTCTCACCGAGTATTTCCATCCTTTAGCCCAGTGCCCCAGGTCTCCAGCCTTTAGAATCAGTTTGTTTGCTGTGCCCTCCCTTACCTTAGATGCATTCTCGCCCCAGTACATCGTGAACTCTCCAACCAAAATATAGTAAAATTCATGGCACGGGCCATAGTATTCTTCCGCTGTACCATCATCGGAATCGCCCATACAGAAAACAGTTGTCTGAATTCCAGGGGGCATAAAATACAATCCTACAGCACCAACTCCCTCTACACTAACGATGTCTACGTGATGGCAGCCAGGTGCCAATCCATCTGGCCCAGACCACTCCCAAGTATCCATTCCAATTACCCTTGGTTTAACTTCAAGTTCGCTCATCCTTAAACCTCCAATCCTTCTCGCAAGTTTTCATTCTAAGTCAGTGATATTTCACCTCCTTTTCTCCTACTTTCCAGTAATTGATACCACGCCCGTACCAGTTTCATCTCAACTGAACAGAAAAGTTGCTAACCCACCAGCGGATTAGCAGTTCTATTTAGATACCTACTTCTTGGATACTTTGCTCGTTATTTCCAGCTCTAACCAACATTACCTCCTCAGACACAACTTGGATTAAGGAGCAGAAAACTGCTGGTAATTAGTTATTGGTTTTATTATTCCCAATCTTACTTTTGGAAAAGCGCATTGTCAATATTCCCGGACTCTATGTTAATTTGTATGGAAAAGTGAAAAGGTGGTAAGAAATGCCGCTTTACAGCGTCTTCTGGAAAGAGAGATAATATATAAAAGATGAAGCGGCGCAAGAGTATGAATTTTATTGGCATTGATATTGTAGAGATAGAGCGCATTGAGTCAGCAGTAAAACGATGGGACAAGCGTTTTTTAAGCCGAATTTACACTGAGGCTGAGCTCGAGGCCTGCCAGAATAGAATCGCATCTTTAGCCACACACTTCGCTGGCAAAGAAGCAGTAATGAAAGCCTTAGGCACCGGCACTAAAGGCGTGGGCTGGCGAGAGATTGAGATACTGGCTGACGCTGATGGCAAACCTTTGGTACAACTCTATGGTAGAGCTAGAGAGAGAGCCCAAAAATTAGACTTAAGTGAATTCTCTATCAGCCTTTCCGATACAAAGCTATATGCTGTGGCTGCAGCTATAGGAGCATAGCAGGAAATCTCTCATTCTAGGTGGTACTAACATTGGGGGCATCCCAGAAGACGCAGATTGAAAAGCGCGTGTATTAAGCCAAACACCATCATTTGCTATAATATGCGCTAACAACCAACAAAACGAAGGAAGCAACCCGATAAGATGCTAGCAAAAGTGAAAAGCGCTGCAGTGCTTGGTCTTGAAGGCCATCTTGTGGATGTCGAAGTTGACATTGCCAGTGGTTTGCCCTCATTCACGATCGTAGGCCTGCCAGATAAAGGTGTCCAGGAAGCCAGAGAGAGGGTAAGGGCAGCCATCAGAAACTCCGGATACTCCTTCCCCAACAAGCGCATCACTGTTAACTTAGCCCCCGCAGATTTGAAGAAGGAAGGTCCTTCGTACGACTTACCTATAGCTACTGGCATACTAATTAGCTCAGAACAACTATATGCTGACCTCTCCTCCAGCGTATTTCTGGGTGAGCTTTCCTTAGATGCCAAGCTACGCCATACTCATGGTATATTGCCCATGATAGCCTTAGCTAAAGACGAGGGCTTTTCCAGTGTGTTTGTGCCTGTGGATAATGCCAGGGAAGCATCTCTCGTAAAGGGCATGTGTATACTTCCCGTAGAATCGTTAGCGCAGTTGGTTGCTCATCTTCGTGGTGAAATAAGCATCCCTGAATACCATAGCGATATAAACTGGCAAGAGGAGACCTGCCACGATTATGCCTTCGACCTTGCCTATATCAAAGGCCAAGAGCACGCCAAGAGAGCTCTGGAGGTAGCAGCGGCAGGAAGACATAATATCCTGATGTGCGGACCGCCGGGAAGTGGTAAGACTATGCTGGCTCGTTCCTTGCCCTCAATATTACCGCGGTTAACCATGGAAGAGGCTATAGAGGTAACAAAGATTTATAGTGTCAGCGGACTATTACCACAAGATACTCCTCTCATTATAGAGCGCCCCTTCCGCTCTCCTCACTACACTATTTCTCATGCGGGATTGGTGGGAGGCGGGCAATGGCCACGACCCGGCGAGATAAGCCTGAGCCACCATGGTGTGCTGTTTCTAGATGAATTCCCCGAGTTTGGACATGCCACTCTGGAATCATTGCGCCAGCCAATGGAAGATAGAACTATCACAGTCAGCCGCGCTCATGGTAGTGTTACCTTCCCTGCTAACTTCATGCTGGCAGCAGCTATGAACCCTTGCGCGTGCGGTTATTATGGCGACCCCTTTAAGGAATGCAAATGCTCAGCGGGGGAGATTCCCCGCTACCAGAAAAGGATAAGCGGACCACTGCTGGATCGCATCGATGTCTTCGTTGATGCCCCTCACATCGATTATGAAAAACTCACTGAGGACAGGCCTGCGGAAACCTCCGAAAAAGTCAGAGAAAGAATCAAAACAACTCATGAAATAGAGCTTGAGAGGTTCAATGGAACAAAGCTAAAGTGCAATGCTGATATGACACCTAAGGAAGTAAAGGAATTCTGCACCGTAGAATCGGCAGCACAAAGCTTACTCCGTGCTGCTATGAAGCAGCTTCACCTTACCGCTCGTGGCTTCCATCGCGTTCTTAAGGTTTCTCGCACCATTGCCGACCTGGAAAACAGCGATATCATCAAAACATATCACGTAGCTGAAGCTTTACAATACCGGCATAAGGAGACTATATAAGCATTAGCTACAAAGCCATCCATAGAACACCGCCAATACGATACCAATGATAAGGGAAATCCAGCCACCTATCTGCCAGGCACTTAACCAAGGACGCTCTGGTTCATGAGTTATGAATTCTTTCATATCCTTTCGGGCTGTCAAGGAATTATAATATGTTTTCCTTTCCTTCCTACTCCAAAGTATAAAAGCAACACCCAAAAGGATGAAAAAAACACCCATTCCCAAGATAGCCCTGCAACTGGCAACTGACATATTACTCTAATCACCCATCAGGGATTTTTCGAATCGTCAGGGAATTCTACTTAGTCTCTACAACAGCCCCGGCAGCTTCCAATTTCTGCCTCATTGTATTTGCCTCTTCTTTAGAGATGCTCTCCTTCACTACCTGTGGAGCAGCTTCTACCAAATCCTTAGCCTGCTTTAGCCCCAAATCGGTCACTTCCCGCACTGCCTTAATCACCTCAATTTTCTTTTCGCCAATAGACTTTAAAACGACAGCAAATTCCGTTTTCTCCTCTTCCACGGCAACTTCAGCCGGCTGGCTACCAGGGGCCGCAGTTGACACTGCCCCCACAGCCACAGGAGCAGCGGTAACCCCAAATTCATCCTGCAAAGTCTTAACTAAATCAGCTAAATCCATTACAGTCATACCCTTAATAGCAGAAACAATTTCCTCCTTGCCCATCACTTCAGTCTCTACTTCTGCCTTTTTAGATTTCCTCGTTTTCTTTACCTTTCCCTCTTCTGTCTTAGTTTCCTCTGGTGCCATATTTTCCTCCTTCATTATTCAGTAAGGTTTTGAATCCTAGCTTGCAAGACGTTGCCTAAGCCATACAATGGGAAGCTTAGAACATTATGTAAACTCCTCATCGTGGACTGCAACTGAGCTACCAGTTGGGAAATGAGAATTTCCCTCGATGGTAACCTTGATAGAGTAATAACCTCATCAGCGCTGAGCGTTTGCTCTCCCAACAAAGCTCCTTTGATTTCCACAGCTACGCCTGTAGATTTGATGCACTGGCTAAGAATTTTGGCTGCCTCCGCAGCATCATCATAGCCGAATGCCAAAGCCGTAGGACCATCAATGATGCTCATAACTTGCTCTTTACCACTTCTCCGAGCAGCAAAGCGTGTTAAGGTATTCTTGACTACCTGATAACTAACAGTTGTATCAGCTAAAGCACGGCGTAACTCAGTCATCTCCCTAGCTGACAGGCCCTGGTAGCTAGTAGCGATAACTATAGTGCTTCCAGACAGTCTGTCCGTCAATTGGTCAATAATCTGTGTTTTCTTCTCTCTTAACATGCCTCCTCCAAACAAACAAAAAACCCTGCGCCAACAATACAGGGTTAACTTCGACCTTGGCAGGCAAAGTATTTTAAACCCTTCAGGTACCTGCTGTCATTGGCAGCAATTTACTTTTTGCCAGCCCCCTAATTTCCAGGGAACTTCTATTAATTATAGCAAGAAAAACTAAGCAGCTAAAGCCATCGCTGAATTGAGATCCAATTTGAACCCAGGCCCCATGCTGGTACACAGCGATATACTTCTAATGTACTGCCCCTTAGCCCCACTGGGCTTTGCCTTGGCTATGGCCTCAATCACTGCTGCCAGGTTTTCCAGGAGCTTATCCTTATCAAAACTAGCTTTGCCTATAGGCAAATGGATAATAGCCGTCCTATCCAGACGGAATTCTACTCTACCCTTACGAGCTTCATTTATAGCTCTAGGTAAATCCTGGGGGGGCACTACGGTGCCAGATTTCGGGTTAGGCATCAAACCTCGCCTCCCCAAAATACGCCCAAGCTTGGCTACTTTGGGCATCATATCAGGAGTAGCTATAGACACATCAAATTCAAGCCATCCATCCACGATTCTCTTGATAAGCTCATCTGCTCCAGTATAATCAGCTCCGGCTTCCTCAGCCAATTTCATCGCCTCTCCTTGAGCGAAGACAAGCATCCTTATCTTTCTTCCCAAACCATGCGGCAACAGAGCTACACCACGTACTTGCTGATCAGCGCTACGTGGGTTGACTCCCATCCTCAAATGAACTTCAACCGTCTCATCAAATCCAGCATAGGTAGCCTCTTTGGCTAAGTGAATAGCTTCATCTGGTGAGTAAGCCTTGGATTTATCCGCAACCTTGCTAGCTTCCTGATGCTTCTTACCGTGTCTTGTCATTAATCTATACCCAACCTACTTACACCTAGCTTATTCTACCTGTACACCCATACTTCGGGCTGTGCCTTCGATGATATTTGCGGCTTTATCAATATCAGTAGTATTGAGGTCCTTCATCTTGTTCTGAGCAATCTGATGAAGTTTATCTCTGCTTATCTTTCCCACTTTATCGGTTTTTGGGTTACCACTGCCTTTCTCCACTCCTAAAGCACGTCGTAACAAATCAGAAGCAGGCGGCTTCTTGGTCACAAAACTGAAAGAGCGATCAACATATATAGTTATTTCGGCAGGAATGATAGAATCCTTTTGAGAAGCAGTTCGCTCATTATACTGTTTACAGAAAGCCATAATATTAACGCCATATTGCCCCAAAGCTGGCCCTATAGGCGGCGCTGGGGTAGCTTCGCCGGCTAGTATTTGCAATTTAACTACCGCTCTAACTTTTTTTGCCATGCTACAGCACCTTAAAGGTTAGCAAAATTATGAATTCAAATTCACAAACTCTAAGCATAAAGCGAAATCCCCGAGAGTTTGTAATTTAGAGCTGAGGATTACGTATTTATTCATTGCTATATCCTCTCCACTCCCAAGAAATCCAAATCTACAGCCGTTTCCCTACCAAAAAGAGATAGCATAACTGTCGCCCTTCCCTTCTCTGAGTTAACCTCCTCTACTTTGCCAATAAAGTCAATAAAGGGGCCACTAGTTACGCGAATACTATCCCCTCTTTGAAAAGACACCTTAACATCAGATGGAGTTTCCTCCATTCGTCGCAAAATGGCACTTGCTTCCTCTTCAACTAAGGGCACCGGTTTGACACCGCTGCTCACAAAACCAGCAACGCCAGGAGTGTTACGCACTATATCCCAGCTATTCTCATCCAAGTCCATGCGAACCATGATATAACCAGGAAAAGCTTTTTTGCTCACGGTGCGACGCTTTCCGCTCCTGATCTCAATCTCCCTGGTTGTAGGTATTACTATTTCGAATATCTTATCGCTAACGTCCATATATTTAATGCGCTGCTCCAAATTCCTCTCAGCTCGCTCCTCTCGCCCAGAAGACACATATAACAAATACCATTGCCCATTAGACATCTATTTTCAGCCACCTACAAGCAAATCAGTAAACAACCTGGTAAAGCCATAATCTAAGACGCCTAAAATAGCCCCCACAACAGCGCAAACAATAATAACCAGGAGGCTTAGCCTGAAAGCTTCCTGCCTCGTTGGCCAGTGCGCTTTCTTTAGTTCGCCCAGTGCTTCCGGGAAGAAGCTCAGTTTTGATTTCTTCTTTGTTGCTGCTGCTGCAGTAGGTCTGGCAACCTTAGTTTTCTTAGCACGACTTGTCATAAACTACTTCGTTTCCCGATGGAGGGTATGAGTACGACAACGCGGGCAGTATTTTTTCAACTCCAAGCGCTGTGAGTCGTTCTTTTTGTTTTTGAAGGTGGTATATGTTCTCTGCTGACATTCGCTACAGGCCAGATGAATAATGGTACGCACGTCTCCTTTTTTAGCCATGCTTAAGTACCAATCCCAGTGATAACTCCAGCACCTACCGTTTTACCGCCCTCCCTGATCGCAAAGCGTAATCCTTTCTCCATAGCCACAGGGCTGATGGTCTGAATGTGCATGTGAGTTAAGCTATCACCCGGCATAGCCATTTCGACACCCTCAGGTAAAGTAATGCTCCCGGTAACGTCCAAGGTGCGGATGTAGAATTGAGGCTTATATCCATTGAAGAATGGAGTGTGACGTCCACCTTCCTCTTTCTTTAATATGTATACCTCAACCTCTGCTTCAGTATGAGGTTCAACTGCGCCTGGCGCTGCTATAACCTGGCCTCTCTCCACCTCACTTCGCTCCACACCCCGCAGTAACACACCAACAGCATCGCCAGCTTCTGCCGCATTCAATATCTTATGGAACATCTCCAAGCTAACCGCCACTGTTTTCCTGGTGTCCCTTAATCCCACTATCTCCACTTCATCCCCAGCCTTGATAACACCACGCTCTACCCTCCCTGTGGGCACAGTTCCACGGCCTTTGATACTGAATACATCTTCTACAGGCATTAGGAAAGGCTTGTCCTTGTCTCGCTTAGGTAAAGAGATATATTCATCCATGGCATCTAACAACTTCCATATTCCACCACACCAAGGGCATTCTCTCTTGCCGCAGCCGCACTCCAGAGCTTTAAGGGCGCTCACGCGAACGATGGGTATTTCGCCGCCGGGAAAGCCATATGATTTGAGTAAATCTCTAACCTCCATTTCCACCAGATCCAATAGCTCGGGGTCTTCCATCAAGTCTACCTTATTGAGAGCTACCATTATGTACGGAACTTCCACTTGACGGGCTAGAAGTACGTGCTCTCTGGTCTGTGGCATAGGCCCATCATCAGCACCAACTACCAAAACAGCCCCATCCATCTGAGCTGCCCCGGTTATCATGTTTTTGATATAGTCAGCATGCCCAGGGCAGTCAACGTGGCAATAATGGCGTTTGTCAGTTTCATATTCAATATGAGCAATGGCAATTGTTAACCCTCTAGCTTTCTCCTCAGGGGCATTATCTATAGAGTCGAAAGGTCGAAATTGCGCAAAGCCTGCTTTAGCCAGCACCTCTGTTATCGCTGCAGTTAGCGTAGTCTTCCCGTGGTCAACATGCCCTATGGTACCCACGTTAATATGTGGTTTAACTCGTTCATAAACTTTCTTCGCCATTTTTTGTTAACCTCCTTTAACTAAAAGCCCACAACCAGATTCGAACTGGTGACCCCGTTCTTACCAAGAACGTGCTCTACCTGCTGAGCTATGTGGGCATATTATACCACATAACAAATAATGGAGGGGGTAGGATTCGAACCTACGTAGCCCAACAGGCGGCAGTTTTACAGACTGCTCCGATTAACCACTCCGGCACCCCTCCCCCCTAAGCCAGGAAGTCTATCATAAAACATCTAGAAAAATCCAACATCAGCCCGAGAGGGGATTCGAACCCGCTAACCTACCGATTACAAGTCGGTTGCGCTTCCATTGCGCTACTCGGGCAACTTTCGGCTGGTTAGTATAAATAAGCACAAACACAATGTCAACTAACTCATACTTGACAATCCAATTGCGACTTCTTACAATAAAGATAAACCCAAGTCTCACCTCTCATTTGTGAAAAGAACTGCTTCGATTTCTAATTTTGTTGTATCCACAATAAGTCATGGCTAAGTATATTTTCGTTACTGGCGGAGTAGTTAGTTCCGTGGGTAAAGGTATTTCGGCAGCTTCTATTGGTAGAATATTGAAAAGCCGCTCTATTTCTGTTTCAGTACAGAAACTTGACCCTTATCTTAATGTTGACCCAGGGACAATGTCCCCTTACCAGCACGGTGAGGTATTCGTTACCCAGGATGGTGCCGAAACTGATCTGGACTTAGGACACTACGAAAGATTCATTGGAGTTGATTTGACCCAAGCCTCTAATGTCACCTCAGGCCAGGTATATTCTGCGGTCATCGCCCAGGAGAGGCGGGGGGATTTTTTGGGGGGCACCATCCAGGTAGTTCCCCATGTAACCAATGAGATAAAGAGACGCATCAGGCAGGTAGCGGGAATCTCTGAGGTCGATGTGGTCATAGTCGAAGTTGGTGGCACGGTGGGTGATATTGAAGGGCAACCATTTCTCGAGGCTATAAGGCAAATGAGGAAAGATGAAGGGCGGGATAATGTTTTGTATATCCATGTTACTTTTTTGCCCTATATCGCTGTTACTAACGAGCTAAAAACCAAGCCGACGCAACACAGCGTGAACGAACTAAGAAGAATTGGCATTCAACCTGACATCATACTGTGCCGCAGCGATAAGGAAATATCTGAGGGAATAAAGGACAAGATATCACTATTTTGTGATGTCAATAAAGAAGGAGTCATACCACTAGTTACCAGCGAAACCATCTATGAAGTGCCCTTGCTGCTGGAGAAATATGGGCTAGGAGATTTCATGGTTAACCACCTGGGATTGGACGCCAAGGAGAGCGATTTATGTAACTGGCGTGAGCTGGTGAACGAGTTAAAGGCCTCCAAGGAGCCAGTGACTATCGGATTAGTGGGGAAGTATGTGGAACTCCAGGATGCCTATTATTCGGTGCGCGAGGCGTTATGTCATGCAGCCCTGACTCACAATCGCGAAGTAAAAATAGAATGGCTCAATTCAGAAGAACTGCAAGATGGTCATTATGATAAGCTTGAGCAAGTCCAGGGGATAATCATTCCTGGCGGCTTTGGCTATCGAGGGACTGAAGGCATGGTGGAATCAGCCAAATTCGCTAGAGAAAGAAGGATTCCTTATCTTGGTCTATGCCTTGGGATGCAAACTATGGTTATTGAACTGGCTCGCCACGTACTTCACGTTCAGGATGCTAACTCTACCGAATTTGACCGTAACACTTCTTACCCCGTAATCGACCTGCTCCCTGAACAGCGAGGCGTTAATCAAAAGGGTGGCACTATGCGCCTAGGAACTTATCCCTGCCACCTAGTACCTGAGACAAAAGCTGCTCGTGCCTATGGCTGTGAAGTGACGTATGAGCGCCATCGCCACCGTTTTGAATTCAACAACGCTTTTCGCCAACCCATGGAAGAAGCCGGAATGATAGCCAGTGGCTTGTCACCAAATGGGGAGCTGGTAGAAATTGCTGAGCTCCGGAATCACCCCTGGATGGTAGCCTGCCAATTTCATCCTGAATTCAAATCTCGGCCCGATTCTCCGCACCCATTATTTGTGAGCTTCATCGGAGCAGCTAAAGAGACGCTCATCAAAGGTGCACAGACAAGCTTACCCATAAGTTAAGGAGGTGCAATGCGCTTATTCTTGGATACTGCTAATATAGGCCACATCCGCCACGGGGTAGAGCTAGGGATAATCAGTGGAGTAACCACCAATCCCAGCCTCGTATCCAAAGAAGGCAAAGTCAACTATCAAAAGCTGGTCAAAGAAATCTGCTCAATCGTCCCTGGTCCAGTATCCACTGAGGTATTAAGCCAGGATGCACACGGGATGATAGCGGAGGCTAGAGAAATAGCTAAGTGGGCAGGCAATATTGTAGTCAAGATACCAGCAAATCTTGAAGGGGTGAAAGCTACATCAGTACTATGCAAGGAAAACATAAAGGTAAACTTCACCTTATGTTTCTCCCTAAACCAAGCATTGTTGGGAGCAGCAGCGGGAGCTGCATTTATAAGTCCTTTCGTGGGCAGGCTTGACGATATCGGCGAGGACGGCATGAAAGTAGTAGTTGACATAGTACAATTTCTGGACTATTATCAACTACCTGCTCAAGTTATAGCCGCCAGCATCAGACATACTCAACATTGCATTATGGCAGCCAAAGCTGGCGCACATATAGCTACTGTGCCATACAAAGTGCTATTACAAATGATACAGCATCCGCTAACTGACATTGGCGTCAAGCGATTTATACAGGACTGGGAAAAAGTAATGGGAGACCAAAAGGTTATAGGAAGCATGAAAAATAATAGATTGGTGGGAAGCTAAGGAGGTTATCATGATAAGCATGTCTGAGCTAGAAAATAAAACCCGTGATGAACTGGAGGGATTAGCCAAAGAACAAGGAATCACTGGCTACTCCTCCTTAAAGAAATCACAGCTTATTACCCATATCCTCAAATCACACGCAGAGCAGCAGGGCAATCTGTTCTTGTCTGGCGTACTGGAGATTATGCCTGAGGGTTATGGCTTTTTGCGCCAGGATAGCTTTACACGCAGTTCGGAAAACGTCTATGTATCCAATTCTCAGATCCGCCGTTTCAGCCTAAGAGATGGCGACTACATCTGCGGGCGAGCCAGGCCTCCGAAGGAGGGTGAAAAATATTATGGCTTGCTTCGAGTGGAAAGTATAAATGGACTTGACCCTGAGCTAGCAAGACAACGTCCCAGTTTCGCTTCGTTAACGCCCATTTTCCCTAATAAGCTCATTAACCTGGAAACAACATCAGATGAGCTATCCACACGCCTAATTAATATGGTGGCGCCCATAGGCAGGGGGCAAAGAGGGCTTATCGTGTCCCCACCTAAGGCAGGCAAGACTGTGCTCCTTAAGAAAATTGCCAATGCCATTAGCACTAACTACAACGATATCCATCTGATGATTTGCCTCATTGGGGAAAGGCCTGAAGAGGTTACCGATATGCAAAGGTCAGTGAAAGCTGAGGTTGTAGCCGCTACCTTTGATGAACCGGTGGATATTCAGACCAGAGTGGCTGAATTAGCTCTAGCAAGGTCCAAAAGATTAGTGGAAACAGATAAAGACGTAGTTATTCTCCTCGATGGAATTACTCGCCTCACCCGGGCCTACAATTTAGCCATGCCCCCCAGCGGCCGCACTTTATCTGGCGGCATTGACTCAGCAGCTCTATACCCTCCCAAGCGTTTCTTCGGCGCTGCTCGCAATACTGACGGAGGTGGTAGCCTAACCATTATTGCGACATGCCTGGTAGATACAGGTAGCCGTATGGACGACCTTATATACGAAGAATTTAAAGGGACCGGCAATATGGAACTCCACCTCGCTAGGAAATTGGCTGAGAAAAGAGTTTTCCCAGCCATCAACATCGTACCCAGTGGCACCAGAAGAGAAGACCTTTTGCTGGACGAGAATACTTTAAAACAGGTGTGGTTACTCAGGCGCATAGCTAGCATGATAGCCAGTGATTCCCCTGGTACTCCTAACGATGCTTTACAGAAAGTGCTCGAAAGGCTAGCCAAGACAAGAGACAACGCTGAGTTTCTTGCCACCTTATCTAAAGAGATATAAGCTTTTTGCCTCCATGGGTATTCCTCCCACAACGTAATTGAGACGGTGCCAATCAGGTCAGCTTACACTTCATGCTATTGCCTTCTCATAGACTAAGCCTCTATAATTCCTCTATGAGCACTGAAAGACCAAGCTGGATAGATAAAGTTAAATTTGGAGTGAAGAAAGCCCTGGGGATGAATATTTTCTTATGCGACAGCTGCAAATGGAACTGGCGCAGTGCTTGCCATCGCCGTGAACGGCCCAATGCTACCTGGTGCCCCGATTACCAGAAAAAGGGGAAATAGCTATACTCTTCTTTCCACTACCGCTGCCATCCCCTGGCCACCACCAATACACATAGCTACTAGTCCGTAATGCAAGTTTCTATGCTTCATATCATGCATGATGGTGACTACCATTCTGGCTCCAGTGCAACCGATAGGGTGCCCCAGAGCGATACCACTACCATGGGGGTTAGTGTTATCCCAGCTTAACCCCAGTTCCCGTATACAGGCAATTGTTTGAGCTGCAAAAGCCTCATTAAGCTCGATCACGTCCATATCCTTAATAGTAAGCCCTGCCTTTTTAAGGGCTTTCCTTACTGCTGGTATCAAACCTAGCCCCATATACTTTGGGTCTATGCCACCCGAGGCGAATGACTTAATCACTACAAAAGGCTCAAGCTGCAATTCCTTAGCCCTTTCGCCAGACATAAGCACGACAGCAGCCGCAGCGTCGTTGATGCCAGAGGAATTGCCCGCAGTAACCGTGCCATCTTTGCGAAATGCTGGAGGTAACCTGGCCATTTTCTCAAAGCTGGTATCCCTGGGGCGTTCATCAGTATCAAATATGACAGGAGTCCCTTTCTTCTGAGGAACAGATACGGGAATTATCTCCTCCTTAAAGAGGCCATCTTTTATTGCTGCTCTAGCCCGCAGATGACTAAGGGCCCCCAGTGCATCCTGTTCCTGGCGAGTTATGCCATACTTATTAGCGATTTCCTCTGCCGTATTTCCCATATGATAGCCATAAAATATTTCCCATAGTCCATCAAACACCATAAGGTCTATCAACTCTCCTTTAGGTTCAACACCCATACGATAACCCCAGCGAGCTTTAGGAAGGGCGTAAGGGCAATGGCTCATACATTCCATTCCTCCAGCAACCACAATATTTGCTTCACCTAGCATGATTGCCTCTGCCCCCAGGGCAATAGCTTTCAGTCCCGAGGCACAAACCTTATTCACAGTAAAGGCAGGCGTTTCTTTGGGAACGCCTGCATATATTGCTGCCTGGCGCGCTGTATTTTGCCCCTGCCCGCCCTGGAGAACATTCCCCATAATTACCTCATCAACCTGAATTTCGGCCAGGGAAGAATCCCAATCATAGTGTTTCTTCTCCAGATCTATCATCCCATCAGCCTTAAGGCCGTCAGGGCCATACTCCAGAAGCTCGTTGCTGGACTTTGGCTTTAAATTCGTTCGCTTAACCGCCTCCTTAATTACCAGGCTACCTAAGTCAACGACAGATATATTCTTCAAAGACCCACCAAACCCCCCGATAGCTGTCCTCACCCCACTAACAATAGCTACTTCCTTCATATTGTCTCCTCCTGCGAAAGCACTACGCAAACTTTTATTGATTCTTTCTCACTTTTGATTCTCATTAACCCCCCCCTTCCACCTTCCCATAACTTCAATTTCCTACACCACTTTTCTTAGCAGCGACGGTATCTCCCAAAGGGTCTTAGCCACCGACACCCCTGCTGATTCAAAAGCATTTATTTTGCTCTCTGCCGTGCCTCGTTCACCCATGATTATAGCTCCAGCGTGGCCCATAACTTTTCCCCGAGGCGCTGTTCTACCGGCAACAAAAGCCACTACAGGCTTATTGAACTGGGCCTCGATGTACTGCGCTGCCTCCTCTTCCATCGTGCCTCCTATCTCACCAACTATGACTACACCTTTGGTCTGCCCATCTTCCTTTAGAAGCTTCAAGATATCAATCATTCTCGAGCCAATAATAGGGTCACCTCCCAGGCCGATGACCACACTTTGACCAATACCTTGTTCTGACAGCTGTGAAGCTACTTCATCCGTCAATGTTCCACTTCTTGAAATAACCGCCACACTCCCAGGCATAACGGCTGAAGGCGATATCATTCCCAAACTTGTCTGGGCTGGCACCATTATGCCAGGTGTATTGGGGCCTATATATCGGGTATCTCTACCTTTAGCGTAGGCCTTGATCTTCATCTCGCTATGTAAAGGAACCCAATCAGTTATTATAACCGTGAATTTGATTTCCGCATCCATGGCCTCAAACGCTGCATCCTGTACAAAGGGAGCCGGGACATATATTACAGACGCATCTACTCTATGCTTATTCACAGCCTGTTGTACAGAGTCATAAACGGGAACATCGAACTGTGTTTGGCCCCCTTTTCCAGGAGTAACCCCTGCAACGATTTTAGTGCCGCAATCCAGCATCAGCTTCGTTTGTAACGCTCCAAATTTCCCTGTGATTCCCTGAACTAAAACATTCGTATCCTTATCCACAAATATAGCCATTTCTATTCCTTCGCTATCTTAATAGCCTCTCTTATTCCTTCCTCAACACCGGGACATAAGATAACTGCTGAATTCTCAAGCAACTCCCGCGCTCGTTCCTGGTAAGGCGTTCTCCCCCGCATCACTGCCACCACAGGAGTTTTAACCTGTACTTCTTCAATGGCTTCCATTATTCCTTCTGCCACAGCATCTGGTGGGCTTATCATCATTCTCACCATCAGCAAAACCACCTTGATGCGCTGGTCCGCCCTGGCCTTTCTTAGTAAGAGGCCAACACCATTCTTCATTCGTTCTCTGGATAAGCCCCCACCAGTATCCAGGAAGCAAGCAGGGCTTCCACCATTAGCTTTTATTGTATCCAGCAGGGACATAGTGAGACCGGCCCCGTTTGCCATAACCGCGATATTGCCTTCCAGATCCACATAATTCACTCCTCCTTCAACTCCCTCTCTTTCCCATGGATTCTCAATACGCTGAATACGCAAATCTTTGTATTCCGGATGCTTAAAAAGTGAATTGTCATCTATTTCACACCTGGAATCGGCTGCAACCATATTCCCTTCATTGGTTATAGCCAGCGGGTTGATCTCAGCGATACGGGCATCGTTCAATACGAACACCTGGTATAGTTGACAAAGCACTCTACTAGCTGAAGTAAGCGTTCTCTCAGTCAGCCCAATCTGTCGCACCAGGTTTATCGCTTCATAAGTCCTTATTCCGTAGAGTGGATTGATAAGCCCGGAAGCTATCTTTTCAGGATTTCTTTTGGCCACTTCTTCAATTTCCACTCCCCCCTCAGCGCTTACCATGGCCACCGGTGCACCATTCTCACCATCAACCGTTATTCCCATATACAGCTCGTTTGCGATATTAAGTTTCTCCTCGACCAGTAAGCTATTGACTTTGTATCCCTCCAACTCCATTCCAAGAATCCCTTGAGCTATCTTCCCAGCCTCATCTGGAGTCCTAGCAAACTTTATGCCGCCAGCTTTTCCCCGCCTGCCACCTAAAATTTGAGCTTTAACTACCACATCTTTACCCAACTCGATAGCTGCTTGCCGTGCCTCCTCCCCTGTCTTGACTAAAATCCCCTGTGGAATAGGAATGTCAAATTTCTTGAATATTTCTTTCCCTTCGTATTCATATAACCTCATGTCGTCTATATCACCCCCAGTTTATTACACTTTCATAATTTCCTGATAAAGCTGATAAATACTTAAACAGCAGCAACATAAGGTATATTGTCCCACAATAAAGACATACATTAGACCTCCTCCTTCATACACAGTGTCAGATTTTCCTGCACTTGATTTATAGATTTATGTTAGAGAATTTCTTCCAAGGCGTGGCTACAGTCTTTTTCTCCAGAACCCCCAATGCTCTACTTATATACTTCCTGGTGTCACGTGGCGTGATAATAGCATCAATGTAACCTCGTTCTGCAGCTCGATAGGGATTTTCATAAGCTTCGGAGAACTCCCTGATCCTCCTTGCTCTCACTTCCTTAGGATTTTTCGCTTCTTTTATCTCTCTGGCAAAGATCACGCTAGCAGCAGTCTCAGCGCCAACTATAGTAACCTGAGCAGTAGGCCAGGCGAATACAAAATCAGCGCCAATAGACTTGTCCAGCATCCCATAGTGAGCACCAGCATAAGATTTTCTTATTATGACCGAAACCAAAGGCACAGTGGCACCAGCCCAAGCATAGAGCAGCTTAGCACCATGTCGTAATATGCCAGCCCATTCCTGCTGAGAGCCTATCAGATAACCAGGACAATCTGTCAATGAAACAAGGGGAATACTAAACAGGTCGCAAAATCTTATGAACCTGGCCAACTTGTCGCAGGCGTCAATATCCAGCGCACCTGCCTTCGCCATGGGCTGATTGGATACTATCCCCACAGGCATTCCATTCATTCGAGCAAATCCGCATATCGCATTTGCAGCATAATACTTGAATATCTCAAGGAAATGTCCTTCATCCACCACACTTTTGACTACATCATACATATTGTATGGTTTTGCCGGTTCATCAGGAATGATAGTGTCGAGTTCAGGGCTCTCTCTCTCAGGGCTATCCTTGGCCTCAATTCGAGGTGGTTTCTCGTTGTTACTAGAGGGAAAGAAAGATAACAACTCCTTACACTTATCCAAACAATCCTGGTCATCTTCAGCTACAATATGTGTCTGCCCTGATTTAATAGCATGACTTTTCCAGCCACTCAGTTCCTCCAGGCTAATCTCCTCCCCCGTCTGTGTTTTCACAAAAGCAGGCCCGGCAATCCCCATAAATCCAGTATTTCTTGTCTGAATGACAAAATCCATCATCACAGGATGATAGGCTTGCCCTCCTAAACAAGGACCCATTAACAGGGATATCTGCGGCACTATCCCCGAAGCCATTATCTGAGATTTAAATGTCCAGCCATAAGATTCCAAGGTGTCCATTCCTTCGTGAAGTCGAGCACCTGCAGAGTCATTCATGGTTACAAATGGCCAACCCTTATTCTTAGCAAAATCAAGGGCATAAGAGAGCTTTTTACCGTGGTACTCACCGAAGGTTCCCACCATGGCAGTGTAATCCTCAGCACCAGCAACCACATATCTTCCATTTACCTTGCCAAATCCAGTTACAATTCCCTCAGCAGGCACTTCCCTCTTATCCATTCCAAAAGCAGTGGTTCTGTGTTTGACCCATAGCCCTATCTCAGTAAAAGTGCCAGGGTCAAAGAAATAATCAATCCTCTCCCGTGCCGATAATTGTCCTTTTTTATGACGCTTCTCAATAGCTTCAGCCCCTCCCATCTCTAAGATATGTTCTTTTTGTCTCTTATAGTCTTCAATCTTCTGCGCAGTTATATATTTACCTTCTCCGCTCATAACTGAATACCTCCTTTAACTAGACTTTCAATACTCAATCACGGCTATTCTGTCACCGGTCTTAACATTCACTCCAGGTGTCACTGTCAATTCTTTAACCGAACCATTCACCAGCGACAAAATAGGATTCTCCATTTTCATAGCTTCAATGGTGCAAACAACCATACCCTCTTCCACAACGTCCCCCACCGCGACATTCACAGATACTATTTTCCCTGGTAAAGGCGATTCCATTATTTCTTCCATTTACATAACCTCCGCATGAAGATACAAACTCTAGTACAATTTTCATAACTCTCTGGTAAATGCCTGGATGCCAGTAATATCCCGCCCGAGAATTAAGGTGTGGATAAAATGTGTCCCTTGATATGTATATACTGCTTCAATGTTTCCCATGTGCCGTATAGGAGGATAGTCATAAGAACACCCGTTTGCGCCCAAAAGAGAGCGGGCGGTTCTTGCACACATACGTGCCATTTCAACATTATTCCTTTTAGCCATGGAAATTTGTTGATGCCTTGCTTTCCCCGCATCCAACAATCTACCAAGCCGATAGGACAGAAGTTGCGCCTTGGTAATTTCTGTTAGCATATCTACCAAATCCTGCTGGACTAGTTGATAAGATGCAATGAGCGCACCGAATTGCTCCCTCTCTTTGGTATAATTCAAGGCCGTCTCATAGCAGGACATAGCAGCCCCAATGGCTCCCCAGGAGATGCCATATCGAGCTTGATTGAGGCACATAAATACGTGCCTCAACCCTGTTGACCCTGGTAGAACATTCTCTTCCGGAACTTTTACATCGTTTAATGCCAGCGTACCCACATCACCGCATCTCATTGCGCCTTTCTTATCTGTGAAAGACTGGGTAAATCCCTCAGTGCCTCGAGGCACCAGGAATGCTTTCACCCCGTCTTCAGTTCGAGCATAAACAACAGAAATGTCAGCGGTTGACGCTTCGCTTATCCATTCCTTAGACCCATTTAGAATCCAGCCACCGTCGCCTTTCTTTGCCACTGTCTCCATCGCAGCTATATCCGAGCCGCGGTTTGGTTCTGTCAAGCCGAAACAGCCTATCTTCTTTCCACTTGCTATCTGTGGCAGCCATTTACGCTTTTGTTCCTCTGTGCCAAATTGCCATATCGGATACATTACCAGCCCGGATTGCACTTCCACAAAGCTTCTAAGAGCACCATCAACCCGCTCCACTTCCTGACACAAGAGCCCCTCTTGTATATGATTTGCTCCACCCCCCCCATATTCTCGCGGAATCTGAGGGCCAATCATGCCCAGTTTCCCCATCTTGGGGGCAAGCTCCTCCATATTAAGGGGTTCTTCGTTATCAAAAGCGTTTACAACGAGTGGTTCAACTTCATTCTCCAAAAACTGCCTCGCTGCATCTCTGAACATCTTTTCTTCGTCAGTAAACAAGTCATCTATTCCATAATAATCTACTCCCTTAAAAGCCATATTGTTATCCTCCTTTTTTCTTTATTACCTGAATTCATGTTTTATCTGACTCTTCATTACACCATCCTTCTTCACCGACCTATAAAATTAGGCTTTCTTTTATCCAGGAAAGCTGCTACGCCCTCTTTTACATCCTGAGTGCTAAAGCACTGGGCATTGCATTGAATTTCCAGATTTATGGCATTTTCCAGGGATAAATCATAGCCATAATTGATGGCACACTTGGCCATCTTGATGGCAAAAGACGGCATTCCCGCCAATTTTTGAGCAAATTTCTTCGCCTCCTCCATAAGCTGTTCAGCAGGGAATACCCTGTTGACCAATCCTATCTCATAAGCACGTTGAGCCGTGATTTGCTCACCACTCATAACCAATTCCTTTGCCCGGCCTATTCCAATCAAGCGCGCCAGTCTTTGCGTGCCTCCCCACCCAGGAATAAGCCCCAGAAGAATCTCTGGCTGGCCAAAACGCGCCTTATCAGAGGCAAATCTAATATCGCAAGCCATGGATATTTCTGTTCCCCCGCCCAACGCAAAGCCATTCACAGCAGCAATCGCAGGCTTTTCCATAGTCTCCATGAGCCTGAGTGTGTTCTGGCCCGCCTCCGCAAATTTCATAATCTCTTGAGGGCTTTTATCTTTGAAATATGCAACATCGGCTCCAGCAACAAATGCCCTGTCACCCGCTCCTGTGAGAATAACAGCCTTGATGTTTTCATCCTCTCCGCATTCGCGGATAGCTTTATTGAGTTCCAATACTGTCTCTAAATTTATGGCATTTAGTACCCTGGGGCGATTAAAGGTGATAGTGGCAATGTTAGCCTCCACTTGAAATAGGATGTTTTTGTATTCCATAGCTAATTCTTTCCCTTAATAAATTACTTCCTTCTGTAATTGAAAAATCCTTTCCCCGTCTTTCTACCCAGGTAACCCGCATCTACATATTTCTTCAGGAGCGGGCACGGCCTGTATTTAGAATCATTGAAGCTTGAGTAAAGTACTTCCATAATATTCAGGCAGACATCTAATCCAATAAGGTCTGCCAATTCTAGCGGCCCCATAGGATGATTCGTACCAAGCTTCATTACATTATCAATAGCCTCCTCAGTCCCCACACCTTCGTAAAGCGCGTAAATAGCCTCATTGATCATAGGCATGAGGATTCTATTTGAGATGAAACCAGGAGAGTCATTGGCCTCCACAGGTGTTTTCCCAAATTGTTCAGCCAGCTTACAAGTCGTCTCAAATGTCTCTTTAGACGTAGCCATACCATTAATAACTTCCACCAATTTCATAACAGGGACAGGGTTGAAGAAGTGCATGCCGATGACTAATTCGGGCCTTTCTGTTGCGGCTGCGATCTTTGTAATGGGAAGAGATGAGGTATTTGTCGCCAGAATAACTCCAGTTTTGCACGTCTTGTCTAAATCCTTGAAGATGTTTAGTTTAAAATCCAGTTTCTCGGTAGCGGCCTCTACCACAAAGTCAGCATCCTTTATATCTTCAATATTGGTGCTTTTCTTAATTCGCCCCAGAATTTCATCCTTCTGGGCAACAGTAAGCTTTCCCCTGGATGCTAAACGATCAAGGTTTTTGACAATGGCGTTAAATCCCTTGTCCACAAACTCATCAGCGATGTCATTCATAATGACATCGAGGCATGCGGTGGAAGCAGCAACCTGTACAATCCCGCTTCCCATAGTGCCGGCACCTATCACAGCGCATGTTTTAATCTCCATCACCTTGTCCTTTGCCATTATTTGTATTGTTATTCTGCAACAATCCAGGCCAAAAAAGCAATGCTGTTGTACTCCGCAAAGAGCTTCCTTATGTCAGACAACGGCTCACACGATAGCTCCAACTTTCCTCGCTTAGCCAACCCTGAAGAACGAACATAGAATTATCAACCAGATGGTCAATTCAGCCTGTATGGCCTTTCTGGAGAACTAAAAAAAACGCCCCGATATCCTCGGGGCGAGAAACATCAGATATGGTGGAGGCGGGGGAGGGTCGAACTCCCCGTCCAGAAAAAAGTTGCCAGAACATCCTACAAGCTTAGTCAGCTCTCTTTATCTCATCTAGCTTTCATCTGCTGACCGAATCCAGTTAGACCAGCCAATTTTTTCTTAGCCAGCCTCCATTGGCATAAAGACTAGCGCACCTCGACTTTATGACACCCAATCCCGGCCTTCGAGGAGAGACCAAGTTGAGCGTGAACCTTAAGCGTAAACTGGTTCGTCAGTTGTTTTTTTGCCACTTGTTTTATGAGGTTAGCGGCACCTCAGCTTGCAATTCTGTAGGCTTTCCCCTGTCGAAGCCACGCGCCCCCATATCGCCAGCCTTACCTTTGCATCACCTCCTCACGCTTAATCATAAAGGCTTTTTCTAAAACTCCTGAGGGCTAAGCAACCAAAGACAGCTACCAACACTCCCAGGACAACATCGCTCCACTGCGATGGGCAAATCGCTGAGACAGCGCCTAAGATACCAAAAACAATTGTTAAAATATGCCAAATCATTTTCACCTCCTCCTAAACTTCAGCGCTCGATCCATTTCCCTTCCCACCTCGCGGCGGGCAATAGCCTCACGCTTATCGTAAATCTTTTTCCCTTTAGCCATCCCCAGTTCTATCTTGGCAACCCCACGCTTAATATATAGCTTAAGGGGCACCAAAGTCAAACCCCGTTGTGCCACCTTACCTGCAAGGTTATCAATTTCCTTTCTGTGAAGCAAAAGCTTGCGAGGTCTGGTTGGTTCGTGAGTATTGTAGCTAGCAGCATCATAGGAGGCAATATGGCTGTTGTATAACCACAGCTCTCCATTTTCTGGTTTGGCATAGGCATCACGCAAGTCCACCCTGTTAGCCCTGATTGACTTAATCTCCGAGCCTTTAAGCACAATACCAACCTCAAGGGTTTCCTGGATGTGATAGTCGTGATAAGCTTTGCGATTAACGGTTATCGCTCTAGAATTTTTTGCCATGCAGGAATTTTACCACTGGAATATGGAGTTGTCATTCCGGAAGGAGCGAAGCAGAGTGAAGAATCTCAGAATCACAAAAGAGAAGGGCGTTAAAACAATCTCAAAGGAAGGAGCATCAGGATAATGAGTCATGCCGATAGATTCTACCTGTTCATAACAGTTTTCCTGGTTATCGCCATAATAGCTGGTGGTGTCACTCTAATAATCAGGCACAATAAGAGTCAACCTGTAGAAATAATCCTGTCTCAGACCTCGCTTCCACAGCAAAGTGGCGAGATTTACATTGGTGGCGCTGTAGCTAGTCCTGGATTCTATCTTTTTAGGGGAAACGACACCGTACAGACTCTTCTTTCAATTACTGGCCCTGAATCTGATGCTGACCTCGGTCACATCAGAATCTACATCCCCTACGAAGGCGAAGCGCAACTTCCTCAAAAGGTAGATATAAACAGAGCAGAGCCATGGCTTCTTGAAGCATTGCCAGGGATAGGCGAAACCAGAGCACAAGGCATTGTGGATTACCGCAACGAAATTGGCCCCTTCAAACGCATTGAGGATTTGCTCCAGGTGGAGGGCATCGGAGAAGGGACATTTGACAAAATAAAAGACTATATCAGCGTTTCGGATTAGAAGGCTATCTTATGTGGCTGCTCTATATTAGCTCTGCCTGGGTAGCTGGCGTATTTTCAGGTTCCAAAGCCGGCTTCCCATTTGTTGCTATCTTGTTCGGGTTTCTCCCCTTCTTGCTTATCCCTTTTCTCCCTGGCAGCAAGAAAAAGCTGATAATAGTCGGATTATGCCTACTAACTTTTTTTGGCGGTACTTTACGCTTCTCATCAAGCCAGTCTCAAATAGATGAACATTCCCTCTGCTTCTACAACGATGAAGGAACGGTGGAGATTCAAGGCATAGTAGCAGACAAACCCGATGTCAGAGCTAAATGCTGTTTTCTAAGACTGTCAGCTAGCGAAATAAATATAAGTGGCGCAAGGAAAGAAGTATCAGGGACTACACTAATGCGAGTGCCCAGGTATCCTGCTTATTGTTATGGTGATGTACTCCAGGTCATAGGAGAACTGAAGACACCGGCTCCATTTGATGATTTTGACTACAGAAGCTACCTGGCGCGGCAGGGAATTTATTCCATTATCTATTACCCTGAAATAGAAATCCTGGATAGAGGCAAAGGTTTTAAGCCCTTGCAGTGGCTTTACTCCATCAGGGAAAACCTTTGCAATTCCTTAGCCAGAGCCTTGCCCGAGCCACAGGGTTCACTGGCTCAAGGCATCCTGCTGGGCATAAGAAGCAATATACCTGACTCTCTCAACCAAGCGTTCTCCAGAACCGGAACAGCGCACCTCTTAGCTATTTCCGGCTTACATCTCAGCATCGTAATTGGCATGGGCCTCAGCCTCGGCATCCTGGTTTTTGGCAGACGGCACTACATATATATATGGCTTGCCCTGCTGACCACCTGGCTTTACGCCCTGCTCAGCGGAATGCACCCACCAGTAATACGGGCAGCAATCATGGGAAGCTTATTCTTGATGGCTGAATTCTTAGGCAGGCAGCGAAGCGCAATCACCGCCCTGGCTTTCGCTGCCGCAGTAATGGTGGGAATTAAACCTCAGATTTTGTGGAGTGTCTCTTTTCAACTTAGCTTTTTAGCCATGGCGGGGCTTATTTCCTTTTTTCCTTATTTTCAGGCATGGGGGAGAAAAGGAGTTACTGTCATATTCGGGAATAAAGAAGCGATGGTAAATACTGGCAACATGGTAAGCGATTGCTTCGCCCTAACATTAGCAGCCATAATACCCGTCTGGCCACTCGTAGCCTGTAACTTCAATGTTTTCTCTTTAGTTGCTTTGCCAGCAACTTTTTTCTCCCTGCCCGCTTTGCCTGCCATTATTGTCACCGCAGCACTAGTTGCCTTCACGGGGCTCTTTGCTCCATTCGTAGCTCAAATCCTGGGTTGGTTGGCCTGGCTATTTCTCAGCTACTTGCTCTTAGTGGTTCAGAGCTTTGATGCCTTACCCTTCTCATCCCTGGAGTTGAACACCTTTCCCCGCTGGCAGCTATGGGGATATTATATTGTGCTTGCAGTAGAAATGGCAGTCCTTAACCACAGGAAGCAATAGCATGGTTTCTTACTCAGGCTAGATTTGAAAGAAAGAAAATGGCTCAGTTACGTTTCTCCAAAAAGTGGTTTATACCTCCTCTTCTAGTATTAGCTATCCTGGTCTGGGCGGTGGCTCTCACCCTGCCAGATGATAATCTCCATGTGAGTTTTCTCGATGTAGGGCAGGGAGATGCCATTTTGATTCAAACCCCTGACTGTCAAAATATACTCATTGATGGTGGGCCTGACCCACAGAAGATAAACCTGGAACTAAGTAAGAAACTCTCGTTCTGGGACAGGACGATAGATCTTATGATATCCACCCAGCCTCAAGCTGACCATATCACTGGCTTGGTGGAGGTGCTGCAACGATATAAAGTGAAACAGGTGCTCGAGCCAGGAGTGTCTTATAATTCTCTTATTTATGAGGAATGGCTTGAGCTTGTTAAAGGGGGGCAAATCGAGCATAACATCGCCAGAGCGGGGCAAGAGATTGACCTGGGCCAGGGAATTAGGATGGAGGTCCTCAGCCCACCGCTAGATTTGTTTCAAGGAACCAGCCACGATGTGGATAACAATGGAGTAGTAATAAAACTGAGTTGGGGCGAAATTAGCTTCATGTTTACGGCAGACATCAGGCAGGAAGCAGAATTTGAACTTATCTGGCAACGAGCCAATTTGAAAAGCACAGTGCTGAAAATTGCCCATCATGGCAGTAAGACATCCACCTCTCCACAGTTTCTGGCTATGGTCGACCCTCAAATAGCAGTAATTTCAGTAGGGGTAGACAACCCCTTTAGCCATCCCAGCCCTGAAGTGGTGGAGAGATTAGAAGAAAGGTTAGGTGAAGACAGAATTTACCTGACGTCCGAGAATAGCACTATTGAGTTCATTACCGACGGGAAAAGACTGTGGGTAAATGTAGAAGAGGGATTAAAGCATACCCAGAGTTAGCGCAGGGCACATAATAGCTACAGAGAGGAGGTTTTGAATAGCCGGATTCTCTCCACGCCCAATTCTATTCTTCCAATACCATTTCAATAGCCCCCTTAGGGCAAACTGCAGCGCAAATACCACATCCTCTACAATAGTTGTAATCAATTTCAATCTGGCCTGTGTTGTCGGCACGTGTTATGCAAAGGTCAGGGCAAAAGAGCCGACACAGGTCACAACTCTCGCAGTGGGCATTTCCCAGACAATGATGGCAACTTCTGTTGCTCCACAGCGCAGAGCCGAGCGGGCTGCATCAACTGCCGCATTCCCTCCGCCAACAACGATTAATTTAGCCCCCAGCCTGATCCGCTCACCACGGGCATATCTTCCCAGAAAACCAAGACAACTGAAATATCCATCACCGCTTTCCT
>JAUWHP010000016.1 GCA_030605765.1 Dehalococcoidia bacterium
CCAGTAGCTTGAACAACTAATTCCAATAGTTTTGCCGTTTCTGTGCCATCTTTGGCGAATTCAATGCCGCAGTAAAGGTCTTCAGTGTTTTCCCTGACCACCACTATATCCACGCTTTTGTAGGGGGTATGAACACCAGGATAGGTCTTACAGGGGCGGAGGCAGGCATAAAGGGCCAATTTCTTGCGCAAAGCCACATTAACGCTTCTAAAGCCACTGCCTATAGGAGTGGTCACTGGTCCCTTGATGGCAACTCTATTCCTCTTTATTGACTCCAGAGCACTTTCAGGGAGGGGCGTACCAAACATATCCTGAGCTTGGCTACCTATGATAGCAATATCCCACTGAAACTGGGCTCCCGTAGCCTCCAACGTTCTCTGGGCTGCCCTGGCAACTTCAGGGCCTACGCCATCGCCAGGTATGAAAGTTACTTTATGTACCACAATATTCCTCCTCAAATTGGAGCCGTCTCGCTTCGCTAATCGCCTTCATCCTTTGATAAACTCAGGGCAGGCTTTAATCCTCTCCCTTGACGGGAGAGCAAGTTGTATCGTCGCATCCGCTCCTCGCAATGACACTTTTACCACGAGGGAGGGAAAAATCACAAACCATCAGCTCCTAAGCAAATCCAGATTCCTAAGTTTTCAGAATTTAGTGCTTCGTTATGACAAAGTCCTTGTGCTTCTGTATGTAAGGGATAAGCCCACCTTCCCCTAGAATAGCAGACATTAACGGTGGTATTTTGCTACAGCTCAGTTTAGCTCCAGAAGTCAAGTTGGTGACCGCACCATGAGATAAATCTATCTCTAACTGATCCCCATCACTGATTTTATCAGTGTCACACAGCAGCACAGGCATCCCTTGATTTATGGCATTTCTAAAGAAAATACGAGCTGCTGACTTGGCTAATATAGCGCTTATCCCTGCCATTTTAATCACCACGGGAGCATGTTCTCGACTGGAGCCTAATCCAAAGTTTTTGCCAGCTACCAGAAAGTCACCTGGTTTTACCCTGGAGACAAACGTAGGGTCGGCATCTTCCAGTGCGTGTTTAGCAAGCTGCGGTAAATTGCTTCTTAAATGGGCGTACCTGCCAGGGATGATAAGGTCTGTGGAAATATTATCACCCAATTTGATAGCTTCGCCTTTGAGCATTAGATCAGGCATCTTTACCTTCACCCTCTCCTGTTAGGGGAGAGAAATTTATAGGTAGCATTCTGTCACATAATCTCCCTGGGGTCAGTAATCTCACCTCTTATAGCTGAAGCGGCGGCTGTAGCTGGGCTAGCTAAGTATATCATGGCTTCAGGATTACCCATTCTCCCCTTAAAGTTGCGGTTGGCAGTGGAAAGGCAAACTTCACCATCGCCCAATACTCCCTGATGAAGGCCAAGGCAAGCAGCGCAGCCCGGCGGGAGAATAACTGCCCCTGCTTCAATCAGGGTTTCAATATAACCGTTGTCTATGGCTTGAGTAAGCACTTGCCTCGAAGCCGGTGCCACAAGTAACCTGGTATCAGGAGACCTCTTCTTCCCCTGTAGAATGCTAGTAGCCACAGCTAAATCCTCAAGACGTCCATTGGTGCAAGTACCAATGAATACCTGCTGGATTTTAATTCCCCTTGCCATGCTCACCGGAAAAGCATTATCTACAGTATGAGGGAAGGAGGCCATTGGCTCAAGCTCAGCCATATTCAAAGATATGAGTCGCTCATAATGTGCATCTGCGTCAGGATAAAGCGGCCTATAGCTATCGCTCCGGTTTTGACCGGCCAGGAATTCTTGAGTGGCCTCGTCACTGGGGAATAAGCCAACTTTGGCGCCAGCCTCTACAGCCATGTTAGCTATCGTAAGACGTTCTGGCACAGCAATGTGAGCTAAGGCTTCACCGCCAAATTCTAAAGCTTTGTAGGTAGCGCCATCAGCCCCAAGCTGACCTATAAGATATAAAATCAAGTCCTTAGCATAAACCCCTGTGGAAAATACGCCTTTAAGATTGATGAAAAAAGTTTCAGGCACACGAAACCACGTTTTACCCAGGGCTAAAGCCACTGCTACATCGCTGGAACCCATGCCAGTGGCGAAAGCACCTAAGGCGCCAGCAGTAACAGTATGAGAGTCAGAGCCAACAATGATGTCTCCAGGCCTGGCGAAACGCTCAGCTACTAACTGGTGGCATACCCCATCGCCTACTTCATAAATATGGCAACTCGTTTTCTGGGCAAAGCGACGCAGAAGCATGTGGTCATTAGAAAGCTGTCTGGCAGGGCTGGGAGCAGCGTGGTCAAGGAAAATCACTACATTCTGTGGTTCAGCTACTTTTCGAAAGCCACTTTCCTCGAATTGTCCCACCGTCAAAGGTCCGGTAGTATCCTGGACAAAAGCTAAATCTACATTGGCAACGACGATATCCCCGGCCCTGGCATCAGTTTTTGCTCTGGCAGTCAAGATTTTCTCAGCTAGTGTTTTGCCCATCAGACTAAGCTATTATTGCCAGAACGTCATTCGTATTTACTCGATCGCCAGGCTTAAAACCTATGGCCACAATCTTACCATCCTCAGGAGCGGGTAGAACGTTTTCCATCTTCATCGCCTCCAAAATAACTATCCCGTCACCTGCTACAACCTCAGCTCCCTCATTAACCAGATAGCGTATAATTGTGCCTGGCATTGGTGCTGCCAGAGGGGATCCGCTTACCTCCTCAGTTTTCTCTTCGCCAGTTTCCGGCTGCAGGTCAGCAATTGGTGGCGTCATAGTAAATGAAGAGCCACCAGAAAGCCCAACATCTACCTTATGATATTTTCCATCGACGAGGACATTAAGAGTTATTCCACTCATTCCTGGTGATGATGTCTTCGCTTCCGCCTTATCAACCAATTCACCATTCTTAGCTTTGACTACAAGTTCATCTTCCCGTTTTACGTCTTCCAGAGTTTTTGCTTTCGTTTCCGGGAGCGGTTCCTCCAAACCATATTTCCACCTCAGAAACCTCATTCCACTGGTAGGATAGAGGGCATAGATAAGAACATCCCCAATGTCTTTGGCGATATCCTCAGTTGCTTCCCTGGCTTTGTCTAACTCGGGCTTCAGTATATCAGCAGCCCGACAAGTGATTGGCTGCTTCCCCCTTTCATAATCCTCGAGAACGATTTTCTGCACTTTGGGGTCGATGGGAGCTGGCGGTTTACCATAAAGGCCATAGGCGTAATCCTTAACCTGCTGGGAAATAACCTTATATCTACCAAAGAGGACATTGCTAATCGCCTGTGTGCCCACAATTTGGCTCGTAGGCGTAACCAGGGGCGGATAGCCCAATTCCTTACGGGTTCGTGGGAGTTCTGCATAAACCTCGGCCAGTCTGTCAAGAGCATCAGCTTCTCTTAGCTGGGCCACCATATTAGTAAACATGCCTCCAGGAATGTGATGCCACAGCACTCCCGTATCAATCACTGACATTTTCGTTGTATCTAAAAAGTCGCGATACTTGGGAGCTATGGATTCAAAATATTCGCCTAGCTTAAGAAGGTTCTCCAGATTAAGCCCAGTATCCCGCGGTGTTCCACGGAGAGCTACTACTATTGGTTCTATCGCTGGGTGTGAAGTGCCTAGGGCAAAAGGGGCAATGCAAGTATCAATAATATCCACTCCAGCCTCAATAGCCTTTAAATGGCTCATGAATGCCATGCCGCTGGTAAAATGGCTGTGCAGGCAAACGGGTATTTTTAAGGCTCGCTTTAGAGCTTCAGTTAAATTGTAAGCGTCGTCTGGAGCAATAAGCCCAGCCATGTCCTTAATACACAGGCTATCTGCCCCCATGTCTTGAATCAGGAGAGCCTTCTTGACATAGTAATCGATGTTGTAGACCGGTCCACCTAGCTTCTGTTGAGTAAGAGAGTAGCTTAATGACCCCTGTATATGTTTGCCACAGTCCTTGATCGCATTGAAGGCAACCTCAAAATTGCGTTCATCATTAACAGCATCGAAAACGCGGAAAACGTCTATGCCGCAATCGGCGGCATGGTGAACAAAAGCAGTAACTACATCATCGGCATAATTACGATAGCCGACAAGATTCTGCCCTCGGAGTAACATTTGAAGTTTTGTATGAGGCATTAGTTCCTTCAAAATACGCACCCGTTCCCAGGGATCCTCGTTCAGGAATCGAGTCATAACATCAAAAGTAGCTCCTCCCCATATCTCCATGGACCAAAAGCCAGCTTTGTCCATCTCCGTAGCAATAGCTTCTAAGTCCTTAGTGCGTACTCGAGTAGCTAGCAAAGACTGGTGCCCATCACGAAAGGTGAGATCGGTAATTTTCACCGCATTTTTGTTGCCAGCCAAATTCATATTACCTCCCACAAATAAACTGTTTCTTACTGCCCCGCGAGCTTGGTTCTTAATCCCTACGGTTTGAATCTTTCAAAGAGGAATATTACCATGTTTTTTAGGTGTATTGCAGATGTCTTTATTCTGTAACATCTGTAATGCCTTGATTAGCTTGGGGCGTGTCTCTCGAGGGGCAATAATATCATCAATATAGCCCCTGGCTGCTGCCACATAAGGGTTGGCAAACTTATCCCGATATTCTCGAACTAGCCTCTGCTTTGCTTCGTCTGCATTCTCCGATTTCTTGATTTCGTTCCGATAGATAACATTCACGGCCCCCTCAGGGCCCATCACGGCAATTTCCGCTGTAGGCCAGGCATAATTAATATCCCCTCGCAAACTCTTGCTGCTCATAGCAATATAAGCTCCTCCATAGGCCTTGCGAATGATTATACTGACCTTGGGCACAGTGGCCTCAGCGTAGGCAAAAAGGAGCTTCGCACCATGCCTGATAATACCCCTGAATTCCTGGTCCGTACCTGGCATGTATCCCGGAACATCAACAAACGTAACCAGAGGGATATTGAAGCAATCACAAACACGTACAAATCTGGCTGCTTTATCGCTGGCATCGATATCCAGAACTCCAGCTAAATGCATCGGCTGTTGGGCTAAAATGCCCACACTTTGAGCATCTAAATGAGCAAAACCAACAATAACATTACGGGCAAACTTCTCATGAACTTCCATAAAATCGCCATTGTCGACCACCTTTGTAATAATCCTCTTCATATCATATGGCTGAGTGGAGTTAACCGGAACGATGTTAAGAAATTCCTCATCTATACGATTAGGATCATCGTTTGTATCTGCCAAAGGCGGCCTCTCCTTATAGCTCTGAGGAAGGAAGCCCAATAATTTGCGCACCTGCTGGAAACATTGCTCCTCGGTATCACATACGAAGTGGCAATTGCCACTTCGGGTGGCATTTACCGTCGCCCCACCCAGTTCCTCTAAGCTGACTTCTTCTCCAGTTACTGCTTTGACAACCTCAGGACCGGTGATATAACTTTGTCCCAAATCTTTAACCATGAAGACAAAGTCAGTAATAGCTGGGGAATAAACAGCGCCCCCTGCGGTGGGACCAGCTATTACCGAGATTTGAGGGATACTGCCCGAGTAGAGGGTATTTCGCGTAAAAATCTCACCATAGCCGGCAAGACTATCAGCACCTTCCTGGATACGCGCCCCGCCGGAATCCAACACAGCCACAAAAGGAGCACCATTCCGGGCAGCTAGATCCATTACCTTACAAATCTTTCTAGCGGCTACCTCAGACAACGACCCGCCAAAAACTGTGAAGTCCTGTGCAGAAACAAAGATATGCCGGTTATTTATCTTGCCATAGCCAGTAACCACTGAATCACCAAGAAACTTCCGCTCCGCCATGTCAAAGTCAGTACAGCGATGGGTTACAAAAGGGTCGATTTCTTCAAAAGTCCCCGCATCGAAAAGAAGAGCAATCCGCTCCCTGGCAGTTAGTTTTCCCTTGGCATGTTGTGCCTCAATGCGTTTAAGCCCTCCCCCTCTCTTGGCTTCTTCTCTGGTTTTTTTTAGTTGAGCTAACTCTTTCTCGATTTCCATTTTCTTTTTCAGTCGCTTAGCCTAGACTGATATTTTAATAGTCTCCTCTGTTATAATCAATACCATGCCCAATCACAATGAAGACAAAGCAAAGAAACTTGGCCATACTCACTGCGGCAGGGCAACTTTTCACTGGGGCGAGCGAACCTACATTATGGGGATCGTGAACCTTTCTCCAGATTCCTTCGCTGGTGATGGATTAAGAAATATTGAAGCTGCTGTAGGTCAGGCAAAACGCATGGCTATAGAAGGAGCAGATATACTCGATATTGGTGGCGAATCCACCCGCCCTAGCTCAACTCCGATTTCAGTTGATGAGGAACTTAGCCGTGTAATTCCTGTTCTGGAAAAGCTAGCCGAAGAGGTAACATTGCCATTGAGCATCGATACCTACAAGCTAGAAGTGGCTCGAAAGGCTTTAGATATCGGTGCCAATATGATAAACGATATCTGGGGATTGAAGCAGGAGCCAGAGCTAGCCAAGCTAGCAGCGCAAAGAAAGGCACCTCTTATTTTAATGAGCAATCAGCGTGATATCTCCCCACACCATGATGTTATCTTTCCTGACATTATTACTACGGTTATTGCCGATTTGCACAGAGCTATACAGCAAGCTCTAGCTATGGGTGTGCCTCCGGAGAATATCATCATTGACCCAGGAATTGGCTTCGGCAAAACGCAAGAACAAAACCTGGAAATTATGCGGCGCCTGGAGGAACTCAAGAGGTTAGGCAGGCCCATTCTTTTAGCTAGCTCGCGCAAGTCAATAATAGGCCGTGTACTCAATTCGCCTCCTGAGCAGAGTTTAGAAGGAACAATGGCCACTGTAGCTATTGGTATCGCCAAAGGCGTCGATATTGTCCGCGTACATGATGTCAAAGAGATAAGCCGTGTCTGTAAGATGAGCGATGCTATCATGAGAGAGGGGAACCTGCGAAGAGTGTGAGAAATCGATGGGAGGAAGTGTTGCAATGAATAAGAGAAACAAAGTCAAAACGATTGTTTGTCTGGTTGTGGGAACGATTACACTGGCATATTGCGTAGCAACATTAGCCAGCTTGACTGGCATGGTCAGTATGATGCTTCCCTCAGGCGAATATGATCCGATAGCGCTAGCTCGCTCTATGCTTCATCTGGCGTGGGGAACGCTGGCACTTGGATTCCTTTCTGGAATACTTCTATATTGGGGCATATCAGGAATATCAGCATCGTTTAAAAAGAAGAATTAGCCTTGGCAGTGTCAAAGAGTTTAACAAAGGAATAAATTGCCTACTGCTTATCTTTGCCTTGGGTCGAACTTGGGAGACCGTGAGAAAAACCTGATTCGGGCTTTGTCATTGCTTTCCACAGAGGTAAATCTCGATAAAGCTTCGTCCGTTTATGAAACCGAGCCAGTAGGCTATAAAGAACAACCTCTTTTCCTCAATCTGGCATGTCAAGTCACAACCAATTTGAATCCCTGGGAACTCCTCCACTTAGCTAAAGCCATTGAAAATAAAATGGGCAGAATATCCGGCAAGCAAATAAACGCGCCCCGTCCTATTGACATAGATATTCTTTTCTATAACAAGCAAATCATTAATAGTAAGAATTTAACTGTCCCCCACCCCCGTCTAGCAAAACGAGCTTTCGTTCTCATACCACTATCCGAGATTGCTGCAGAGCTAATGCACCCCCAACTTGGCAAGAGTATTGCTGCATTAGTTAACAATGTGAGAGGACAGAGTGGAGTGCGAAAATACAATTAGGAGGTTGCGATGTATCAATTATTTGTAGAAGGACATTTTGATGCTGCACACTATCTGCGACGTTACCAGGGCAAGTGTGAGAAGTTGCACGGCCACCGCTTTAAAGTAGTAGTACGTTTAGACACCACAAAGCTCGACCAGGCTGGCTTAGCCTACGACTTTGCCCATATAAAGCGCTTCCTAAGAGAAGCCCTAGCTCCATTTGACCACGCTTGCCTCAACGATGTGCCACCATTTGACGAAACTGAGCCCTCCTGTGAGAATCTTGCCGCTACCATATATAATGGGCTTCAGCCCTGTTTTTTAGGGTCACCAGTAACATTAGCATGCATTGAGGTGTGGGAATCTCCCACAAGCGGAGTCGCTTACTACCCTTGAGCCTTGCCCAGGTCTGGCGGCAACAAGTTGGGAATGGCGTCTTCAATGGGATATGAATGCCGACAACTGGAGCAGTACAGGGAGCCACCGATAACTTCCCCAGCCTCCTCCCTATCCACCTTCAGTTGCAAAGGCCCTTTACATACTGGACACACCAGGATTTGCATTAATTCCTTTTTCATCTTAGCTATAGAGGATTATACCAGATAGGCACCACAATAAGTAACCAGGGGAAAATGCTATAATATTTCGCGGGAGGGCAAAATGACAGTTCAGATAAAGAAAACTTACCGAGGTATAAGCCCCGAGATGCTTCATGACGAGATACGAGATCTGGCGCAACAAGAGGGGGTTTTAGTAGGCGAAGCCAAACTGCAAACATATTCACTTCCCAGCGGCTCAACGCAATCTCGTGTCACTCTAGTATTTAAGGCGCAGGCTAAGCAGAAACAGTGTGGCAGCGCACATATTATAGGCTCACCCTCAGGCGAAACTAAAATAATGCTTGACTTCGACGAAACACTCCTGCCCCAGGAGAAAATCACATCCCTTCAAGAAAAAATGGACTTTGTACTCGGCTCATACGAACTTAAGTGGTAATTTATGGAAGAAGCCAGACGGCATTTCCAAAGCCTGAAAACTGTATAATGGAAATTTGACAAATCTTTGGGGATGTGTTAGATTAAGAGTGTCCCAAGTAATCAAACCAGGTGGATGGAGAGGGAGGGAAGAGGCAAGTAAGCGGAAGCTGAAAGGAACTGGGAAGCAAAATTCCTGGTGCAAGGTAGGCGGAAGCTGAAAAGCCAAATAGATAAGCAAAAGGAGAGGTTACTTGGGGCGGTTTTTTGCTCTACCTCAAGGATTCTCAGTTGCCCCTGCAATTCTTGCCAATTGACTCAAAGCCATCTTATATTGCACATCTTTTGACGTCTTTCCTCAGTAACCATAAAGGGGGGATGCCTTTTGGCTCGGGCGATGGAAAGGCAAAATACAAAGCAAAACCATGTGCAACAGAGAGCCTCCTGAGCCTGAGCTCCTTCTGTCAATCCACAGTGCCATCGCTTTGATAGAAATACTCAAATACATGAGCCAACTGCTCAGGGGGAATTCCAGCCCCGCTGTCAGCCACTCTGATTTCAACGCAATCCGTGGTGGATTGGCGACCAATAATATTCATGTGGCCTCCAACGGGGCTATGTTTTAAGGCGTTGTCCAGCAAGTTAATGGTTGGTCATACCCCAGTGCAAACAAAGAAGGCAGGTCAATTTGACCTGCCTTCTCAAATATCGTGGTAGCGGGGGTTGGATTTGAACCAACGACCTCCGGGTTATGAGCCCGACGAGCTACCGCTGCTCTACCCCGCGATGTGAATCTACTCTTAAGAGGTTTTATGCTCAATTTGGTGTAGGTCAAGGCCTCGGCCATTAGTACAGCTTAGCTAAACGGATTACTCCGCTTACACACGCTGCCTATCAAGCAAGTAGTCTTCTTGCGGCCTTACCCGGTTAAACCGGTGGGAGATCTCATCTTGGGGTGGGCTTCGCGCTTATATGCTTTCAGCACTTATCCCTTCCAGACTTGGCTACCCAGCACTGCTGCTGGCGCAACAACTGGCACACCAGAGGTCTGTCCCTCCTGGTCCTCTCGTACTAAGGAGAGCTCCCCTCAAATCTCCGAACGCCCACGACGGATAGAGACCAACCTGTCTCACGACGGTCTGAACCCAGCTCGCGTGCCGCTTTAATGGGCGAACAGCCCAACCCTTGGGACCTTCTCCAGCCCCAGGATGCGACAAGCCGACATCGAGGTGCCAAACCTTGCCGTCGATATGAACTCTTGGGCAAGATTAGCCTGTTATCCCCGGGGTAACTTTTAGCCGTTAGCTACATCCCTTCCATTCGGAAATGTAGGGTCGCTAAGCCCGACTTTCGTCTCTGCTCGACGTGTATGTCTCGCAGTCAAGCTCCCTTATGCCTTTGCGCTCTACGGCTGATTTCCATCCAGCCTGAGGGAACCTTTGGGCGCCTCCGTTACCTTTTAGGAGGCGACCGCCCCAGTCAAACTACCCGCCTGGCACTGTCCCCCAGCTTGCTCTGGGGTTAGAACCAAAACTCAACAAGAGTGGTATTTCACCGTTGGCTCCACCCCGGCTGGCGCCGGGACTTCTCAGCCTCCCACCTATGCTACACATGATGAGCCCAGACCCAGTGCCAAGCTATAGTAAAGCTCCACGGGGTCTTTTTGTCCTGTCGCGGGTAACCCGCATCTTCACGGGTATTTCAATTTCGCC
>JAUWHP010000034.1 GCA_030605765.1 Dehalococcoidia bacterium
AAATAGAAGACGGCGGCCCTCGCCATCAATGGCTAAGAACCTGGGGGAAATGGTATTATTTAACGAGACATTGATGTATGGTGAAGATAAATGCTAGTAAAAAACGCTGACATACTGGTTAAGAATGCGCGCACGCCGAAACTGGCCGAAATCAGAGAAATCCTGGTTGAGTTAGTGAATAGTGCTATTGAAGCAGGGAATCCCTCTTCTAGTATGCGAAAGTGGGTGAAATTCGAAGCAGATAAGCTTAAGGTAGGGGATTATGAGATTAGCCTTAATGATGCCAGGAGGATTGTAGTGGTAGGTGGGGGGAAAGCTGATGCAGCCATGGCGATAACGCTTGAGCAGATCCTGGGTGACCGACTCACGGAGGGCATAGTAAATATCCCGGAGGGTACGGTACCGAAGAAGGTAGCACATAAAATCAAATTTGTGGAGGCAGGGCATCCTATTCCCAGTGAATCTGGTGTGGAAGGTGCCAGGCGGATGCTGGATCTCGTTAGCGGACTTGGCCCACGGGACGTGGTGATATGCTTAATCAGCGGTGGTGGCTCGGCGCTCATGCCCCTCCCTGCGGAGGGTATAGAGCTTAGCGAGCTGCAAGAAGTTACGCAGCTTCTGTTAAAGAGTGGTGCCACCATTCAGGAGTTTAACGCAACCAGAAAACACCTGTCTGCTTTTAAGGGTGGTCAACTGGCCAGGGCAGCTTGCCCGGCAAGAATCATTACTCTGATTATCTCTGACGTAATTGGAGATAGATTAGATACGATTGCAAGTGGACCGGCCTGTTGGGATTTAACTACTTACCGGGATGCTTTTTCAGTGCTGGAAAAATATGAACTCACGGAGAAGGTACCGACAAGCGTTATGACTCGCCTGAGAGACGGGGTAAAGGGCATACTACCTGAAACACCCAAGGCCGGAGAGGAATGTTTCCAAAACGCCTGTTATAGGATTATAGCGAGCAATGTGGATGCTCTCAAAATGGCTGCGGAGGTTGGGAAGGCCCATGATCTCAATATCCATGTTTTAACGGATGCGATGCAAGGTGAGGCGCGCCAGGTCGGCGCCGATTTAGCTCGTGTGGCAAAAGAGATATGCCAGACGGGAAAGCCAATCCCGGTGCCAGCGCTTCTACTTTCGGGAGGCGAGACTACGGTAACTGTGAGGGGCAAAGGTGCAGGAGGCCGAAATCAAGAACTCGCACTTAGCGCAGCGTTAGGTTTAGCGGGTTTGGAGAATGCGGCTATTGTATCCTTCGGCACGGATGGGATAGATGGCCCAACCGATGCCGCTGGAGCGGTAGCGGATGGATTCACGCTCCAGAGGGCGGGAGAAGTTGGCTTGGATATTTGCGCTTATCTTGAGAACAACGACTCTTACCATTTCTTTAAAGAGCTTGGGGATCTGGTAATGACTGGGCCCAGCGGGACGAATATAATGGATGTCACGGCTTTAATTATCAGCAATTAGCTATCAGCCATGAACTTGTTGCCAGATTATATTCTCACGTATGGCTGCGCTGCTTCGGGTGTGGATATTGTGCCATCGGGTTGCTGGTAATTCTCAAGTACAGCGATAAGGATTTGCGGTAAAGCTAAGCCTGAGCCATTGAGTGTGTGAACAAAGCATAATTTGATGTTTAATTTCGTGGACATTCTAGCTACGTTCAATGCTGGCCAAAGGCGAGAGCTGACAGCCTGAGAACCAGGCTCATATTTCCCTTTCTTCCTTTACGGTGATTTTGAAATGTCTTTTCTTTAGTTGTTCAAAGAACTTAACGGTATCCACGCACTCCTCGGGAGCCCAAACTCCAGGCGGTATTTCTCCCCTGCCGACCATTTGAGCTACCACCGATGTGCCTATAGATGTTACATTTCTAGGAAATGCTCCATATGTCTGAGATAATTTGTTGTCAGACCTGTGAAGTATCTCTGCCGTGACTTTAATCTTCTCCCCATTCCTTTCTCCTTCCCCTGTGGCAAGGTAGAGGGAATATACTTTAGGTAGTTACATACTTGTGCGTTGGCCAGTTATGAAATTCTAACCTCCTTTGAGCTTACCTCCCTGAATCTTAGCTGCGCGCCCATGCTGGCGCTGATTTCGAGGAACCTCACCGGGTCAACGCACTCCGGTGAGATCAGCCCTTTGGGCGTCTCCCCGTTGACGCACATCCTGGCGGCTATGGCTGCTGGCAGTGCTATGAAGATCTGTGCAGTGCCAAGCCTCCTGAATATTTGTAACCTTTCCTCGACAGTCATAGGGGGCATCCATATCTTGTAGGTGACTGGATCCCCTGATTTGGCTCCTGTCACTTCCGCCACAAGGAAGGAAGCGCTTGTAGGGTGCTTGACCGTTTCTTCCGTCTCGTTGAGGAATGTATTCACTGGGTGGCGTACCAGCTTCAGGACTACGTGTATCGGCGCTACCTTGGCTCCCTTTACCTCTATCGGCTCGTAGCTGGCGAACCCCATCTTCACCAGGGAACCCGCTATGGGGTCTATGGGGTACTTGAAGTCGCAGTATTTGATGCCCTTGCCGATGAAACGGGGCAATGTCGCAGGTTCTTCGTGTGTGTGATGGGTAACTAAAACGGGACCAAGCGGCTCAGGGAACTTGTACTCCTCGGGACCGCTGAAAGGAGGCGGATAGTTGTATTTGCCGTTCTCGAATACCGTTGGCTCAAGGCCAAAATCGGTAAGCGCTGTTTCGGGGGACCATGTTGGCTCCCAGCCCCTTACCACCTCCTTTGGCTTTTGCAAGGCTTTGCTGCCAACCCTGATTCGTATCTCGGCTACACTATCCAGCTTGTCGCAGACATACCGCGCCATCACGTTGGTAATCCCGGGCGTGGCTCCGCAATTGGTAAACGCCGTGAGGCCAGCCTGCTTGAATTCACTGTCGGTTTTCTCAAACTTACTGTCAACCTCGAACACATCGTTCCAACTGGCTGCATCAACATAGGGTATTCCGCTGCTCAATGCAACTCCCATTATGTTCACATTGAAGTCCAGCGGGGTCAGGTTGATGATGACATCCGCCCCCCTGGCAGCTTTCTCAATCTCCTCGATTCTGCTCGCATCGAGCTTCATAGCAGTGACTTTGTCGCTCTTGATTTTCTCTTTCACCCTGGTGGCTAAGCCTACATCTATGTCACCCAGCACAATCTCTGAAACATCTTCCTGCCTGGATAGAATCGAAGCACAGGGGCCACCCTGCGCACCAGCTCCTACTACTAATACCTTTCTCTCTTTCATTTCAGATCCTCCTTTTTTTGTTTCGTTTGTATTTCAAGTTGCGCGCCTACATGATTAACGATATATCACCAAGTCTCCTCGTTATTTGGAATAACTGCCACTCTCTTCTTGCCAGTCCTATATACAACCAGAAATAGAAGGACGGCCCCCATAAGCAGCTTAGCCGCTCTGCTCAACCTACTATAATGGCTTTCTTTCTTGTATAGAGTCATCATCATTCTCGTGCTTCTTCCAGGAGGTGTCACCACATGCTGTGGAAATCCCAACACCAACCGTTGATTTTGTCAGAAGCCATTCTACTGTTGAGAGAAAAAGGTTGTCAATACTCCGAAGACTATATTCTCATGTATGGCTGAAGTGCTTCGGGTATTAGTATTGTGCCATCGGGTTGCTGGTAATTCTCAAGCACAGCGATAAGGACTCGCGGTAAAGCCAGGCCCGAGCCATTAAGTGTGTGAACAAAGCGTAATTTGGCGCCGGGCTCAGGGCGGTATCGAATATTGGCCCGCCTGGCCTGAAAATCACTGCAATTGCTACAGGAACTGACCTCGAGCCACTCAGCACAACCTGGAGCCCACATTTCGATATCATATGTTTTGCAGGCAGCAAAACCAAGGGCGCCAGTGCATAGTTGCATCACGCGGTAAGGTATAGCCAGTCTGCGGCACACATCCTCAGCATCAGCGACCAGCTTTTCCAATTCCTCACCAGATTCTTCTGGCTCGGTGAGCTTATAAAGCTCCACCTTATCGAACTGATGCCCCCTCTTGATGCCTCTGGTATCTTTACCGGCAGCCATCTTCTCGCGGCGGAAACAAGCGGTGTAAGCTACATAATGCAAAGGCAAAACCCTGGCATCCAGTATCTCGTCACGATGCAGATTGGTTAATGGCACCTCTGCCGTGGGTATAAACCACAAATCATCCTCATCATCATGGTATAAGTTATCGCTGAATTTAGGTAGATTTCCTGAGCCTATCATGCATTCTTGCCTGACCATAAACGGAGGGTAGATTTCTTTGTAACCATGCTCAGCTACATGCAGATCAAGCATAAAGGCGGTGAGTGCTCGCTGCAAGTGCGCTCCCAGGCCTGTGAGAACATAGAAGCGGCTTCCTGAGAGCTTAACACCCCTGCGGAAATCTATTATGTCCAGTTTTTCACCTAACTTCCAGTGAGGTAATGGCTTGAAGGAAAATTCTTGTGGTTCACCCCAGGTGCGTATCACTACATTGTCGCTCTCGCCTTTTCCTAAAATCACGCTAGAGTGAGGGATGTTCGGTATCTCCAGCAATAAGGATTCAAGGTTGCTTTTAGTCTGGCCGGTCTCCTGCTGCAAAGCAGATATTTGATCTCCCAGCTTGCGCATCTGCGCGATAAGCTCGGGCGATTTCTCCTTTGCTTTTCCTAGCTGTTTGCTTGTTTCATTATGCTTAGCCCGGAGCAGTTCCACCTGGCGAAGCAAGCGGCGGTAATGCTCATCAACCTCAAGGACGTTCTGCAGGGCAAGAGTATCGCCCCTGTTTTCCAATGCCTGGCGAACGAGTTTGGGGTTCTCGCGAATGAGTTTAATGTCGAGCATTTGCTTCTTCTCTTCGCTCAGGACTCCGATTTTGTCTTTAATTGTGGGAAGAGTATAACTTCACGAATAGAGTTTTGCCCGGTCAGCAGCATCACTAGGCGGTCAATGCCTATCCCTAGCCCGCCAGCAGGCGGCATGCCGTACTCCAAAGCCTGCAGGAAATCCTCGTCAGCGATCTCTATCTCCTCGTCGCCGACTCGCTCCTTTAATTGCTGCTGGAACCTGTCCCTTTGTTCTAAGGGGTCATTGAGTTCAGTGAAGGCATTGGCGATCTCAACCCCATTAATAAAGGCCTCAAATTTCTCTACCAAGCGGTCGTTGTCTTTCTTTCTTTTAGCCAGGGGTGATATTTCTACAGGGTAGTCGAGAAGGAAAGTTGGTTGGATGAGATTCGGCTCAATAAAGGTGGAAATTAGCTTGTCGATGAGCTTGCCCCGGGACATGGTGTCAAAACCTTCCCATTCCTTGGATGGAATATTGCCTTCAAGACCTCCCGCTGCCAGATTTTGCGCTATTGCCTCTCGCAGGGAATTGGCGTCAGGGTAGTCTTCGAAATCAATGCCACAGTAGTTTTTGGTTGCCTCACGCAGATAGAGCCTTTGCCAGGGAGGGCTAAGGTCAATGGTTTTGCCGTCACAGGTGATTTTGGCATCACCCAGAGCTTCACGAGCAATATGAGACACTGCCTCCTCAACTAGATTCATAATGTCATTGTAATCAGCATAAGCTTGATAACACTCCAGCAAGGTGAATTCGGGATTATGCTGGACAGAAATGCCTTCGTTGCGGAAGACACGTCCTATTTCATAAACCCTGTCAAAGCCGCCTACTATTAGCCGCTTAAGGTGAAGTTCCAGAGCGATGCGCATGTAAAGGTCCTTGTCGAGTGCATGGTGATGTGTGGTGAAGGGATGAGCTAGGGCTCCCCCAGCCACAGACTGGAGCACAGGCGTCTCTACCTCTATAAAGCCGTGGCCATTTAGAAAACTTCTCAATGCAGTGATAATCTGACTACGTAGCATAAAGATGGTTCTGGTGTCTGCGTTGGAAAGAAGGTCAAGATATCTCTGTCGATAGCGTTTTTCTACATTAGCCAACCCATGCCACTTCTCCGGTAACGGGCGGAGCGACTTGCATAACATGGTGAAATTTGATACTTCGAGTGTGGTTTGACCTGTTTTCGTTCGGAAAAGCTTACCTTCTGCCCCCACAATGTCGCCGATATCGACTTCCCGAAGAAATTCATACCTCTCCTTGCCCAGAAGGTCACGACGGAAACAGATCTGTATTTTCCCTGAGCCATCGCGGATATCAAGGAAAGCTATCTTGCCCATGGGGCGCTCAGACATAACACGGCCAGCGAGGGACATAGCACGCAACTCCTCCCCTTGTTGTGCAAAGAGAGTTGTTGCTTCTTTGATGGTATGACTGGGATGATAAGAGTGAGGATAGGGATTTATGCCGTGAGCTCGAATCCTATGCAGGCTGTCCAACCTCTGCTGAGTTATGCGTTCTAACCTTGAAGTCATGGCTTAAATTGTTAAAGTCTCCTTAGCTTCTTTCACCAGGTGCTCTGGCACCATTATCTTCACCTCACCTAAGCCATCAATAGTGAGCCCGAAAACTAAACTAGCGCTCTCATAGCTTAGAAGGGTAGGGATACCTTCGCTCTCCAAGCGCCCCTGGATTATCTGCGCCTCCACCTGCCTGGCGGTACAAATAGTGACCAATTGTTCTCTTACGGACATAAGCCTCAAGGTTGATATTCTAGCAGAAATTTATGGTCGGGTGTTGATAGAGGAAGGTGGCACAGTGAACATCTGCTATAATAAGCTCAGGTTTAATGGATATCCTGGCTACGCTCAATCCCGCCCAGAGAGAAGCCGTAGAAGCAATTGAAGGCCCCGTGCTTATCTTAGCTGGCCCCGGGAGTGGCAAGACCAAGGTAGTCACCCACCGAATTGCTTACCTGATTAAAGTTTGTGGCGTTAATCCCTACCACATTATTGCAGTTACTTTTACCAACAAAGCTGCCAAGGAAATGCAGATGAGGTTAAAGCTGCTTTTGGGTTATGAGGCCGGTGCTTTAACCCTAGGCACTTTCCACGGTAGCTGTAGTCGAATTCTGCGTCGTGAGGGCGAAGCCATAGGTGTTAACTCGAGGTTTGTTATTTATGATGACGAAGATCAATTGAATTTGATAAAGCAAAGCCTTCGGGAAATAAATCTTGACCCTAAACAATATGCTCCTCGCGCTTTACAATCAGCCATCACCTCCGCCAAAAGCCGCCTTGTTAGCCCCCAGGCTTATTCTCACCAGATTCGCAGCCATTTTGAGGAGGTGACCTCCAGGGTTTATCAGCGCTATCAGCAATTGCTCACTCAAAGTGAGGCGCTGGATTTTGATGATCTTTTGATGAAGACGACACAGCTATTCGATAATCACCCTGATATTCTGAGTCGGTACCAGTCAAGATATGTTCATATCTTAGTCGATGAGTTTCAGGACACTAATATCGCCCAGTATGTGCTGGTGAAACATCTAGCAGGAAAATACCGCAATATTTGTGTGGTTGGTGACCCCGACCAGTCTATCTATTCCTGGAGATTTGCTGATTTGCGCAATATTTTAAGCTTTGAAAAGGATTATCCCGAAGCTAAAATAGTGTTTTTAGAGCAAAACTACCGCTCTACTAAGACTATTTTGCAGGTCGCTTCAGACGTTATTTCGGCGAATGTGCAGCGTAAGCAAAAAAACTTGTGGACAGAGAATGAAGTTGGTCCTCCTGTGGCTATTATCGAGAGCTATGGTGAGGGAGAAGAAGCTCAATCGGTGGTCAGTGAAATAGAAAAGCTAGTTAGCCAGGACCAGATATCACTCAAAGATTGTGCTGTAATGTATCGTGTCAATGCTCAATCACGAGTTTTGGAAGAGACATTCATCAGGTACGGAGTGCCTTATAAGCTTGTCGGTGGCATACGTTTCTATCAGAGGCGGGAGGTTAAAGATATCATTGCTTATCTCAGGGTTATTCATAATGCTCATGATAACGTTAGCCTGGCGCGCATTATAAGCGTTCCCGGGCGAGGTATTGGACAAGGCACCCTTGGTCGACTTCAGGCCTGGGCAAGATCGCATAATGCCTCTCTGTACGATGCTTCGAAGCAAATGGTAGGGGAGCAGACCCTCCCTTCACGTATCACCCAGGCTTTAGCTGGATTTGTCACTCTTATCGATGAGCTTATTGCTAAAGGCCATGAACTAAGCCCTTGTGAGCTAGTAGATGAGGTGTTGGGGTGTGCGGGATACAGGGTATATATTCTGGAGAAAGAGGATGGGGAAGAGAAGTGGGAGAATATAATGGAGTTAAAAAGCGTTGCTAGAGAATATGATGGACTTAACCCTGAAGAAGCTTTAGCTACTTTTCTGGAGAAAGTCAGCCTGGTAGCAGATGTGGATAAGCTAGATGAAGAAGTTGATGCTGTAACTCTAATTACCTTGCATCAAGCTAAGGGCTTGGAATTCGCTGTGGTCTTTATCGTTGGCATGGAGGAAGGGATTTTACCACACAGGAAATCTTTTGGCGACGCAGGCGAGATGGAGGAAGAGCGTCGCCTTTGCTATGTAGGAATAACCAGGGCCGAGAAGAGACTCTACCTGTTGCGTAGTTACCGACGCAACTTGTTCGGTGGCTCGGCAAACTTACCATCTCGCTTTCTTCAGGATATTTCACCACATCTGGTAAACCCTAAAGGGCTAGGAGAGGAGGAAAGTCTTGGTGCGCTGGTTAATGCAGGCTCCACATTGCCGCCTCGCGCCAATGGCTTGGATTTGAGAGTGGGTGATTGTGTTCGCCACAGCAAATTTGGCGATGGCATAGTGATGGATTGCCTCCCTGACAAAGGGGACCTAGTGTTAACCGTAGCCTTTAGAGAGACTGGGGTTAAGAAGCTGCTGCTCAGTCTGGCAAAATTGGAGAAAATTGAAAAAGATTGAGATCTTTTCTGGTAAAATCTTGATGTATAAATGACGACTGTGCAAAAAAAAGCTCAACAATCAGGAGATTCTAATCTCTCACTTAGAGTGGTACCCTGACCTTGAAAGGAAACTCACGAAAACAGTTGAAAAGATCTCTGTGAAGAGGTAGTGTCCCGAAAGTGGTGGAAAAGTGGATCAGTATATCCTACTCTATTAGCACATGGCATCAATCGTGAGGGGAAACGGGTAGCCCTGCACCTGAGCCTTGGTGTCAGGGAGGGCACTAAGTCATGGAGACATGAAACCATAGCTAATATTAGCTATCCTGAGCTTTTCTCTTTCCCCTAGCTTCTATGTGTTCTCTTGCTGCCCACTGGGCACACCCTCACACATCCCCCTGCACACCTCCCGGAGTCGCATGCGTGCTTATCTGTAACAGAAGGCGGGCCTAACCATATTTCATTCCAATTCAGATTCTCTTTGGGCGTCAAGATATTTGCACTGGGGTTATCGACGCACAATGCGCATGCCTTCGCGCACAATGTACACCCTCTTATGCATAACTTTTCTCCGATAATGGGATCCGGCTCTAGCTGTATGCTTGTTATTACTGAATTCAATCGAATTCTTGGGCCATATTCAGGTGTTAGGACAAGATTATTTAAACCAAATTCCCCTAAGCCAGCCCTAACAGCAGCATGCCTATGAGAAAAATAAGCCTGAAAGTTGGGAATCTTACGCATCAGGGACTCATAATATCTATCATAGGTTGCCGGAAAACACATTGATGGGTATCCCTGTTTTTCCAAAAACAGAGCAATCGACAATCCAATTTGATCTAACCGGGTGTTTACCATGCTGTAGGCTACCGTTTCATAGATGTATTCTTGTACAGGCATTCTTAATTCTTCCGGAACCATCTCGGAATTCATGAATAGCCTATCCCGCTCTACAGCTGCATCTAGTAATCTTACCCCAAACGAAATCACTGATTTGGCATCTGGTATGAAATCAGTAGGTGCATGCCCATTTGGCGTGCCTGCAAAGCTCTCCACAGAGGCAATTCCTACCTTACTTGCTCCCTCCCTCAAAGCAATCTGTTTTACCTCACTCTTCAACGTTGTGGCCTCCTTTTCTAAGGTTTTTGTAGTCGGCTCTTAATGTCTAATGAAAAGTATACTCGAAATGGCCTATTTTCGCCAGTATATGCTTCTAAAGTCATCTCACATTCCAGGCCCTGATATCGACGCTCATGGTTATAAATATTACACCGTTTAACAAGCTTTCGTTTAGCATCCAGAGGGGCCGTAATAAACCTCGGACTTGTTGCATTTTAAATTCTTTATGGTATAATAATTAGCAGTCTCAGCATTAGAGTGCTAAAATTAAATCAAGAAAGGAGGTAACATGGCAGTTAAGATTGAACCCTTGGGAGATAGGGTGGTAATCAAGCCTATCCCGAAGGAAGAGGTAAGTAAAGGAGGGATTGTCTTACCTGACACAGCTAAAGAAAAGCCTCAGGAAGGTGAAATCATTGCTGTGGGTCCAGGCAAGCTATCCGAAGATGGGAAACGGATAACCATGGAGACAAAGGTGGCAGATAGGGTAATCTATTCCAAATACGCTGGCGCTGAGTTTAAGCTAGATGACAAAGAAGTGGTTATCCTGCGTGAAAGCGATATTCTAGCCAAAAAGAAGTCCTAAAAGGAGGTGAATAAATGGCAAAGCAATTACTTTTTAGTGAAGAAGCAAGAAAAGCATTAAAGGTGGGTATAGATACCCTCGCCAAAGCAATCAGGGTGACGTTGGGCCCTCGTGGGCGTCCGGTAGCGCTAGATAAGAAATGGGGGGCTCCGTCAGTCATAAACGATGGCGTTTCCATTGCTAAGGAAATAGAGTTGCCTGATCCCTTTCAGAACATGGGAGCTCAATTAGTAAAAGAGGCAGCAACGAAAACTAATGACCAATGTGGTGATGGCACCAGCACGTCTGTTATCCTAGCTCAAAGTATCGTTGGGGAAGGTTTTAAGAATATTGCCGCTGGTGCTGACTCCATGGCTTTAAAGCGTGGTATTGAGAAGGGGGTGGAAGCTGTTGTCGATGAACTCAAGAAAGCGTCCATTCCCGTGAAGACTAAGGAGCAAGTAGCTCAAGTGGCTGCTCTATCAGCAGTTGACCAGGAAATTGGCAATTTGATTGCTGATGTCATGGAAAAGGTGGGCAAGGACGGAGTTATCACAGTTGAGGAAGGTAAAGGATTGCAATATGAAACCGAGTACGTTGAAGGCATGAAATTCGACCGGGGTTACATCAGTCCTTATTTCGTCACTAATGCCGAACAGATGAAAGTAGAACTGGAAGACCCCTACATATTGATCACCGATAAGAAAATTTCTGCCTTGAATGACATCCTGCCTGCTTTAGAAAAAATCGTCCAAACTTCCAAGAACATCGTTATGATAGCCGAAGATATAGAAGGTGAACCCTTAGCTACATTGGTGGTCAATAAGCTAAGGGGCACTTTAAGTCCTCTGGCGATTAAAGCACCTGGCTTTGGCGATAGAAGGAAGGAAATGCTCCGCGATATAGCCACCATCACTGGAGGAACGGTTATATCTGAGGAGATTGGCAGGAAATTAGATTCGGTTACTGTAGAGGATTTAGGGCGGGCTCGAAGAGTGGTGGCTGATAAGGATGACACTACTATTGTCGAAGGGAAAGGCTCGAAGAAAGCTATTGAGGATCGAATTAAGCAAATTAGATCTCAGATTGATACAAGTACATCTGACTATGATAAAGAGAAATTACAGGAGAGGTTAGCCAAATTGGCTGGTGGTGTGGCGGTAATCAAGGTAGGTGCGGGTACTGAGGTAGAACTCAAGGAAAAGAAACATCGAGTGGAAGATGCTCTGTCAGCTACGAGAGCCGCTGTAGAAGAAGGTATCTTGCCTGGCGGTGGTGTTGCCCTGCTCAACTCAATAGCAGGTCTGGATAAACTTGCTGTTAGTAATGATGAAGCTACAGGTGTGGCTATACTGAAACGAGCTTTGGAAGAGCCTATCCGCTGCATTGCTGCGAATAGTGGCAGAGAGGGCTCAGTGGTGGTGAATAAGATAAAAGAAAGCCAGCCCGGCGTAGGTTATGATGCAGCTAAAGATGAATTGGATGTCAACATGGTGGAAAGAGGCATCGTAGATCCTCTCAAAGTTACTAGATCTGCTCTGCAGTATGGTGCCAGCATTGCCAATATGACTTTGACCACTGAAGCTTTAGTAACTGACATCCCCGAGAAGGAAAAGACGCCACCGATGCCGGGAGGATACCCCGAGTATTAGAGCGCAGTGTAAAGAACGCTAGGAAAAGAAGAGCCGCTGTTCAGCGGCTCTTCTTTATATAGTGCTATATAACCCTAGACTTTCAGTAATTTGACCGAAGGCTCATGTTTAATTGGGCCTACCATAGCTAGGTTGAGCCTCCCACTGGTTAAGAGTTCTTCAGCAACCTGCTTCAAATCGCTCATGGTAATAGCATCAATTATAGAAATAACCTCACCTATGTTGAGGATGCGCTGTGTCAACAGCTCTTGACTGCCTAGCCACAGAGCCATGTTTCGACTATCCTCAAGGTGTAACTGCAGCCTTCCCTTCGACAATTCTTTGGCTCTGGTAAGCTCATTGGAGGTGATTCCCTGTTTGAGTTTGGATAGCTCCTCGAGAATAGCTCCAACCGCAGTCTCTATCTTTCCAGGATCAACACCAGCATAGGTAATAAACGACCCTGAATCAGAAAAATGTTCCACATAGCTATGAATATCGTAGGCTAATCCTTTGTGCTCTCTAATTTCTGTGAATAGGCGACTGCTCATCCCCCCACCGAGTACTGTATTAAGCAAGTCAAGCGCAAAACGCTGCGGGTGGAAACGAGAAAATCCATGGACAGCAAGGCAAAGATGCACTTGCTCACCGTTCTTGGACGCAATACGCAACCTAGGTTCTTTTTGCTTATCATCAGTTACATAACCACTTGATAGCCCTCCAGCAGCCCACTTGCTAAGCAGTGGTCTAATATGAGCCACTGCCTCACTATGTTGTATGTCACCTGCGATGCTAACCACAGTATTGTTAGGCATGTAATGGTGCGCGATATAGCTTAATAGCTGCCCACGGTTCATAGAGGACACAGTTTCCTTAGTTCCAGCAACTTCCCGTCCCAGTGGCTGTTCTGGCCACAACAATTCATCTATGAGCATGTTTACTCTGTGCTGAGGGAGATCTAGGTTCATTTTGATTTCCTCAATGACAACTTGGCTTTCCTTCTCAATGTCTGCATCATCAAAGCGAGAATTGAGCAGTAAATCAGACAGTACATCCAGAGCTATAGAGAAATGAGAGCTAGCCACCTTGCACCAAAAAATGGTCGCTTCTTTATCCGTGCTGCCATTAATTATGCCGCCAACGCCTTCAATATCCTGACTTATTTCCTTAGCTGTTGGCCGTCGCCGCGTGCCTTTGAAGCATAGATGCTCAATAAAATGAGAAATGCCTGCCTCCTCCTGGTTTTCATAGCATGAACCAGTACCTATGAGGAAAGCAATACTCACTGAGCGGCTATGGGGCATGGTGCTTGTGATTATCCTTAAACTATTATCAAAGACAGTCTTGTTATACATTATAGAGAATTCTACTCTGGTATCCGTTCTCGCGTCAAAGAAATTGTTCTGGATGTGTGGGCAGATTATATTTATTGCGCTTGATTTTTACACTATACCGTATATAATTGATTTAATGAAACAACGGAAAAGAAGGCAATGGGATAAGGAAAGCATTCGGACATTGAGGCGACATTTGGGGGCAACGCAAAGGAAGTTAGCTGAAGAGCTAGGCACACGGCAGCAAACAATCAGTGAGTGGGAAATAGGCATGTACCGACCTCGTGGGACTTCAGCTACTTTACTCAGTATTATTGCTGAGCGCAATGGGTTCAATTATAGACTTGAGGAAGAAGATGAAGAGCGCTAAAATAGGCTGTTGTGGCTTTTCTGAGAGCCCAGCCTACAGTATAGAATTAACAAGGGGATAAATAGGCAATTAAGAATTTTCTGCTCACGCTTAGACGTAAGCGGATAAAAAATTTTCGAGAAACAACTTCCGTTAATTTTGCATGGTAAGAAGGTTGACGACCGTGGAAGACAAGCAAACAGGGAAGAAGATATTAGTTGTGCTAGCAGGTATCTTTGCTGCCTCCTTATTTCTACGGGTTGCCTTGCCATACAACCATGTGTTTACTGACGTTGGGGTCATTTTCCGGGGCAGTGATGCCTGGTACCACATGAGGCTTGCTGAGAACATGGCTCATAACTTCCCTTGGCCAATGTTATATGATAGCTATACATTGTTCCCACAGGGTATGACTGTGGCAGCCCCACCACTTACAACTTGGCTGATAGCTGGTATAGGGTATGCCATAAGTTTAGGACAACCAACGACACACATACTGCAGATTGTCGGAGCATGGTTACCGCCTGTACTAGGTACGCTGACACTCATACCAGTATATTTCATCGGCAGGGAGCTACGCAGCAGGTGGGCTGGCGTAATAGCGGCAGCACTGGTGGCATTTCTTCCTACCGAGTTCTTCAGCGGCTCAATGTTAGGCTCTGTTAGCCATCACGTGCTCGAGACACTGCTCGCTGCCACAACAGTACTATTCCTGATACGAGGATACAAGAGAGAAAGATTAGGGTATTATGCACTGGCAGGATTGGCACTGGGGCTCTATTTTCTCACATGGCACGGAGCTATATTCACGTTGTTCGTGTTCTGGCTATGGCTCATAGTGCAGTTTGCTGTTGACTATCATGATGGCAGAGATATCGCTTCTCTGAGGAGCGGCGCAACCATAACAGCATGTGTAGCCTTGTTTGTCTACTCGCCATATCATCTCGATACCGGAGGGTCAGTGGTGGTAATAGTGGCCCTTATAATAGCAGCCGTAACGCCACAGATATTCGGTTTCCTGTCCAGCCGAGTCAATGATACCAAGCTGCTCGTGGCTACGGCTATAGCCATAATTGGGATGTTTATGTTAGCAATATGGGTTGTAGCTATGGCAGTAATGTGGGGTCGAGGCCCCTTCGTATGGACTGCTGGGTGGGTCAAGTTCATATTTGTCACAAGCACAGCTTTCGGAACAGTAGTCGAGACAAAGCCACTACTGCCACCTGCCGCTATATTAGTGTATGGAGCTAACTACTTATTCTTCTTCGTGGGTATTTACCTTGCTATAAAAGATAAACAAAGGCCATTACTAATTGTTGTCTGGGGTATACTTATGCTTATCGCTGTATCAATCCAGAGGCGGTGGGATTACCAGTTTGTTGTGCCTCTGTCCTTACTTACGGCTTACTTCTTCCTTGAGATTGGCAAGTATGTCAGGAAAGGGGTGAAGTCGCGCTTATCACTAGCTCTGTGTATTATTCTGCTCTTTGCCTCCACACCGGCGTCGATCAAACTGGCTATGTCACCCAGCCTGATAACAAAGGATTGGTATAATACTCTGGTGTGGCTGCGAGAAAACAGCCCTGAGCCTTTTGATGACCCTGAAGCATATTACAATCTTTACGTCGCCAGAGAGCCTGAGTATGGCGTTCTATCATGGTGGGACTATGGACATTGGATCATCGCGGTGGCACATAGAGTACCGGTAAGTAATCCTTTTCAACAAGGTGCTGTTGAGGCAGCGAAATTTTTTGTTAAGGGCAAAGAAATCGATGGTGTTAAATATGTCATTATAGACCAGGAGATGGTAGAAGGGAAATTCAATGCTATGCTATTTTGGGCGGGGGTGGATATAGAGGTAAAGGGCGTTGATAGAGCTCCAGAAGAGTCAGCGATAGTAAAGTTGCGCAATGGCGAATTACCAGGCTATAGGCTGGTGCATAGAGAGAACACTGTAGAGGTGTTCGAGAGAGTAGGTATGGAGACAAACAATAGCTAGGGTCAACAGAGAAAAACCCATGAAGTATGCCCGTAACCTGATAACCCAGCATACTGAATGAGGCAAGAACAGAATAAACGCTGAGGCATATCACCAGCTTGGCAGTGTAGATTTCAGCGATAGGAAGATCAAAACCATCTTCGGCACTGGCAATATACCTAAGGAATTCAATACTGCACCATGCAAAGCAATACTTGCCGAGCGGCTATGGGGTATGGTGCTTGTGATTACCTTTAAACTGTTATCAAAGACAGCCCTGTTATACATTATGGAGAATTTTACTCTGACATCCGTTCTCAGGTGAAAGAGACTGTTTTGTATGCCTGAGGAGAGCACTACGATTACTGCTACTGCGCTTGATTCTTACACTATACCGTGTATAATTGATTTAATGAAACAGCATGAAAGAAGTAGTAAAGGCTAGATAGGGGGCAAAAAAATTTCATCATGCCTACACGTAAGCGGATAAGAATTTCTGAGAAGCAATTTTCGCTAGCATGGCAACGGCTGTCGCAGAGGAAGCTAACCACTGTTGACGGCAAGTACCTCAGGGTTATCTACCCTGGCAGGATAAATGGCGA
>JAUWHP010000029.1 GCA_030605765.1 Dehalococcoidia bacterium
GAAACATCAATTCCCTTTAAGAAAATCTTCTCCTTTTCCCCGATTTCTTTCGCAGTTTTTTCAATCCTCTTAAGCTCGATTGCAAAAATGGACTGAAGTCTTTCTTCAGCTTCAATTAGGCTTTTTGCTTTCTCAAAGGCTTTCGAAACTAAATCACTGCATTCTAAACCTATGGAAAAGCAAGTTTCGCCTTTATGATAACTCGCTGGAAAAAACGGAGTGTCTGGTGGACAATTTGCAAGTGCGGCAAAGCGCAAATTTCCATAACCGCCATCTGTTTCCTTTGAAATCCTCACAATTACATTTGCTGCCTCCTTCGCGGCTTGATAATTTATGCCGTTTATCGCATTTCCCGTTACCACCGAAGCAAAAACTATAGAAGTTGCCTTGTTTATTTCTAGAACTAAGCCAATGAAGTTCGGGTCAGTAATTGCACCAATGCTGACGAAGTCGATTCCATTATTTGCACAAATTTTCTCAATATCCGCTACTTCATCAATTATCTGGCCATGGCTTAACATGCCAAGATATTCTGTCCAAGGCTGGCTAGCGATTCTCAGCGTTTGTACTTCATAACCGTTACTCTCAAGATTTTTCTTTGCTCTTAAATTGAATTCAGCAAGTTTTTTAATTTCCAAGTCCTGTACAGGATAGGATAGGTTAACTCCGGCTGTGATTGTTCTTATCTTCATAATCAACTATCCCGCTATGACAGTGTGGAATCTTGTCAGCCGTTGTAGTAATCTTCAAGTTAGATTCGAGTCGCCACAGGCTTGAAAACATTTGTCTTCCTTGCAGGGCTCTTTCGAGTTCCCCCGTGTCAAGCGCAAGGCGCAGTATAGAATTCTTCCCTTTGTCCTTGCCCCTCACTGCCATGCTTGGGCAAGCTAATGCTCTATCTGAAAGGTACCTAAACGCTTAACCTTACTGTGATAAGATTATATCATTAACTTCAGGAAAGCTCAGCAGTTGAAGCTTCAGCCCCAATATGCATCAGATTTTTCACTGCCGTCAGCATGATGGCAAGCAAAGAACCCCTTCAAAATGACACCGTGGTAAATACCTGATAGTATTTTGACTATTCCGTAGATGCTCTTACGGAAGGTATATGAAGAGAAAGGAAAAAGATAGGCCTACAAGAACAAACAGCGAGTTTGCCACGATAGGAATAGTTATTCTTCTTATTGTGATTGCAATAGCAGTGGGGCTATCCAGAACCCTGAGGTGGTTTCCTTAAGTTACTCTCTCCCAAATAGCTTCTAAGCAGGAGGAAAAGAAATGGTAATAGCAGAAATAAGCGTCGTTCCTCTGGGGACTGGAACCCCTTCGGTTAGCAAGTATGTGGCTCGAGCAGTTGAAGTCTTGCAGCAGGAGAAAGGTATAAGATACGAATTAACCGCTATGGGAACAACTATAGAAGGCGACCTGGACAAGATTCTGATGGCCGCAAAAAAGATGCATGAAGTGCTCTTCCAGCAAGGAGCCGCCAGAGTGTTAACCACGATTAGGATAGATGATAGGCGGGATAAAGCTGCGAGCATGAAAGATAAGGTGGATTCGCTGAAGAGAGAATTGGACCGTCGATCTAGCCAATGAAAGACACGCTTACCTTACCCCTATCGGCAAAAAATCCCCCAGATTGCAGTATGTAATGGGAGCTACATTATGATAATCATTAACAAGCGGGGGTTTTTGCACTACTGCTACAGTCAATGTTACAATGCCAGAAGTACGGTGCTTAGCGGTCGTACAATTAAAGAAGAGATTGCCAAGAGACGGATAGTTGTTGAGCCTCTGAGGAGCGACTGCTACCATATATTATGAAAACTTCAGCAAGGGGAGCTAAATAGTCAATGCCGACCAAAGAATATATGAAACGCGCGCTATCTTTGGCTAGGTTGGCTGTAGGATATACCCATCCTAACCCGGCAGTGGGAGCTGTAATTGTCAAGGATGGGGTTATTGTAGGCCGGGGGTGCACACAACCGGTTGGCTCAAGCCATGCCGAAGTGGTAGCACTTGACCAGGCCGGTGAAAAGGCAAAAGGCGCCACCATGTATGTTACTCTGGAACCCTGCTGCCACTATGGGCGGACTCCACCCTGCACTCAGGCCATAATTAACGCCGGCATCTCAGAAATATACGTAGCATTACTTGATCCCAATCCAGTAGTTTCAAGCCGTGCTATAAGAGAGCTAAACGAAGCTGGCATTGAGACTCACATCGGCGAGTGCCAGGAGGAAGCTTATGAAATAAATGAGGCTTATATCAAATTTATCACCACGGGTTTGCCTTTTATTATTGTTAAGGTGGCTATGAGCCTTGATGGGAAGATTGCTACTAAAACTGGCCACTCTAAATGGATAACTAATGAAGAATCCAGGAATTATGTGCATAGCTTGCGTCATATCGCTGACGCTATAATGGTGGGGGTGAATACCGTCATCATTGATAACCCCAGGCTTACCGCAAGAGGTTGTCAGGGTAAAGGTGGCTGGACAAAGATGCAACCATTGCGGCTAATTATTGATAGCAATGGGAGAACACCGTTGGACTCTGAGATTTTGAAGCAACGAGGAAAAACTTTGCTTGCAGCAGTTAAACCCCTGAATCCAGAAAAGAAAGAAAGGTTTGCTCAAGCTGGGGTAGAGGTGCTGGAACTACCGGGAATAGAGGGGCTGGTAGACCTGGAGGGATTACTTAAGGTGATAGGGAAGCGAAACATAGTCACAGTTCTGGTAGAAGGGGGAAGTAAAATCCTGGGTTACCTCTTTGACCACAGGCTGGTGGACAAAGTAATGGCTTTCATTTCGCCTATAATCATTGGCGGTAGTGAAGCCAAGACCGCAGTAGCTGGTGAAGGAGTTGGTACTGTGATTGAAGCCTTGTGCCTGGAGCGGGTTAAAGTCAGGAGATTCGACGATAATGTATTGATCAGCGGGTGTGTGAAGAAGAGAGTGCAGCAAGAATCGTAGATCCTGTAGAGAAATAGCATGTTTACCGGCATAGTTGAGGAAGTCGGGATAGTCAAAGAAGCGGATTCACATCATTTACTCATTGGAGCCCGAAAGGTGCTGGAAGGGCTAGAAATGGGCGATAGCATATCTGTTAATGGAGCTTGCTTAACAGTCACCTCTGTAAACGGTAATGCCTTCAATGTTGATGTTATGCCAGAGACATTGCGTCGCACCGATCTCGGTGGACTCCATTATGGCGACCAGGTAAACCTGGAAAGGGCACTCCTAATAGGCGGGCGCCTTGGAGGCCATTTAGTACTGGGACATGTCGATGGTACAGGCGAAATAGTCACCGTAACTCCTGAAGAAGCAGCACGTATTGTGAGGATTTCAGCGCCAGCCAGGTTGATACCTTTAATGGCTACTAAGGGATTCATTACTGTCGATGGTGTTAGCCTTACCATTGCAGGCCTTGATGATTTTTCCTTTACTGTGTCTCTGATAGCGTACACTCTGGAAAACACCACCTTCGCTAGCAGAAGACCTGGAGATCAAGTCAATTTGGAGGTAGACGTTATAGCCAGGTATGTAGAGCGGCTGAAGGAAAGAAGTAGCGGGGATTTAACCTTTGAATTTCTTGAAGAATATGGATTCATGAGTAAGGAGAACTAAATAATGTTAGCCACCATAGCAGAAGCGATTGAAGATATAAGGGCAGGCAAGTTTATTATTATAGTTGATGATGAAAGCCGCGAAAATGAAGGTGACCTGGCGATAGCAGCAGAAAAAATCACTCCTGAGGCTATAAATTTCATGGCAAAGCATGCTCGGGGATTGATTTGTCTTCCTATCATCAAGCAGAGGCTCGATGAGTTGGGAATACCGCTAATGGTTCAAGACAACACATCGAGGCATTCTACCGCCTTCACCGTATCTATTGAGGCAAAACACGAAATAAGCACCGGAATTTCTGTTTTTGACCGGGCTCAAACCATAAAAACGGTGCTCGACCCGGATAGTAGAGCGGATGATTTAGCCCGTCCAGGTCATGTATTTCCCATTCGAGCCAGAAACGGCGGTGTATTGGTACGAGCAGGACACACCGAGGCCATCGTTGATTTAGCCAGGTTAGCTGGATTTTACCCCGCTGGCGTCATATGCGAGGTTATGAATGAAGATGGCACCATGGCACGTTTGCCTGAACTTGAAATTGTGGCCTCTAAGTATAGCCTGAAGATTATAACCATTGCAGATTTGATTGCTTATCGCCTTAATCATGAGAAATTAGTGGAAAAAGTAGCTGATGCCAAATTGCCTACTAAGTTTGGCGAATTTACAATTGTAGCGTATAAGAGCAATGTCGACGCCACTGAACATATTGCCCTGGTTAAAGGGAACATATCAGGCGATGAGCCGATATTGGTGCGTGTCCATAGTGAATGCCTTACCGGAGACGTCTTTAGCAGTTTAAGATGTGATTGCGGCGATCAAATCAAGCTGGCAATGCAAAGCATAGCTGAGGAAGGCAGAGGGGTTTTTCTTTATATGCGGCAAGAGGGAAGGGGAATCGGGCTTCACAATAAACTCCGCGCTTATGCTCTTCAAGATCAGGGAATGGATACCGTGGAGGCTAACGTTGCTTTAGGCTTTGCTCCTGATTTAAGAGACTATGGGGTTGGAGCTCAGATTTTGGCTGATTTAGGTTTACATAACATTCGTCTGCTTACTAACAACAGCAAGAAAGTAGTTGGATTACAGAGCTACGGACTCAAGATAGTGGAGACCGTGCCACTAATAACTCAACCCAACCTTTACAACATTCGCTACCTGGAAACCAAGCAAAAAAAACTAGGACACCGTCTAGACATAGAGGAGGTAACTAATGGCTAAACATTATGAAGGCATATTAATAGGAAAGGGTTTTAAATTTGCTGTGATTGTCTCGCGATTCAACGAGTTCATAACCACCAGGCTCCTTGAAGGGGCGAAGGATGGCTTACTGCGCCATGGCGTTGATGAGAAAGACATCGATATTGCATGGACCCCGGGCTGTTTTGAAATTCCGCTGATTGCTAAGAAATTGGCCCAGAAGGGGGAATATAATGCCGTGATATGCCTTGGCGCTATAATCCGCGGCGGAACTCCGCACTTTGAGTATTTATCTTCCGAAGTAAATAGGGGAATTAGTAAAATAAGCCTGGATATGGGATTGCCCGTAATACAGGGCATAATTACCGCTGATACTCTGGAACAAGCTATTCAAAGAGCAGGAACTAAAGAAGGCAACAAAGGCTTCGCTGCCGCGGTGAGCGCTATTGAAATGGCAAATTTGATTAAGGCTATTCAGTGACCTTATAAACCCTGTCACCACGCCTTACTCTCTCGGCAGTTTGTATGCCGATAAGGTCACCAGCTTTACCCTCGGCAATGTTAACACGGTCAATCTGCATGGATTCCACAACAAGTTCCATGTCTGTAGTGGCACCCTTGATGTGGATTTTGTCACCTTGCCTTAATGTACCGCTTAGCTTTATACCCGCCACCACCGGCTTGGCGAAGAAATCGGTCACCTCACCGATTACTACCTCAGGCATCCTCGAGCACCTCCTTTCTTCAAATAATTTACTTAATCAATAATGTATACCACTTACGATTATAAATCAATAAGCACACCAGACAGGCACATCTTGACAGGACGCCTGTTTAAACCTATGATAATAGCATCAAAAAACTGATTGGAGGCAATAAATTATGGTGGAACAGAGGCCGGAAAAAGCATACACGTGGGAAGAAATTTTTTCTTTTGATCGCCTGAAAAGAGCTATGACAGCCAGGGCACTGGATAGAATTGAACAGATGTGGCAGGGAAATGAACCTATAAGCCCGGAGCAGATTAGCGAAGTGATCAACGATGAGTGGCAGAAGGTTAAGCAAGCAGTACGCTCATCGCCAGCAGCAAGAGAATCATTCCGAAAATATCTGGAACACACCGTCTCTGAAGAGGTAGATAAACTAATACAAGAAGGCAGGGCTGAGCTGGAATCTTTGGGCGTGGTTGAGAGGAGTTTGTAGATTTGGCTTTAGGAGATAGTCATGACCCGGTCAGTGGAGTTAATTCTGAGCCAACCATACAGCAGGTGAACAAACGACTTCAGATGCTGGATAAAAGACTGGATAATATGGACTCAGTAATTACATCTCTCGTAGAAAGGGTGATGCACCAACCTCTCACCCTGGAAATATCATGCCCTGAGTGCGGTCACACGATAGAAATCAATATAACAAGTAACATCAGATTAAGAGGCTAGCCATTTTCTCGTGGCAACTAATGGGTAGGGGAGCGCAAGGTTTTCGCATTTGGCCTTTGCACATCGATAAATCGTTCAATCTCTGGAGCGGTTAATCTGGGCCATGCCCACTGTCAAAGTGCTCAACTTCTCTCCTTGTTTAGCTGGACATATCATACTATATTACTAGTGTTAGTAGCTATTTCTTATTTCAGATACCACTTCATCCAGGGAGGAACTAATCTGTGGATTTGACAATGGATTACGCAAGTGTTAATCTAAATTTGGTTCGCAGAATGAACCTTTTGCGAACCAAAGCACCCGGGCATTAAGGCTGAACATGAGCTTAGACTTATTAATTCCTGAATTCCTGGAATACCTGGAAATCGAGAAATTCTGTTCACCTCTTACTGTTCGCGCCTACAGACGCTATTTGAGGCGCTTCTACAACTGGCTCACTGAAAATTCCTCCATCACCAAACCCGAAGATATAAATTTGGATCTTATCAGAAGGTACAGGTTATATCTGGCACACATGCATACTCGAAACGGAGCACAATTGAAGCGCGTTTCTCAAAGCTACCATATTATTGCACTGAGATCATTTCTGCGTTACCTTTTGGTTCAGCGTGATACAGTTACCCTGTCCCCTGACAAGATAGAACTTCCAAAACAAAGCTCTCGCTCCGTCAGTTTTCTGGATTCGGGACAGGTAAAAAGGCTGCTAAACAGCCCGCAAATATCAAACAGGATAGGCTTGAGGGATAGAGCTATCCTGGAAACCCTGTTTAGTACAGGATTAAGGGTATCAGAATTAGTAAGCTTAAATCGTGACCACATAGACTTGAAGCGCCAAGAATTCGGTGTCAGAGGCAAGGGAAATAAGCTGCGAGTTGTTTTCCTATCAGATACAGCCGCACAATGGATTAGGCGCTACCTGCAATCCCGCCAAGACCATTTTCAGCCGTTGTTCATTCGATATAGTGGCCGAGTACATACTGCAAGGAACGGCGAAAAAATGCGGCTGACAGCGAGGTCTATCCAAAAAATTGTCATCAAATATACAAAACGATGTGGCTTGCCAATCAAAGTAAGCCCCCATACACTGAGACATTCCTTTGCCACTGACCTGCTCATGGGCGGCGCTGATATTCGCTCCGTTCAAGAAATGCTCGGCCATGAGAGTATCAGAACAACACAAGTTTACACTCATGTTACTAATAGGCATTTAAAGGAAGTCCACAAGGCTTTCCATAGTAGAATGTAGGTAGTGAAGCCATTCATCAGAGTATTATGTCAAGCTGCAATTCGGGTAACAGAATTTATTACAGCACCCTGAGTGGGCTCGGAAGGATTCGAACCTACGACCAACCGGTTATGAGCCGGCCGCTCTGCCACTGAGCTACGAGCCCATTTCTTCACCCACCTTACTCCAACCCCATCACGAAATATACCTCACACCTCAACAAAATGCAAAGCCCCTTATCCGGCATCAGTCTACCTGGCCAGCATTGGCTGAATTACCCTTGCCCTGTTAACGAGATACAGACATTTGATGAAGGTTCCCCCAATCCCCTACTAGCTGCTCAGCTCGGCTATTCACCAACTCGCAGGCTTACACAAGCCACTTATTCACTGACTTTGCAATTGCCCAACATTTCCAGGGCAAGCACCAGCGCAGAATGGTCCAGGTTGCTGCCACCCTCTTGTGCTGCAACTGCATTAAACAGCTCCTGGACTATAGCCGTGCCGGGCAAGCTCAACCCCAGCTTATGTGCTGCTTCCAAGGCGTTGTTCAGATCCTTTTGCTGATGCCGAATGCGGAAGCCAGGCCCAAACTTGCGTTCAATCATTCGCTGTCCATGCAAGTCTAAAATCCGGCTTTGGGCAAATCCTCCAAGCAACGCTTCCCTTACCTTTGCTGGATCAGCACCTGCCTTAGAGGCAAACAAAAGAGCCTCGCTAATTGCCTCAATTGTCATACCAACTACTATTTGATTAGCTACTTTACAGGTCTGCCCATCCCCATTTGTACCAATATAAACGATATTCTTACCCATAATTTCAAAATAAGGCTTAATTTGTGCAAACACTTCGGGCTGGCCTCCGACCATGATGGAAAGAGTCGCTTTTTCAGCCCCTACCTGGCCGCCAGAAACAGGTGCATCAAGCATCTTCACGCCCAAAGCGGCAAGTTTTTTGGCAAACTCTTTCGTAGCTATTGGAGAAATGGAGCTCATATCCACCACGATAGAGCCCGATTTTATGCCCTCAGTCACACCATCCTTGCCAAACAAAACAGCTTCTACATCAGGCGTGTCTGGAACCATAATGAAGACTATATTTGATTTTTGCGCCACTTCCCTACTATTACTGCAAGCCTCCGCACCCTTCGAAGCTAGTTCCTTAACCGACTCCGAAACCACATCATAAACGCGAACCGTGTGGCCAGCGGCTAGCAAATGTCCAGCCATTGGCTTGCCCATTATTCCTAATCCGATAAATCCAAGCTCTGCCATTACTTCCCTCCTTTTTCAAAATAGGATTTGATCCATTCAAGGCCATCTTCTGTCACACCAGCAGGTTTGTACTCACATCCAATCCAGCCATCATATCCAGCCTCATCAATGAAACGGAACAAATTAGCGTAGTTGATTTCACCAGTTCCCGGTTCATGTCGGCCAGGGTTATCCGCGAGCTGAATATGTGCGATATGAGCAAGATTATCCAGAATAGTTCTCGTCAAATTGCCTTCCATTATCTGCATATGATAGATGTCATATTGAAGCCAGAGATTGGGATGCTTAACTTCTTCAAGCAACTGGAGCGCGTCTCGTGTATGCACCAGGTAAAATCCAGGGATATCCTGATCATTCAGAGGTTCCACTAGCAGGCGAATGTGTTCTTTTCCCAGGGCGGTCGCGGCGAATCGAAGGTTGTCCACCAGCGTCTGGCGAACCCTTTCTGCTGATACTTTCTCAGGAGTTAATCCTACAATGCAGTTCAGGCGAGAACACTTCAACGCCTTAGCATACTCGATAGCTAGCCCAACGCCCTCCTGGAATTCTCCCACCCGCTGTGGCGAGCAGGCAACACCTCGATCACCGGCAACCCAATCACCAGTCGGCAGATTGTGCAATACTTGCTCAAGCTTGTGCTTATCTAGCTGCTCTGCCAGTAGTTCCTTCTTCCATTCATAAGGAAATAAGTATTCAACCCCCTTGAACCCAGCTCCAGATGCCCGTTCAAAACGACCAGGAAAATCAACCTCATTAAACATCATTGTTAAATTAGCACTGAATTTAAGCATAATCATTCCTCCTTGAAGACAGGTACACAACCGCTGCGTTCGAAGCTGATTACATTCCGCAGTTCACTTAAGGCAGTGATTCTACTGAATTCAGCACTCACTGTCAACAAGTAACTCACCCAGACCCCATCAAAATCATTGCAGAATTGAATTTGACTTTAGCTTTTCCCTGTCTTCTCTAGCTTTTGTAATTATGGAGCGGGAGACGGGGCTCGAACCCGCGACACCCTGCTTGGAAGGCAGGAACTCTACCACTGAGTTACTCCCGCGTTATCAGCTTCAGTTTAACAACCATACTGAAGTGAGTCAAACCTCTATATATTAGCTCTCGCCTTCGTATTCCATATTGGAGGTAGCTCTATTCCTTTTGCTCCTGTATGATATTGCCCCCATCAATCACTATTTCTGTCCCCGTTATGTATTTCGACTCTTCTGAAGCTAAGAACACTGCAAGATCACCAACCTCATCTATCGAGCCCAACCTGCCCAGTGGCACCCCCTCCGCAAGCTTCCCAATATACTCGTCCGGACCCATACCCATTCCACTTGCCGAATTTCTCATTCCAGGTGTGTCAATGTAACCAGGGCATATAGCATTCACATTTATACCGTGCTCCGCTACCTCAAGTGCCAGTGCCCTGGTAAACCCAGACACAGCCCCTTTAGAAGCCGAATAAATCGTTTCCCCCTTGGCAGCAACCATCGGCCCTGTAACAGATGATACATTGATAACCTTTCCGTACTTCTGCTTTATCATGCTCGGAATCACTGCCTTTGTGCAGTTCCATACCCCTTTTATATTAACATCTATGACACTATCCCGAACGTCATCTGGCATCTCAACAAATAGCATCTCAGGGTATATTCCCGCATTATTGACGAGTATATCCACTTTCCCAAACTGCCTTAACACCTGCTGCACTGCCCCGTTCACTTCACTGGCATTGGCCACATCTACCCTGAACGCAACTGCTTTTTGGCCCAAATCGCTTATGTCTTTGGCGGTTTTCTTAACCGTGTCATGCCGGCCAAAGAGAACTACATTTGCACCCTCCTGCGCCATTGCTCTCGCTATACCTTCACCAATGCCGGCTGCCGCTCCCGTAACAATGCTTATTCTATCCTTCAATCTTTGCATTTTGGGGTTAACCTCCCACGTCTTCCAAAGAATTCACCGTCCGCTGCAGCCACATCACACCACCAGATGCTCCTGGCAGTCTGGATTATCGGTTCATTTTCATCAACTTCTGCACCATATAACCAAGGGTTAGTTTCAACTTTTGGTGGGTGCTCTTTCATCCAATCAGTAATGCCCTATTTTCGCTGCTTCCATACCAATTGTAAATAAAAGAACTCCATAATTTATCTCCTACCAGTTTTGTAACTGAGAGGAGTATACCACGTAAATCAACCAGAAACGAATAAAACCATTGTTATTGATGGCAGAAGGGTTCTTAAGGCAAAAAAGGCAAGGATATATGAAGGAGTTTGTTGGTAAGCCTTATCACCGAATGCAGGAGTTGGTGAACATTGTCCAAAAATACCTTTAACAGAGTGCTGAGAAGCAGGCGTAAGAAAAATGGAAAAACTGGGTCGTAAGTACATCCTGGCGAAAATAGCCCGGCCCATTGCTTTAGATGTGCTAAGATTGAGAGAGGTAAGAGCTAAGTCTAAGGCGATTACTAATAAATGTGATGAATAGAAATGGCAATGCATAATATAACTGACGTTAAAAAAGAAAAGATAAAAGAGAAGATTACATATCTACTGAAGAGAAGAAAGGAAATAGTATTTGCATATATCCATGGATCATTCCTGGAAGGTGATTTCAGGGACGTGGATATAGCAGTTTATCTGAAGGGCGAAGAAAATTCCTTGCCATATGAATTAAGTATGGAAAGGACAATTGAAGATGCTATAGGGTTTCCCGCCGATGTCAGGGTTTTAAATCATGCACCACTCTCTTTCAGGTTTAATGTAATAAAAAATGGATCTTTGCTTTTCAGCAGGAATGAGAGAATTCGCTGTGATTTCGAGTCTTTAAGCATCGTGGAATATCATGAGTTCGATTATTTCAGGAATATTTATAGGAGAGAAGCTCTTGGCATTCAAATTTGATAAAGATAAGATAACAAATAGAATAGACCGTATATGAAAACTAGTATCTTGAAATCCATGCGTCAAATTATCAGGAATGCTATAGGTATGCCTGCCCAACTTGAAAGGCATCACAGGCTCATTCAAAAAGATACCGATGGGAGCCAAATGCTGGCGGCTAAGGTCTTAATCAATCAGATGAAATCTATGGGAGTGTATGAAAATATCCAGGATGCCGAGTTTAAGGTGTTTTCTCAATGGGGCGATGATGGCATAATCCAATTCCTGGTCCATCATCTCGAAATAAAACCCAGGACATTTATTGAGTTTGGTGTAGAAAACTATAGAGAATCGAATACAAGGTTCTTGTTGATAAATGATAACTGGACAGGCCTTATTATAGAAGGAGACAAAGAGTACATCGATTACATTATGAAAGACGACATATATTGGAGACATGATTTAACAGCTGTTTGCGCTTTTGTGAATAAAGAGAACATTAATAAGATTTTCGTAGAAAACGGTTTTAACGGTGAGATAGGAATACTAAGCATTGATATTGATGGGAACGATTATTGGATATGGGATGCTATCAATGTGGTAGATCCAATGCTCGTGATTACGGAATACAACAGCTTTTTTGGCGATCAGTACGCTATAACGATTCCTTATGATGCGAAATTCATTCGTACGCAAGCGCATTATTCCACCCTCTATTGGGGAGCTTCGCTGAAAGCGCTATGCTTACTTGCAGAGAAAAAGGGATACGGGTTTGTTGGTTCAAGTAGTAATGGAAACAATGCCTATTTTGTCAGGAAAGATAAAATTGGCGATTTGAGAACGCTAACTTCCCAACAAGGTTATGTAAGAGCGAAATATAGAGAATCGAGAGATCGAGAGGGGCAATTAACCTACATATCTGGTGCTGAGCGTCTTAAGGTCATTGGAGATATGCCTGTTTACGACGTTGAGAGAGATACGACGGCCAGGATTAAGGAACTTTTTTAGTGATATAGGAGCACGTAATGGGTGTTGAATCAATTGAGTATAATGGCATCAAATACGCCGAGATCATCTGGGCTGATACACGGGTGGAGCAGACAACCTTCTTTTCGCCGCCTCAATCCTCCTTTCAGTTTGGCTTGCTGGCTCACAAGGCGGGCTTTGTCGAGCCGCCACACTATCACAAGCCTGTTACGCGCACGATCGACGATTTGCAGCAGATGTTTGTCGTCCAGCGCGGGGTTGTGGCCGTGGAATTGTACAGCGATGGCGGCGAGCTTTTGCGAGAGGTGATAATGCATCCAGGCGATGCCATTGTTCTAATCCACGGGATACATGCGATCCGGGTCATTGAGGATATGCAGTGTATCAGCGTCAAGCAAGGGCCGTTTCTGGGCACGGAGCGCGATAAAATCACCGTGAAGGTCAAATCATGATTCCAGTTTTCGAACCAGTCATCTCTTCGCAGCAACTCAAAGCCCCTTTCTGTTATTCGCTCCCGAAGGTGTGCCGTGAACCACCATTGCGATTCCCCAAGCTCCTTGAGATGCTTCAGCATTTCAGTGCCTAAGAAAACCTCGCCTGAGGGGTATAAGGGTCACAGAGACTCTGGGTTAGCCTGCTGGTTCAGCATAGAGACAAGACCTCTGGTGTTCAAGTCAGTATCTTCAGCCATCAAATCGAAATGCTTGTCAGCGTGGAGCAGCAAGCAATGAGCAAGAATTGCTGCTGAGCCAATGAGTATATCAGTATAGGGAATAATCTTTCCACGCTGCCGTAGCTTGAAAGAAAGATTAGCTGCTGTCTCCCAACTGGCTTCATCTATCGATATTTGGTGAAGGGCGGCAAGGCGGCTTCTGAGACGGTTGAACTCACCTGGCGTTCTAGCTCCACCCAGGAGTTCCAGACGTATCATAGGGACAATGGCTACTCTATCCTCTGCCAGCAAATGCTCCACCTCATCTCTTGCCTGTGGCAGTGGGGATTTCCTCAGAACCAGAATCCAAACTGAGGTATCAATAAGGACAAGATTATCACTCATTTCTCAATTCTTGTAGCTCCTCTATAGAGAGGGCCAGATCGAAAGTGCCCAGCTCATGGCGAAAAGCTTCTAAATTCTTTTTGTGAATTAATTCCTTCAGCCCGGCAGCAATAACCTGCCTCTTGGACCTGGCTTCAGTGACCTTCATCGCTTCAGCCAGCAGCTCATCATCAATAATAACGGTTGTTTTTGCCATATAGAACCTCCATATTTTTATTCCATTTTAGATGGCTTAATCATACAGCACAAGCTTATGAAAATCAAGCCCTTTCGGTCCAGGCAGAATGTCCTGAAATGCTATTATGCCGCGCTACGCTTGCTTCATTGCTCTGGCATTTCGCCTCGCCTGTGGTTTATGCCTTCAGCCTCCTGCCGAAAAGGTTCCAGTCAATCTACGGGCTAAATCCTATGGCTGGTGTAATTGAGGGCTTCCGCTGGGCTCTGCTGGGCACGAACCCACCCGGATATTTGATAAGTGTGCCAGTTATAATCGTAATAGTGATACTTATTTCGGGAGCCTTCTACTTCAGGCGCAGCGAAAAAACCTTTGCCGATGTGATATAAGTGAAACGAGCCAAATTGTTATTAAAGTAGAAAACCTGAGCAAGCTCTACCGTTTGGGCCAGTTTGTGGGCTACCACACTCTACGAGAGGATATGGTAAACATCGTGTCCTGTTATGCCGGTGATTAACGCTTTCTGTGCCACCACTATTCTCTTTCCCCCTATCTCATCTTTTCTCTCATGCGCCTCGATGATTTCGAAAAATGTGCGATAGAGCATCCAAATATCGTCGATTTCTTCCCGAAGTATCCCATAGAGCACCTCCACCTCAATGTTGTTATAGAAGTGAACCAATTGATGTAGCGTTCCTGATATTCGGCATTGATGAATCCAGCCTCCACCAGGATTTCGATTACTTCTGCGCTGAAACCGGGCGTCTTCAGGCCTAACTGGGCAATGATATAGCTTCCGATATCAATGAGAGCTTGAATCGAAGTTTGTAACCTGTGAAGAGCAGAATCGATATTTCGAAAATCAGAGCGGAATTCCTGGTAACCCCTGGCTTGCAGGAACTCCAGCCTCTCAATGTTTTCAGGTATTGCTTCGAGCTTGCTCTGGACATCTGTCTTCCTCATTGGAGACCGCACCTCCTGAACCAACCTTCCTTCTGAAATCGGCTCATCCAGCGTAGTGTCGGCTCGAAAGCGAGGTATGCCTGGGTAGTCTTCCATTCGTACAGACGGCGGCCTCGAGGATTGGCATCATAGATTACCCGGCCAGTACGCAGCACGCCATGCTGAAAGGCAAGAGAATGCCGGTTCAGCGAGACCATATCGATCTCCCGAAATTGGCGGTTCAAAGATCGGTGAATTCGGTGGGCCAAAAGGCCCTCAACACGCGCCAGGGCCACACCTGAGGGGGCAGTCTCATCAAGAAGCAGGGCGATATCCAGGTCGCTTAGTGGACCCGCCCCGCCATGAACCGTGGAGCCAAACTGATAAACGGCAACGATATAGGGATAATCCCTGAAGAGGCCAGCGAGGTCCGCTCTCTGTCTCTCATTGAGCAAGCCCAGTTTTGGTTCTATCAAAGGCTACATTCCTCTCGATTATGTTTTTTTGATTCTACACACAGAAAGAGCTAATGTCAAAGGGTATCCCCTTTGACAAGAAGCTTCCAGGGATATAGAATTTAGAACCCTATTGATGACAAAAGGGGAAAATAGATGATAGAGCAGCTAAAGGATTTGGAATGGATTTCTGCAACACAGGCAATACTGGATATAACACAGCTACCTCAATACACTCTAAAGATTAACAGTTGTTCTAACGGAGATAAATAATATGGCGCAGCTTATGACAGTAGAAGAATTGGCTGAATACTTACGTATTACCAAAAGGACAATTTATCGACTGCTGAAGAAGAGAA
>JAUWHP010000017.1 GCA_030605765.1 Dehalococcoidia bacterium
TTCTCTTCTTCAGCAGTCGATAAATTGTCCTTTTGGTAATACGTAAGTATTCAGCCAATTCTTCTACTGTCATAAGCTGCGCCATATTATTTATCTCCGTTAGAACAACTGTTAATCTTTAGAGTGTATTGAGGTAGCTGTATTATATCCAGTATTGCCTGTGTTGCAGAATGCTACTCCAAATTCTCTAGTTGCTCTATCATCTATTTTCCCCTTTTGTCATCAATAGGGTTCAAAATTCTATATCCCTGGAAGTCTTTTGTCAAGAGACCGAAATACATACAACTATTATCACCGGAGTAATCTTCGCTGTAGCCTCAAAAGGTGAGTGCAAAAACAGGGAATTGTCAACTGCTGCAATCGATTTCGCTGTCCTCACATAAGGTTGATTGGGTAAGTTTTAAATATGCTATCACCACTTCTGTTACAGCTATAAGTATTTTCCTGCATTAAAAAGGTTATAATTAGGCAAGGGAGTGTATTAGTGAGACAGATATAAACATGTTATCTCCTGAAGTTGTCATAGCTAAGCTACCGCGTCACGTGTGGCACTTGAGGGATGACTATGAAGCTGTCAAGTCATTGGCAGATACCGCTGCCAGAAAGCCTCCACTTCCTAAAGAATATGCCACTACCGCCAAGGAGGAACCTTTAAAATGGGTAAAAATCGTAGCTATTCTGGCGTCCCTGGAGGGATTCGAACCCACGACCCGCTGCTTAGAAGGCAGCCGCTCTGTCCAACTGAGCTACAGGGACGCGTGGATTGAGTGTAACACAATGGATGCTGTTCGATCACGTCATGAATCTATGCCTTCTTTAGGCAGTTGATTTCCCCTTCCCTTTGGCATCAGGGTTTCCTGCGTTTCCTTCCCTGGAATCAGTGACATAAAATCCTGGTCCCTTGAACAGGATGGGAACTGGATAAAAAAGGCGGCGAGCAATCCCATGACATGTAGGGCAAATACTTACGGGCTTGTCTTTAAAATTTTGTCTGAGCTCAAATCGCAATTTGCAATTTGAGCACTGGTATTCATAAGTGGGCATTTTTATTCGTATTTAATCTATCATTCTGTAGGCGAAGCAAATTCTTCACCTGGCGTTAGCTCTGCAGGCGAAACCGTTTCTTCGCTCGATGTCTCTTCTGGGGGCGAAGTAACTTGTTCACCCGGTGCCTGTTCCGTTTCGCCACCGCTCGCTATAAATTCGCCATTCAAATCAATAGCGCCCATTTCAAAAGCGGGCTGGTGAGCCTGCACCACATGTTTTTCCCAACAGTAAGCGTGAACAAAAACCCCACAGGAACAACGAAAAATAGCTCTAGTACAAAGCAATGGGTTTCCACAAACAGCACAATTCATCTAGTTATCTCAAATACTTAGCACTCTCAGAAGCAGCGTGCTAAGTATATTTCAATAAGGAATTTTTTTCAAGCTCCTTGGACTAGGCTTGTTGACAATTTGCCCACTTGGCCGTTAAGATAGAGTAACTCTAATAAGCTCAAATGAAATCTTGCTCAGAAATTATGCAATCTTAGAGTCTATCCTTTACCTCCCTTTAATCCATGATGATATTGAAAACGCTCGCTCACTATGGGTGTTGTGAGTGGCCAGCCAGGCAAGCTTCGTTAGAAGAAATAGCATGCCCTGTGCTGGAGTGGGATTACCAGGGATGCAGAAGAGATGCAAAAAAAAACTGTCAGAGATATAAACGTTGCACGGAAAAGAGTATTAGTTAGAGTTGATTTTAATGTTCCACTGGATATGAATAGCGGGGCCATCAGTGATGATAGCCGTATCCGTGCCTCATTACCTACCATCAGGTACCTTATTGACCATAAAGCCAGGATAATTCTTTGCTCCCATCTAGGACGCCCCAAAGGTGAAGTAGTCGAAGAATTGCGAATAGCACCAGTAGCTAACTGTCTCTCACAGCTCATTGGCTTACCCGTAAATGCGGTGGCTGATTGCGTGGGCCAAAGGATCGAAAATGAGGTGAGAGAGCTTAAGCAAGGCGATATTTTGTTTTTGGAAAACGTGCGCTTCCATCCTGAGGAAGAGGCAAATGACCCTTATTTTGCCCAGGAATTAGCTCAGTTAGCTGATGTTTATGTTAATGATGCCTTCAGCGCTGCCCACAGGGTTCATGCATCCATTGTAGGCGTAGCTAAATACTTGCCAGCAGTGGCCGGCTTTCTGATGGAAGAGGAATTAAATGCTATGAGTAAACTCCTGACCTCTCCTGCGCATCCTTTTGCTTGCCTTATAGGCGGCGCTAAAGTGGGCGACAAGATAGACCTGATACAAAATATGTTAAAGAGGATTGATATCCTGCTCCTCGGCGGTGGCATGGCAGCCACCTTTCTAAAGGCACAAGGGCATGAAATCGGGCATTCGCTAGTAGAAAAAGATAAATTGAATCTGGCTAAGGAGCTGCTTCGGGAAGCTGAGGAATGGAAAGTGCCGCTTATATTACCCGTTGATATGGTGGTAGCCGACGAGATTAAAGTAAATACTGTAACTAAAGTAGTGCCGATAAGCGATATACCACCTACTGGTTGCCTTGTGGATATTGGACCCAAGACCGTCGAGCTTTTCTCCAACGAGCTAAGGAAATGTCATACTATTATGTGGAATGGACCTCTGGGAGTTTATGAGATAGCTCAGTTTGCTCAAGGGACCAGGTCACTGGCTGAATTTCTTTCCACCGTCAATGCTGTTACCGTTATTGGTGGCGGCTCCAGTGCTGAGATAGTTCATGAGATGGGGCTGACTGATAAGATGACTCACGTCTCCACCGGAGGTGGTGCTAGCTTGAGATTCCTGGAAGGCCTTCCATTGCCTGGAGTGGAAGCTTTACCAAATAAGATATGATGGAGGCTCTGAAATGCGCATCCCTTTCATTGCTGGTAATTGGAAAATGAACACCACTGCCACTCAAGCTGAGGAGCTTGTCCAGAATATGCTGGATAGGCTGGATAAGATAGAAGATGTGGAAAAAGTGCTCTGTCCCCCTTTCGTTTCTCTAGTTACAGTAAAGGAATTGCTAAAAGGCTCATCTATTAAGCTCGGGGCTCAAAATATGCACTTTGAGATAAAAGGAGCTTATACAGGTGAGATATCTCCGTTAATGCTCAGCGAATTGTGCGAATTTGTTATTCTGGGACACTCTGAGCGGCGGGGATATTTTGGCGAAACTGATGAGATAGTTAATAAGAAGATAAAAGCAGCTCTGCAAAACAAGCTTAAACCCATTTTATGTGTTGGAGAAAGGCTTGAAGAGAATGAAGCTGGTAGGACAAAAACGGTGATTGGCCGACAGTTAAGTCAAGGTTTAAAAAATATAGAACCCACACACAACCTGGTGGTTGCCTACGAGCCGATATGGGCCATTGGCAGCGGCAAGGCGGCTAGTGGTGAACAAGCAGCAGTTACCATTAGATTTATCCGCGATACTCTGGTTAAATTGTGGAACAAGGAGATAGCTCAAGATTTACGTATACTTTATGGTGGTAGTGTCACCAGCCACAACATCACTGAGTTTATTTCTCAGCCAGAAATCGATGGCGCTCTAGTCGGCGGAAGCAGCCTCAAAGCCGGGGATTTTCTAGACATTGCCAATCAAGCCGCAGCAATCAAGCACCGTCACCTATCGTCTCCCTTAAAGGGAGAGGAATAAGGAGAGGGTGACAGTGAAATACTTTCCATGCAATGCCTTGTTGCCATCGTTGGCCCCACTGCAGTAGGCAAAAGCGAGCTCGCTCTGCATCTGGCTCAAGATTTGCCAGCAGAGATAGTAAGTGCTGATAGTCGGCAGATTTATCGCTATATGGACATCGGCACCAATAAGCCCACTCTAACTGAAAGAGCAATTGTTCCTCACCATCTTATTGACATAATCGAGCCTGATGAAGATTTTAACCTGGCTGCATATTGTGAGCTAGCTACAGAGGCAATCAAAGCCATTCAACACAAAGATAAGTTGCCATTGTTGGTAGGAGGCAGTGGCCTTTATATGTGGTCCCTAGTGGAAGGGTGGAAAATGCCTCAAGCGCCACCTAATCCGGTGTTAAGGCGTGATTTAGAAACCAGAGCAAAGGAAGAAGGCAGCGATGTACTTTATAAAGAACTTCAGCAGATTGACCCTCTGGCTGCAACTAAAATCCTTCCCGGTAATACACGCCGTATTATAAGGGCTTTAGAGATCTATCAAGCAACAGGGCAGCCTCCCTCACAGTTATGGACTAAGGAAGCGCCAGGTTTTCGCATCCTTATCATTGGCTTGACTTTGGAAAGAGCTGAGTTATATAGCAAGATTGATTATCGCCTCAATACAATGATACAAAGCGGATTGGTGAATGAGGTGGAAGGTTTGTTAAAAAGGGGTTATAGCTCTACATTACCTTGCATGTCTGGCATAGGTTACAAGCAAATAGCTCAATTTGTTCAGGGCCAACTAAGTCTGCCTCTAGCCATTGAGCAGATAAAACATCAAAGCCACCGCCTGGTGCGTCATCAATATACCTGGTTTAAGCCGGGCGACAGGAGAATCCACTGGTTTGATGCCACTGAAGATAACGTTAGTAAAAAAGTGATAAAATTAATGAAGGATTTTTTGGCATGAGATTTTCCAAGTTACAGGCTACAGGGAATGACTATGTTGTGGTGGATGCCCGAACCCCGCTTCAGGTCGAGCTCAGCGACAAATCCCAGAGACCATTCACCTCGTTCAGGGTGATGAAGGAGGGCTGCCATTCTGAGGAACAGAAACGGGCGGCGAACCTCGCTCAGGACAAGCCTCACGAAGAACTCTGGACACAGTTGGCTCAGGCTATGTGCCAGCGTCGCTTCGGCATAGGAGCAGATGGCCTGATATTGGTGCAGAACTCCAATATCTCCGATTTAAAGATGCGTGTGTTTAATCCAGATGGCTGCGAGGCTGAAGCTTGCGGCAATGGCTTGAGGTGTTTCACCAAATATGTCATCGAAAATGGTATGGTCAGTAGAGCAAATTTAGCCATAGAAACTCTGTCAGGCACAAGAAAAGCTAAAGCTTATGTGTTGGAAACTAAAGTCAGCCGAGTCGATGTGAACATGGGGTTGCCACAATTCAAGCCGGAGCAAATTCCTGTCACTCTTACAGCAGACGCCATTACTAGCGAAGCGATGCAATCTCCAGTAATCACCTACCAACTGCTAGTTGGTAACTATCAGCTATTGCTATTTCTGCTGTCAATGGGTAACCCTCATGCAGTAGCCTTCACGTCAGCCCCGGTAGCCGGTTTTCCTCTAGCCTCTATAGGTCCTGAAATCGAAAGGCATCACTTGTTTCCACAAAGAACAAATTTTGAAATAGCCAGAGTTATAGACAGGGGGAAGATAGAAGCAAGGGTGTGGGAGAGAGGAGTCGGAGAAACTCTTGCCTGCGGCAGCGGTGCCTGCGCTATAGCCGTAGCTGCCCAGTTGACTGGCTATGTAGATGACCACGTTGACATAACATTTCCAGGCGGAATCCTAACCGTATACTGGGATAGGGGAGGGGAGGCATTGCTCAGCGGCCCAGTGGAAGAAGTTTTCAGTGGAGAATATCGAATCCAAAGGAGAAAAACCGATGCAGTTGGCTAATCGCCTGAACGAATTACCTCCGTACCTTTTTGTTGACATAAAGAAGAAAATCGCCGCAAGGCAAGCCATGGGTGAAGATATCATCAGCTTCACTATCGGCGACCCTGATTCACCCACACCACCCCATATTATCGAAGGTATATGCAAGGAAGTATATAACCCTGCTAACCATCGTTATCCGGAAACCGGTGGATTGCTCGAGCTTCGTCAGGCTATCGCTCTATGGTATGAGAGACGTTTTGGAGTTATTTTGAATTCGGATGAAGAAATACTGCCCCTTATTGGTTCCAAGGAAGGCATTGGCCATATGGCGTTATGCTTTATCGAACATGGTGATGTGGCCTTAGTACCTGACCCGGGTTACCCTGTATACTTCACGAGCACTATAATGGCTGGTGGGACCCCCCATTTCATGCCCTTGAAAGAGGAAAACGATTTCTTACCAGATTTTGCAGCCATCCCTGAGAGGATAGCCCGTAAAGCAAAGCTTCTATGGCTGAACTATCCTAACAACCCCACAGGCGCTATAGCGGACCTTGATTTCTTTGAAAATGCAGTCCACTTTGCCCGGCACCATGACCTAGCTGTTTGCCATGATGCTCCCTATACTGAAGTTGCTTTTGATGGCTACAAGCCGCCAAGCTTTATGCAAGCACCTGGGGCTAAGGAAGTTGGAGTGGAATTTCATTCTCTGTCTAAAACCTATCGCATGACTGGATGGCGGATAGGCATGGTAGTGGGCAACGCTCAAATGATAGACGCTCTGTTTCGAGTCAAATCCAACCTGGATTCAGGTATTCCTCAGGCAATCCAGCAAGCTGCCATTAAAGCTTTGCGCGGCTCTCAGGATTGTATTGCTGAGTACAACGGCGTTTTACAACAGCGTCGGGACAAATTGATAAAAGCTCTTAATGAAATAGGATTGAAAGCCAAAACACCTAAGGCAGCTTTTTACATTTGGGCCAAAATTCCTGAAGGTTATACTTCAATAGGCTTCACTGAAAAGTTGCTTGACGAAGCTGGTATTGCTGTTACTCCTGGTATTGGTTATGGAAAGGAGGGAGATGGCTATATCAGATTTTCCCTAACCCTAGCCGATGACCGTTTAGACGAAGGAATAAATCGCCTGTCAACCTGGCGTGGGAGAAATAGATAAAGCAGAGACTTTTCAGTACACAAGCTGAGATGGAGCGAGCGTTCCTGGTAGCAGTGGAAAGCAGGATGTCCGACCATTGGTGGACAAGCAATGATTCTTTGCAAGAGCTATCTTCCCTAGCCAGAGCAGCCGGCGCTGATGTTGTAGGCATGTTTGTCCAAAAACTGGATGCACCTTCATCTACACATTATATCGGCAGGGGCAAGATTGCGGAATTGGTAAACCGTAAACAGCAAGCTCAATATAACACGGTGATTTTCGATGATGAGCTGTCACCACGACAGCAAAGAAATCTTGAAGAGCTATTACAGGTCAAAATCATCGACCGTACAGCTCTCATTCTGGATACATTTGCCAGGCAAGCTCGAACCCATGAAGGGCGCCTTCAAGTTGAATTAGCTCAGCACCAGTATCTTCTGCCAAGGCTTGTGGGCCAGTGGAGCCACCTGGAAAGACTTGGGGCAGGCATCGGCACCAGAGGGCCTGGTGAATCGCAGTTGGAAACCGACCGACGCCTTATCCGCAACCGAATCAATCGCCTTAAAGATGAACTAGAGAATGTGAGACGACATCGAGCTCTGTACAGGAAGCGACGCAAGGAGAGGGCTGTGCCAATCGTAGCTCTCGTGGGCTATACTAATGCAGGCAAAAGTGCCCTATTCAATGCTTTAAGCAAAGCTCAGGTAATTGTAGAAGACAAGCTCTTCTCCACTCTTGACCCTGTAACTCGCTGCCTGACTTTACCCAACGGCCGCCAATTTCTCATCACTGACACTGTTGGCTTTATTCACAAACTACCTGTATCAATCGTTGCATCGTTTCGAGCTACGTTGGAAGAGCTTAGCGAAGCTAACTTGTTTCTCCACGTAGTTGACATAAGTCATAAAACTGCTGCTAATCAATGCCGCACAGTAAAGAAAATAATCACTGAACTACACCTTGAACACACACCCAGAATCACGGTATTCAACAAACTGGATTTGACACTGAATAGTGAGGTAGAGATGGAGGCTCTAACCACCGTTCCCTACCTCGAGGAACAGATCGTGGTGCCGGATGGAAAGATAGCCCTTATCTCTGCTACCAAAGGCTGGGGAATGGATCAGCTTCGGGATCGGATAACTTCGCATCTGGATAATGCCTTGATGCAGGGCGAGCACTGAAAGCTAAATAATATTCGCTTCGAGGTAGTTTGCTCTCATGTTTATCCCACAGTTTTCCCTCTGAGCCTTTCATAGTAACTGTGGGATAGATAAACTGCCGCCAGTGGATTGTGCCCTGTGACTCTGTCTTTCACAGCCAGCACCGTCATTGGTGCGCGGCAATATCTTATGAACAGGGTGTCATGGCCTACACAGAGCCCTATAAGGATAACGAAATCAACCTCCTCAGAATTCAAGATTTCCGCTTGAGCTATCGGATTGCACATTGACTCATACCAACCTGGTCCTGAGATCTTTTCTTCTTCCTTGATGCCTATCTCCTCCTTAGGTATAGCTCCTACCTTGCAGCAGACCGATATTACCTCAAAATTCTTGCTTTCAAGGATCTCAGTCACCATTCGCGCTTCATCCGCCAATCCTACGCAGAAAGCCAATCCAATCTTATGAAACCCATTCTTACCAGCAAACTGCGTTGTCTCCTCAATTCGAGGTATCTTTGTCCTCATACCCTCGGGGGTACGTTCATAACACTGAAACTCCTGTATTGAAGCCAGCCGAGCGAATTCCCTTATGTCGCCTTTGGCATATTCATGCAGCGTCTCCTTGATGATATCCCGCTTTAATTTAGAGGGGCAAAAACGCGGTGCCTTTTCAAAATTCGGTTTTGAATCAACCGTAATATCAGGCTCGCATAGTATCCTGGGGCATCTGGCGCATTGTGGCCTTTCTTTATCCATAAAACACCTCCTGTGCTAACAACATTATAGAGGATAGATTCCTGGATTAGTAGAGAATTTGCATACTGGTTATTGATGTCCTGCCAGAGAGCGGGTCCTTAACAAATCCAGAGCTAGCTTTTGTAGATAGGCTTGAGAGGCAGGGGATTGGGCAGAAGTTGGTTTTTGGCTAGCTCTAGGATAATATAAAGGAACGATTATGGCCAGGAATTATCTGGTTTTGGCGATAGGAGTTGTCTCAGTCTCCTTCGCTGCTATTTTTATCCGTCTGGCGGAGGCTCCGCCTCTAGTTATAGCTGCCTATCGGCTATCCCTGGCCTCTTTGTTTGTTGCTCCTGCTGCCTGGATACACTCTGAGCGTGAACTGCGTTGTTTGGCCAAAAGCAGTCTTACTCTGACAGTGCTCTCGGGGGCCTTCTTGGCGCTCCACTTCGTTCTCTGGATAACATCGCTCAACTATACCACGGTGGCAAGCTCGGTAGTCCTGGTTACTACCAGCCCAATCTTCGTCGCCATAGCCTCGTATTTCCTCTTCCACGAGAAACTGAGCAAACGAGCCATTTCAGGTATTGGGGTATGTCTCATAGGCGCTGGTCTTATCGGCTATGGTGATTGGAGGCTTGGCCCCAGACCATTTCTAGGGGATATGTTGGCTTTCTTCGGTGCTCTGGCCGTTGCTGGTTATTTGCTGATTGGACGCAGGCTTCGTCAGACCACTGGCCTTCTGAGCTATGCATGCCTGGTCTATAGCTCAGCCGCCTTGATTTTGTTGCTGGCGGCGCTTGCTTTGGGCTATCGCCTTTCCGGCTATTCTGCGACTACGTATGTGATGTTTGTCCTTTTGGCAGTGGTGCCGCAAATCTTGGGCCACCTGTCTCTTAACTGGTCATTGCGTTTTATGCCAGCCACTCTGGTCGCTATAGCGGTCCTTGGCGAACCAGTGGGGGCAACGGCGCTGGCTTTTGTAATACTGAACGAGGTGCCAACAGTGACCCAGATTGGGGGAGGCGCCCTGATTTTATCGGGCATTTTTGTAGCTTTCCGTGAAAACAAAGTGCATCTGGAGTTACAATAGCTTTGCTGAAACAGGGGGAGAATTTTCACTAAACACGCTGCTAGCTGCCTTTTCCCATAACTTGAAGCCTTCGTTGGTTGAAATAGGCATTTCAGGCAGTGTGAGCCAAATTATCAGGTTATTCTTACTTGACAGATTAGTAAGATAAATCATACAATGATGGAAAAATCATAGGAGGGGAAATGGAACAGGGGGATAAGCGTGTAATAGGCAGGTGTTTTGGCTCTACTACAGTTGGTGCTCGGGGGCAGATGGTGATTCCGGCGGAAGCCCGGAAAGAGCTGGGTATAGATGTGGGCACCAAACTTCTGGTTTTCGGTCATTTCCATGGTAGAGCGCTTGTCTTTTTAAAAGTCGAAGCTGTAGAAGAGTTGCTTGATGTTATGAGCCAGCGTGTGGATGAATTTTCCAGGTTGCTGAAGGAAACTAAGACTGCACATATAGAAAATGAAAGCAATTGAAGTTAATAAGAATACCTATATTTTTCTTGTGCGGTGCTTTTTTCCCCTTTGGATGCCATGGCAGCCGGGATTAGCTATGTAATGTATGTTGACCCTCTCACCTATGGAGGGGGTGGATTAAGGGGTGCTCTTGTTGATGTTGCCACCCTTCCGCTATGCTTTGATTCTAGTGTTCTGCTCGTTTTGCCCGTGGTTTTGGCGGGATCAGGTGCTTATTTCTTTTCTAAAATGGAGGCTGATTAAAAATGAGGAAATGGTTAACTGTAATAACGGTGGTCTGCTTGGTTGCTGCGGTTTGTGTTGGTTGTACTGGCTCGAAGGATAAAATTCCGGAAACCACTGAGGTTATTCGGGGCGATGTAACAGCAAGCGTTTCTGTTAGTGGTAATCTGGAGATGCCGCGTAAAGCGAATTTGTCCTTTGGCATTACAGGGCTGGTGGCAGAAATACTGGTGGATGAAGGAGAAAGTGTAGTGAAAGGCCAGACATTAGCCAGGCTTGACGCTCGGTCTTTGGAGCTAAACGTGGAAATGGCGCAGGCTGAATACGAGATGGCTGAATACAAACTCATGCAAACAATTTATCCTAAGTATGGTAGCACTTACCGTACTGATCTTCCTGGAGTGTGGTTAGCTTTAGAGGAAGCTCAGGATAGTTTGGCGCAAGCACAGAATCTTTTAAGTGAAGGAGGACTTGAAGAGGCCCAGGCCTTGCTGAAGCAAGTTGAGGCGGATTTACATAAAGCTCAAGAGAAATCACAAGCGAGGAGATGGCCATTGCCTCTTTGGGTCAAACTGGTAGAGATGGAAGCTGATCAAGCCAGAACAGCTCTGGATATAGCTATAGAGGACCTGGCCAAAGCAACAATTATAGCTCCCTTCGATGGTATAGTGACTGACATTGATATGAAAACAGGCGAGCGGATTTCAGCAGCGGCGGGAGTGGTTTCCCTGGTTGACCCCACAAATATAGAAATGGATGGCGCCATCGATGAAATTGATATCTCTAGGGTGGTGTTAGGGCAAGAAACGATCGTCACTTTAGATGCTTTACCTGATAAAGAGGTGAGAGGCAAGATAACTTTTATCTCGGAAGCTGGCATGGTTCAAGCTGGGGTGGTGTCTTACAAGGCTACCGTAACCTTGGAAAATCATGATGAAAAACTCAGGGATGGCATGAGTGCCACTGCAGAGATCATTATTGAGCGCCATGAAAGCGTATTGCTAATACCCAATCGGGCTATTCAGGGCACATGGGATAAGCCGTTGGTGGAAGTTGTCGTGGGAGAGCAAACTGAACGAAGAGAGGTTATTTTAGGCTTAAGCGACGGTATAGATACCGAGGTTTTGTCTGGGCTCGAGGCAGGAGAAATAGTAGTATTTCCTGAGTCACAGTTGCCCTTCAGAATGTTCGGTGGCTGATAATGATTGAACTTGAGAATATCACAAAAGTGTATAGAGCAGGTCGAATGGAAGTGTCCGCTCTGCGGGGAATAAGCTGTCGTATTGAGGATGGGGAAATGGTGTCTCTTATGGGACCTTCGGGCTCGGGCAAATCCACATTGATGAATATTATCGGCTGCCTTGATAAACCCACATTGGGAAAATATCTCTTCGACGGGGTTGAAGTGAGTAAACTCAGTGATAATAAACTAGCTGAGATAAGAAATAGAAAGATTGGTTTTGTTTTCCAGAGTTTTAATCTGTTACCCAGAGCCACAGCACTGGCCAATGTGGAGTTACCGCTTATCTATGGTGGCAGTGGCAGCCATCGGCAAAGGGCTCTACAGGCTTTGGAATCTGTAGGGTTGGCTCATCGAGCTAAACATAAGCCAAGCGAGCTGGCAGGGGGCGAGCAGCAGAGGGTGGCTATAGCACGAGCTTTGATAAACAACCCCTCCCTTATTCTAGCTGATGAACCTACGGGGAACCTTGATACACAGACCAGCAGGGGAATTATGCTTCTGTTTAAGCAACTGAATCAACAAGGCATGACTATCGTTTTAGTCACACATGAGTCGGACATTGCAGCCTATACCCGGCGCACTATGAAAATTCGTGATGGCCAAATCGAGGCACTAGAATGAAATTGTGGGACTGCTTCGCTACTGCTTTACAGACTATATTCAGTCACAAACTTCGATCAGGTTTGACTATGCTGGGTATTTTGATTGGCGTAGCTGCGGTTATCTCTATGGTGTCTCTAGTCAGGTCAGAACAGGCTATGGTAAGGGAATCCTTGGAATCCCTGGGAGCTAATCTTATATTCGTCACCCCTGGCACGCCAGGTGCCGGCGGTGGGATTGGAGGTGCATTGGCCTCCACATCAACATTGACGTTGGAAGACGCTGAGGCCATTGCGAGCGATGCTCGGTCTGTATCGATGGTAGCTCCAATAACGCAAAGCACGACCGAGGTCGTAGCTGGAGGGGAAAACGTTGGATGTTTAACTCTTGGCGTGACTGTTGAGTATCAATATGTGCGCAACTTTGAGACGGAGCAAGGCAACTTTATCAGCGGGCAAGATTACATGAGGAGTGCTAGAGTGGTTGTTCTGGGAAATGAGCTGGCTGAAACCCTTTTTGGGCAGATGTCGCCGCTGGGTCAACGCCTGAGGATCAACGGACGCCAATTTGAAGTTATCGGCGTTCTTAAGAGCAAGGGAGAAGCTTTTGGCACGGAAGATCAAGCAGCAATGATCCCTCTAAGCACGGCACAGGCAGTCTTATCATCTGAGCGTGCTGGTGGCAGTGGCCATGTTATTCAGGCCATTGCTATTCAAGCAAAGAGCAGGGATGCAATAGGCTCGGCACAATGGGAGATTAACGATATCCTGCGGCGGCGCCATCATATCGGACCAGAAGGCGAAGATGATTTTAGAGTCATCAGCATGGGTGATATAGCGCGTACTGCTGACCAAATGTATGCAATAGGAGAGCTTATTATGGCGGCCATAGCTGGCATCTCTCTGCTTGTTGGTGGCATTGGCATCATGAATATCATGCTTGTTTCCGTAACTCAGCGCACCAGAGAAATTGGGCTTCGGAAGGCAGTGGGAGCCAAACGCCGTGATATTCTAACTCAGTTTCTTATTGAAGCTGCTGTGTTAAGCCTTTGTGGAGGTGCTGTAGGGGTAGCTTTGGGGTGGGTTATAATTAAGATTAGCGCTGGCGTATTGGCGAGTATGGGTTTCCCCTTTCCAGCCATACTCCCCGGGGATGTTGTTGCTTTGGCAGTGGGAGTAGCAATTTGTGTTGGACTTACCTCAGGTCTCTATCCTGCTATCAGAGCAGCACGGCTTGATCCTATTGAGTCATTGCGCCATGAATAAACTTGGCCTTCGAATTGCCCTTAGAGGCGAGCAATCTTTTGTGATAGAGAAGATCGCCATCATGACAAAATAATCACCCGCCATGAATCAAGGATAGAAACTCAGAGCGAGTAACTGCTTTGCTGCGAAAACTTCCTCTTATCGCTGAGGTTATCACGTTTGTTCCTGGCTTCTTGATTCCCCGCATAGTCATACAGAGATGTTCGGCCCGCACAACTACAGCTACACCGTCAGGCTGAATATTGTCGAATATAGCATCGGCAATCTGTCTGGTCATCCTCTCCTGAAGCTGAGGACGCCTGGCGAAAATCTCTACTACCCTGGCTAACTTACTTATCCCTACCACATTGCCATCCGCACCAGGGATATAGCCTACGTGAGCTACTCCGTAGAAGGGGAGCAGGTGATGCTCACACATGGAATAAAAGGGGATATCTCTTAATATCACTAACTCTCGATGCCCTTCCTGAAAGCCTACTGCTAGCTCAGTTTTGGGGTCGGCATCCAGGCCAGAAAAAAGCTCAGCATACATTTCAGCGATTCGGCGTGGAGTATCTTTTAGGCTCTCCCTGCGGGGGTCTTCGCCGATGGCTTCGATTATGGAGGCTGCAGCAAGCTTGATTTTGTCTTGATCTACCATTTTTAAATTTCCCTAAATTCTCCCACATTCTCTGTAACGACTTTAGTCATGTTTAAGCCTCCTCGCGATTTTGCTAAATCACTCCGAACAGAGCCTTCTCAACAGCAGCCAGGTCAGTGGGAAGCTCTGTTGGGGGTCTGGCATATTTAGCTGGTATGCCAGGGTCTTTCAATCCTGTTCCAGTAAAGATGCAGACTACTCGCTTATGGGAGAAATCTTCCTTTTCTGTCATCTTGATAAGTCCAGCCAGAGAGGCAGCAGAGGCTGGCTCGCTGAAGATTCCTTCCTTGGTCGCTGCCAATCTGTAGGCATGCATAATTTCATCATCGGTGACGCAATCGATGATGCCGCCTGATTCATCTCGTGCTGCTAGTGCCTTCTGCCAGCTAGCAGGGTTGCCGATGCGAATAGCTGTAGCAACAGTCTTGGGTCGTTTGACAACTTTTCCCCACACTATGGGAGCGGCGCCAGCAGCTTGAAATCCCATCATCTTTGGAGTATGGCTTGTTTTACCAGCTCGATTATACTCCACAAATCCTTTCCAGTAGGCAGTGATATTGCCAGCATTGCCTACTGGAATAAACAGGTAGTCGGGAGCATCATCCAGGTCATCCACAATTTCAAAGGCTGCTGTCTTCTGCCCCTCAATGCGATTGGGATTTATTGAGTTGACCAGCGTGATGGGATATTTCTCGGTCAAACTGCGGACTATTTGAAGCGCCTGGTCAAAGTTACCCTTTATGCTCATGATCTGTGCATCGTAAACGATAGCCTGGGCTAGTTTCCCCGGGGCTATTTTCCCTCGGGGTATGACAACGATAGTTTTGAGTCCGAAGCGGGCTCCATAGGCGGCTGCTGAAGCACTGGTATTGCCAGTGGAAGCACAAATAATGCTACGGCTACCACTTTCCACAGCCTTAGCCACTGCTACCACCATGCCTCGGTCTTTGAAGGAGCCTGTGGGATTGCAGCCTTCAACCTTGAAATAGAGCTCACCACAGCCAAGCTCCTTCTCCAGAGTTAGTGACCTCACTAAAGGTGTATCTCCTTCACCGAGCGTAATCAGAGGTGTACTTGTGGTAACTGGAAGGAAATCACGATACCTATTTAGAACACCTTCTTTCATCCTTCAACTCTGATGAAGTTACTGACTTCTTTCACTACTGTTAACCCTTTTATTTCCTCTAAAGCTTTTTGCACTGACTTCTCTTCAGCCGTATGAGTCATAATGACAAGCACAGCAGTTTGAGATTTCAAGTCACTCTCTTTTTGGATCACGGAAGAAATGCTAACGGAATTGTCGCCCAAAACTTTGGAGATTTTAGCCAGCGTGCCAGGGCGGTCAATCACAGTCAACCTGAAGTAATAACGTATCTCTATATCAGATATGGGTTTAGCAGTTAGCTTTTGGTTTAACTCTACTTGGGGGATATTGCTTCTTCCATAGTGGATATTTCTGGCTATGATTAATACATCAGCCATTATCGCGCTGGAAGTTGGTAAGGCTCCTGCTCCTTGCCCGTAGAAGATCAACCTGCCGGCTAAGCTGCCTTCTACTTGAATGGCATTATAAACCCCGTTGACCTTGGCTAATTGCGAATCTTCAGGAATGAAAACAGGGTGAACGCGTAATTCAATAGCTCCTCTATCTCGTTTGGCAATAGCCAGGAGCTTTATAGCATAGCCGAATTCTCTAGCGTAGCGGAAATCTTTAGCTTGCAGGCGAGAGATCCCCTCACAATATATGTCCTTGGGGCTTACAACGGTGTGGAAAGCTAAGCTAGATAAGATAGCCAGCTTATAAACAGCGTCTGTGCCTTCGATGTCATTGGCGGGATTGGCTTCGGCATAGCCTAATTCCTGGGCTTGCTTCAAAGCTGAGGTGAAATCCAATCCCTCTTGTGACATCTGAGTCAGAATGTAGTTAGTAGTGCCGTTCAGTATGGCATAAATGGTTGAAATGTCATTGGCTGCCAGGTCTTGTTGGAAAGGAGAGATGAGTGGTATACCGCTGCCCACGCTTGCCTCGTATCGAAGGCCCACATTGCGTTTCTGAGCCAGAGATAGTAGCTCGTATCCATATTTGGCTATTACTTCCTTATTAGCAGTAATCACATGTTTGCCGTTAGCGATGGCTTGCTTCATGTATTCTAAGGCAGGATGCTCGCCTCCCATAACTTCAATCACTATATCCACCTCAGGGTTGGCGACAACTTCCCCAGCATGTTCGGTCAGTAAGTGAGGCTCTAATTTTATTGTGCGTTGTTTATTTACATCGCGTACCAGCACCTTTTGCAAAATCAGTGGAATTCCTACCTGCTCTGCTAGCTTGTCAACCTTGCTGAGCAATACTTCAGCCGCAGCACTGCCAACAACGCCTAAGCCCAGCAAGCCAATGCCGATATTATTCATTCTAATGCTAACTTTCTCCGAGAATCTTGCTTATAGCCCACTGGGTCTTTTCTTCGTCGAGATAATTGTTAATGGTACTATCTTCGTTTCGTTCTTGAAGCCACTCCATAAATTCATTATTTGCCAGCCTTTCTTTAACTTCTTCAATGTTATGCTCGCCCTTCTCCAGGACGTTGGCTATCCAGTAGCCGCCGGTGGTCTGAACCGATTTATCTTGAATTGGTTCGCTTATCTCAGCCAAGGGAAGGTTGAAAACTACCTCATCAAAGGCTTCGCTGTTCATATCTCCTTTTTTGAGCCAGCCAAGCTCACCACCATCTTCGCCACCTTTATATTGAGAGTGCGCGTCGGCTAACTCAGCAAAATTCTCATGGCTCAGTTCGGCTTTAACTTCATCAGCTTCTTGTTTGCTGCCTAGCAATATTGCCCTGACCTTTATCCCCTTTTCCTCATCTTTATCGGTAACCTCTGTAAGCCAATAGCCAATGTTTTTGATTACTGGCCCATCCTCAACCTTGTTTACCTTGCCAGCGTCAGTGCTAAAGGCAGCATCTCCAATAAGGGAATTAGGCATTAGTCCTTGAGGCAGCCAGCCCAAATCACCTTCAGTGGTGGGTTTACAGGAAAACTCTTCAACTAAAGCGGTGAAGTTACCACCGTTTTCAATTTTAGCCATCACATCATCGGCTGCTTCCTGGCTTTCCACAAGCATCACTTGAGCATGTGCCTGCTCCATTGTATCAGGTAGCCGCGAAGCGAAGTATTCTTGTAGCTTTTCTCTTAGTAAACTGAGAGCCACTATATCTTTATATACCTCTTCATCCGGCAATTTATTTTCTTCTATTTGTTCAGCTACTTCCTGAGGGCTAACTTCTATTTCCAAACTCTCCGCTCCTTGTTTGATTAACTCATCCTGGATAATTTGGTTAGCCACCATGTCAGCCATGTAATAAACCTGGTTTGGCTCAACATTCTTGGCGTAAACCTCGAGGGTTTCCATATAATACCCCATACTAAACGAAGTATCATTTACCTCTATCACAGTCTGCCTCATGGGCTTTATTTTGTCATTGTAGTATCCGTAGCTTATATAACCTATGATGCCGGCAAAGAAAACAGCGGCGCCGATTAGTATAATTTTCCGCATTCTTGCCTGACGCTGCCATTTGGAAAGCTGGCGTTTGGTAGGAACGTGTTTGGGTTCAACACCCGTATTCTTCTTGCTCAAGAATCACAAACCTGTGTATTTAGCGCTCTCGTTGCCTTGGCAACCTCACTATGATAGCATATTATATGGGGAGTAGAACAACGGGGTGTAGCGCAGCCTGGTAGCGCACCTGAATGGGGTTCAGGTGGTCGGAGGTTCAAATCCTCTCACCCCGACCAGGTGTTAGATGAATTCAGGGAACTGGTTTTCCGCTGGAGCTGTTGGAGGATGGATGCTTGATGGTGGTTTAGAGAGAGCGGGAAGGCTTGAAGCG
>JAUWHP010000024.1 GCA_030605765.1 Dehalococcoidia bacterium
CTTAAACTAAACTATCAAAGGCTCATACTCGTAATTTCGCCTACTCATTTCTATACGAAGTGTTTTCGCTAGAAATATATTCCTGCTGCATATCACACGAATGTATATGAAATAACACTAATGCTTGAATAACTTCATTGGATGGTGAATTCTTGTAGAGAGCGAGTCAGATACGGGCTCAGCGGAGGGGGTGGGATTCGAACCCACGTTCGCTTGAAAGCGAAAACGGTTTTCAAGACCGCCACCATCGGCCACTCGGTCACCCCTCCAAGATATTGAAGTATAAGTAGCAGAGTTATTGATAGTCAAACCAGGCTAAGTACGGAGCTTGATATTACGAGTTTTTCTAATTTGTGCTAATATTCTCTATGCCAATGCCTCTCCAGGAATTGCGTATTGTGGACGCTAACCTTAACCGTGCAAGCGAAGGCTTGCGTCTTCTTGAAGATATTGCCCGCTATATTCTTGATGACTCGACATTAACTCAACAATTTAAAAATCTGCGCCATAATTTAGCTGAGGAAACTAAATTATTGGGCATAAAGCTTCTATCCCACAGGAATGCAGAACATGATGTTGGCGCAACCCTCACCCTGCCCTCTCCCTTCGAGGGAGAGGGTTTGGGTGAGTCTCAGCGAGACTTGCCCAGTGTGATTACGGCCAACGCTAAAAGAGCAGAGCAATCCCTACGCACAATAGAGGAGCTGGCTAAGTTGCCGCAGATAAGCCCGGTGCTGCATTCAGTCAAATTTGAGCAACTGCGCTTCACCCTTTATACTCTGGAGCAACAATTGATGTCCAGGGTATTGCGCCAGGATAAAATAAGACGACTAACTGGGCTTTATGTTATCCTGGATAGGCAAATTTTAGCTGGCAAAAACGAACAGGAGATTGCCAAGCAGGTTATCCAGGGCGGTGGTAAGGTTATCCAGCTTCGCGATAAACAAGGTAGCAAAGCAGAATTGTTGCCCATAGCCCAAAAAATTAAAGCCCTTTGTAGCAAATCTGATACCCTATTTATAATCAATGATTACCTTGATTTAGCCCTGGCTGTTGACGCCGACGGGCTCCATATAGGGCAAAGAGATTTGCCTCTGCCTATCATCCGACGAGAATTGCCTGTAGACAAAGTAGTTGGCTGCTCCGTCAACACAGTATCGCAAGCGGTGAAGGCGCAAAATGAAGGAGCAGATTATATCGCTGTGGGCTCTATGTTTCCTACGACGACAAAGAGAGATGCTACTGTAGTCGGAGTAGATAGACTGAAGCAAATCAGGCAAGCGGTATCTTCTCCTTTGGTAGCTATTGGTGGCATCAATGAAAATAACATCAGTCAGGTCATGGCTGCAGGCGCCAATTCTGTGGCTGTAATCAGCGCTATCCTCAGTAAGGAAGATATCAAAGGAGCTACGAAAATACTGGTGGCAAAAATGGGAATGAGCTAAACTCACCCAGGAGAAAAGGATTCATTCAGGAAAGTGGATTGAATAGTAGATGTCAAAGCCAGTGGAAGATTTGAAAGCTATCGCTACGAATATTCGCTCTTACTTTGTGGGTGAGGATGAGGCACGGGAGCAAACCCTACGCCTTTGCCGCCAGGTAATCCAATACAGCGCCCGGGCCATACGTGCCCTGCATCACCAAGAACAAGACAAAGCTAAACAGCTTCTCGATTCAGCTTGCAGGCTGGTCCAGGATATAAACCATGACCTCAGCGAGCATAGTGAACTGCTTCACTCAGGTTTTGTCCATGATGCACAAAAGGAATTCTCTGAGGCAAGTATTACCCTGGCTTTGATTAACGAGGAACCTTTCCCCAAACCTGAGAAATTACACATTAGTTACGCTGCCTATCTTAATGGTCTGGGCGAGGCTGTAGGCGAATTAAGGCGCTACATCTTAGATAGTTTGAGGCAGGGAGATTTTTCTCGCTGTGGGGAGTTGCTTGCTACGATGGATGATATTCATGGGGTGTTAATGGCTATGGATTTTCCTGAAGCTGTTACTCATGGCTTAAGGAGAACTACGGATGCTACGCGAGGCATTATAGAAAGAACCCGAGGAGATTTAACAGTAGCTTTAAGGCAGAGAGAACTGGAAACGAAACTGGGTGAATTTGGCCATCGAGGAGGTTGTTAAACACGACCTCATTGCCACTCTGAGTATACCTGTTCAAACAAGGCGTTTTGTGAAGCCCTTGATTGCCATGTTATCATGAACGAAAAAGAAATCTGGAGGTGAACTGGTGACAGAAGCAGCTAAGTGGATTGTGAAAGATCCCGCGGAAGAAGATGTATATTGGCCCAGTAAGGAGATGAAGAAAAGAGCCTGGATAAGTGATGAATCGATATATGAGGAAGCGGCCAGGGATCCAGTGGCATTCTGGGCAGAGCGGGCTCGTGAGGGGCTGGATTGGTATAAGGAATGGGATGAAGCTTATAAATGGGAGCCACCCTATTTCAAGTGGTTCATTGGTGGCAAGCTAAATGCTAGTTATAATTGTTTAGATAGGCATGTTAAGACCTGGCGGAGGAACAAGGCAGCAATAATAGGAGTGCGAGAGCCTATTGATGAAGAGGCTAAAGTACTGACCTATTATGACCTTTACCGTGAGGTCAACAAATTCGCCAATGTACTGAAGAGTCTCGGCGTTAAGAAAGGAGACCGAGTTAGCATCTATTTACCGATGATTCCAGAAGTCCAGATAGCCATGCTGGCTTGCGCTCGTATTGGAGCGCCGCACAGCGTTGTCTTCTCTGCCTTCAGCTCTGATTCACTTAAAGACAGAATAATTGACGCTGAGAGCAAAACTTTAGTCACCTGCGATGGCTATTACCGCCGTGGCCGCCCAGTAAATTTGAAGGACAATGCAGACAAGGCAGTGGAAGGAACTACCATAGAGAACGTAATAGTATTCAAAAGGACAGGTGGGGAGGTGAGATGGGCTGAGGGCAGGGACCATTGGTGGCACGAGCTAATGAAAGATGCCCCTCTTTATTATAAGCCCGAGGTGATGGATAGCGAAGACGTATTATACATCCTGTATACCAGCGGAACTACTGGTAATCCAAAGGGGGTTATACATACTACAGGTGGCTATATGACGCAGGCATACTGGACTACAAAGTGGGATTTTGATATCCATGATGAGGATGTATTCTGGTGCACCGCCGATGTCGGTTGGGTTACTGGTCATACCTATAACTGCTATGGCCCACTCTCTGTGGGTGCCACCCAAATATTTTACGAAGGAGCCCCAAACTATCCTGAGCCAGATAGAATGTGGCAAATAATCGAGAACTACGGCGTCACTGCTTTCTATACGGCACCAACGGCGATAAGAATGTTTATGAGCTGGGGAGATGAGTGGCCAAAGAAGCATAATCTGAGCAGCCTTCACTTGTTGGCTACTGTGGGTGAGCCAATCAACAGAGAGGCATGGATGTGGTATTTCAACACCATCGGTGGCGGGAGATGTCCTATAATCGATACCTGGTGGCAAACTGAAACAGGCGGGACATTGATTAACGCTCTGCCTGGCGTAGGACCATTTATCCCTTGTGTTGCTGGGAGGAGCTTTCCCGGAACCAGACATGAAATCCTTGATGAAGGGGGCAAGCCTGTAGGCTTAAATGAAGGAGGCTACTTAGTCCAAAGGCCATCATTTGGCCCGGGCATGCTCAGAGGTGTCTACAAGAGCCCTGAAACGTACAAAACTAATTACTGGTCTCAATATGGCAACGAGGCTTATTATACTAGCGACGGAGCAAGGATGCCAAAAGAAAAGCTCTTTCGCCTCACTGGCAGGGTGGACGATGTAATGAAAGTCGCCGGCCACAGGCTTTCCACCGCTGAGGTAGAGAATGCTATAGGTGGTCACCCATCTGTGGCAGAATCTGCTGTGGTTCCAGCTCCGGATGAAATCAGAGGCCAGGTTCCGTGGGCTTTCGTCAGGCTTAAGGAAGGAGAGGGCTCAGATGAACTGGCCAAGGAAATAAGAAGCCATGTGGGTAAGGTATTGGGGCCAACATGCCGGCCAGACAAAATAATATTTGCCACGGATTTGCCGAAGACCAGGAGCGGGAAGATTATGCGTCGTATCCTGAGAAGCCTGGCAAAGAATGAGGCTGTGGGGGATTTAACCACTATTGAGAACCCAGCTTGTGTGGAGGAACTCAAGCAAAAGGTTGGCCATAAAGCAGCAAGTTAGGGAAGAACACGGCAGTTTAAATTCAGATTTGTGAGAAAATGGTGCTAGGCACAATGCAATTCGTGTTTGCCACATTAACCATATTATTCTGGCTGCTTGCAGGGCATTTCTTTGGTGTTGTTTCTGCTAAAATTGCCGGGGTAGAGGGCATCATTTGTGGTGCTGCTGCTGTTTATGCCTCAGCAGCTATAGTGCTAAATGCAGTGTATGGCAGGTGGGTCCTGCCAATCGGGCTGCTATCCAAGTAAATTTGCCTTGGGTGATAAAGGCTATGACACTACCGTGTAAACTGGTAAGGCAGATGGGCGTTCGAATTGTCAGCATCGCATTAGTTATGTTCCTGGCTTTAATCCCTTCTTTGCCAGTGCTAGCTCTGGCAAGCGACAGTGAAACTATTACTATCACTATGACTACGAAGACGGTTATAGAAATAGAATTGAATCCTCCAAATTGGGAAACGGGCATTATGGGGCCAGAAGAGGAGAAGAATACACAAAAGGACCATTTCACTATAACTAACAACGGTAATTGTGAAGTGGATACTTATATCAAAGGCGAAGATGCCGTATGGGTTGATGATCCTGATGCATATAAGTGGGAATTGAGCAGCGATGGGAGTAATGGCACGCAAAAATACGTACTATGGTATGAGAAAACAGATGAAAGCAGCTATACGCTTATCAAAAAAGACGAAAACGGATTTGGGGATTTATTTACTCCTAATCTTGGACCGGGTGGAGACAATGCGAGGAAATTTGGATTGAAACTAGAAGTTCCTCCAGCTGATTATACTAAAGACGGAGTTGAATATTTCAATGAGGGTGGGGAAATGAAAACCACTATCACCATAAGCGGTGTGGTCGCTTAGCGTGGTAACAAATTATATGCTCAGTTGAGTAAGATAGCAGGATATAGTGAACATGCGAGTAATAAGCTTCATATTAGTTGTTATCCTCGCTTTGATCTCTTGTTCGCCAGCGCTAGCTGAAGATAATGGCACAATAACTATCACCATTCTCACTGATAAGTACATAGAAATTACGCTGGAACCAACAGAGTGGAATATAGGAGATGTAGAGCCAAACACAGAGTATATGACAAATCCAACTTGGTGTACCACAACTAATAGTGGTAATTGTGCCGTAGACATTCACATTGAGGGTGAAGATGCTGTATGGGTTGATAATCCTGCTACGAAGTGGACGCTCAGCGATGATGGAGATAATGCCAAAAATACATACGTATTGTGGTACCACATAGCGTATGATGACGCAGATAGTTATACCCTTATCACTACAATTGACACCCAGATGAAAAAGGCGAATGAAGACCCAATAAGACTCATAGGCAACGGTGATAACAAACAATTCGGGCTGAAACTATTAACGCCTGAAGCTGATTTCACTACGGACGATGTGGGATATTTCTATGGTGGGAGGGAAATGAAGATTACTGTTACCATAAACGCCGTGGCAGCCTGATGATGCGGCAGCACAAATACATCTGGTTCGTTGTTGCCTTAGTGGTTTCTCTTTTACCCTCTCCTGTTCTGGCCTGGAGTTTCAGCGTTTCTCCTCCTGAGGTAGAAATAGATAATTTATCTCCAGGCCAGGTAGCCGAATTCAACCTGACTATTCACAACAAGGACGATATAAGCCATACTTTTATGTTAACTACTCATAACCCTGAAGAATCGGAGCGAAGACCGGAAAGGGCTGAATTTCCTAATAGCACCTGGCTCAGCTTTCCCCACCAGGTTGAAGTGCGGGCCAATTCTGCAGCTAAAGCAAAGGTAAAAGTAGCCATTCCGCCACAGCAAGAGTGGGCAGGTAAGAATTGGGAGATATGGCTGAGCATTACGCCCGAAGACAAAGACTTTCTGGTAGTAAATTACTATATGCGCATTCTAGTATCAACAGGGGAAGGAGGCGAAAGAATAGAAACTGTCTCGCCAAGAACCGGTTCTCACATAGTGTTAACTGTGGGGGTTATAGTACTGCTGCTTCTAGGCTGTGGCATTTATTATTTTAGGCGCAAGGTTAAGGCTAAATGACCTAGGGGGCAACAAAAGATACTTTATGAAGTCCCGTAGATTTCAGACGTTTCAACATTCGGTTAAATCAAAGTCCCTATAGCTGCTCAGATAGTTTCCATAGCTTATCCGGCCCTTCTATGTGGTCAACATACACAATGCCGTTGAGGTGGTCTATTTCATGTTCTAAGGCTTGGGCTAGAAGTCCCTCACCTTTAAGGCGAAATTCTTTACCCTGTCGGTCTTGTGCCTTGACTTTAACTGTCACTGCTCGATTAATTTCCCCCTGATAGCCCGGAACAGATAAACATGCCTCCTGGACCACTTTCTCGCCTTGTCTTTTTACTATTTCAGGATTAATCAGAGTGATAAGTTCCTCTCCTGGCATCTCAATAACCGCTACCCGCAGCGATACTCCTACCTGTGGAGCAGCCAAACCTACCCCTGCATTAGTGTGCATGGCATCAATCATATCATCGATTAGCTTCTGAACCGAGCCATCAATTTTAGTTACTTTTTTGGCTTTTTGCCTTAATACTGGGTCAGGCAAAGTACGTATCTTCAATACTGCCACACTCACTTAATCTCCGAAATACAATTGTATACCTTACGCTGCCTTCATTTGAGTTCCTCCAGCTTAAGCACCCCATGGGTAGTTACTGCTTCAAAAGCTGGTGCTCGCTCACCTAGCCGGGGAAGGCTAATTACCTGTTCTCTTACATCTTCCATTTGTACCTCCTCTACTTGAACTTCGCTGCTCTCATATTACCTGTTTGCTGAGTCTACATATTATTACCTCCTCCTTCCCTTGTCACCTGACGAATTCCTGTTGCCTGCGGCTTAGTGTCCCTAAATTTCCACGCAGTTTTGCCATACACCATGAATGTTGCAATAAGAGAGTGCACAGAAAGCCTTGAATTCCTTAACAGGCACCTGAAACCTGGCATTAGGATTGGTATAAGAAGGTGCAAAATCAGCTCGACCAAGGTCAATTGGCTGCCCATCTTTCTTCACCCCGTAAAGCTCTATCCATGCGATGTGGTGTTCTGCGGTATTAGGATGCGGCACATCTCTTCCTACAACTACCCGGACAACATCCACGTCGTCTCTACGGCGTCCCTTGCCAATTTCGATTACCGGGACGTGTTTTTCCCTCCCCTCAGCATCCATGTTTTTTACAATATCTCCAAACTTCATTTTCTCATCTCCTCCTTTCTAAGACTGTTAAGCAAAGTTATGTTCTTTGTGCTTCTGTGCAATGGTTTCAGCCAGGCTATCCAGGGCCTTGAAATCCGCTTCCCTGGGAAATCCTTTGCTCATAACAGGCCCCAGCACCTCCACTTTCAGGTTAGGGATCATTCCTCCGAGCTGTTCCACAGCCCTGCTGCCCCAACCATAGGAGCCAATTATAGAAACAAACTGAAGTTTGGGCTTCAGGGCATTAGCCAAAAATGCGGCATAAGCAACATTGGGGTGCGGGCCAACCAGCACAGTGGGGGTGCCGATGACCATAGTAGCTGCATCCACCAGTGCCATAGCCAGTTTTCCTATGTCTGTTACAGATAGGTTGAATTGCTTTACAGTAACACCTCTTTCAGCTAAAGCTTCGACAAGATGTTCTACCATCTTTTGGGTGCTGCCATGCATGGAAATGTAGGGCAAGACCACTATGTTTCTTGGTGGGTCGAATACCCAACTCCGATATGCCTTCAGAATGAGAGCTGGCTTGTTATATATAGGACCGTGGCTGGGAGCAATAATATCGATTTCATAATCCTTTATCTTCTCCAGATGTTTCTGAATGTTGATACGGAAGGGCATCATTATTTCAGCGTAATATCTCCTGGCTGCTTCATAGACCTTCCCTTCATCGGTTATATATAAATCTGTGGCAGCCAGATGAGAGCCGAAAAGGTCACAGGGGAAAAGCACCTTGTCTTCCTGCAAATACGTAAGCATAGTCTCTGGCCAGTGCACCCAGGGAGCATGGATAAATTCTAAAGTTTTATCCCCCAGTGAAATGGTCTCTTTATCGTTGACCGTGATAAATTTCTCCTCTGGAATCATGAGGAGGTCTATAAGCATCCCTTTACATTTGGGCGTGGTCACAAGCTTTGCATTAGGGTAAATCTCCAATATTCGGGGTAGAGAACCCGAATGGTCCTGCTCGGCATGACTTGCGATAACGTAGTCTATACTCTCAACTCCAAGTTGGCTCAGGCGATTTAGCAACACACCCTCCATAGGAGGATCTACCGCGTCAATGAGCGCTACCTTATCACCACCCTTAAGCAGATATGAATTATAGCTAGTACCGTCGGGCAGCGGTATTAGAGCATCAAACAGCCGTCTGTCCCAATCAACTGCTCCAACCCAATATATTCCAGGTTTTATCTCTCTTGCTTTCATCCTACCCCCATTGAATATTCTAACAGTCTCTTTTCCCCCTGTATTCCTTTTATTTCCGTGATGTCCTGAGTGGCTTCCAATATCCCTTCTAACTGTTCTTTGCTCAGGTTCTCTATCATTGTCATGCCATCACTCCTCTTCTATTTTTTCGAACTCACTTTTGGCAGCCCCACACACAGGGCATACCCAGTCAACAGGTATCTCCTCAAAAGGAGTCCCAGGTTTTATCCCGCCATCGGGGTCGCCTTTTTCAGAATCATATATGTAGCCGCAGACGGTACACTTGTATTTTGTCACTTTTGCTGTTACCTCCTTTACCTCTTCAATATATGTGGGAGCTCTCTTGGGGGTGGTGCCTCTTTTGACCTGGTGATAATAAGCATAAGTCATAGGTTCACCTTCTTTCACAACATTCGCTCCCACGAGTTCCCCTATAAAAATGGTATGCGTTCCTACATCCAGTTCTTGTGTCACCCTGGCTTCCAGGTAAGCGAGGGTGTTGTCAGTAAGCACGGGTGCTTGAGTTTCATTTATTTCATAATTAATGCCCTCAAATTTATTTATATCTCTGCCTGATTTGAAGCCAAAATGGCCAATGAAAAAGAGCGGCGTATCGCGGGAGAGAATTGATACCGCTAACACCTTGCTTTCCCTGATAAACTCATGCGTTAAATTGTTTTTGTTGATGCTAACAGCGATGGTAGGCGGCTCAGAAGTTACCTGAAACACGGTGTTGGCGATTTGCCCATTAAGCCTATTCCCCCTTTTTGAGCTTACTACATACAGGCCATAACTTAACTTATATAGAGCCTTAAGGTTCATTTCTCACCTCCTGGATAGTTTTATCTACATAATGTCCTTTTCGCTGGCCTCAACAGCTCGTTGCAATGCAGTATTGAGCATCGGTGGTAGTCCCTCAATATCTACCCTGAGAAAGCCCCTGACGATGGTGGCTGTAGCCTCAGTTCGAGTTAACCCTCGCGCCATTAGATATTCTATTTCTTCCTCAGCTATCTTGCCCACCGCTGCCTCATGGGATAAGTCAACGCCAGCTAGATTACCTTTAAGCTCAGGTATGGCATGAATCACCCCCCCCTCCTTCAAAATCAGCCCCCGACATTCAAGGTGGCCCTTTACATTGGGAGCGTTACCTTCTATATAACCCCGGGCGATAATGTTGCCCCCAGTGGTTATAGCTCGTGATATAATTTCTGTCTTTGCACCCTTGGCGTTGAGAAACACTCGAGAGCCCAGATCTATGTTTGATTCAGGTGGCGCAACCAGGATGCTGTTAAATCTAACCACCGCATTGTCCCCGATGCATCTTGCTACAGGGTTCGTTTGTAGCGAGTGAACTGGCTTCATAATTACATAGTTGCTAAGAAATACAGCATTTTCTTCAACAATTATCCCGGTACGGGGGCGCACTGCTACCTCTGGATTCCAGCTATGTATCATGGTAAAAGTAACCTTGGCTCCTCTCTTTAGATAAAACTCGGATACACCAAGATGCAGCCCAGCTTCCTTACTGGAAGCGGCAGCGCAGCCTGTAATGATATGTAACTCTGAATCCTCTTCAGCAATGATGATATTGTGCACGTTCTGAGCTAGTCGCGCTTTCATCAGATAGAGACAAGACTGAACCGGGTAAATGGTTTTATAGCCGGGCAGGGCTCTGATGAAGTAACCGCTATGCTGACTCAGCTCCACGTTGGCGGTATATTTATCGGTATCCACAGCTACCGCCCGCCACCAGTAGTCTGCTAACCAATCGTGCTTCTCTAAGGCCTGGCTGATTGCCATCACTTCTATGCCCGCTTGGCCGCTTGAACTATGAACCGGTGAGTTGTCCATCTGAATATAGGTTCCTGACCTTTGGTTCGTGTCATCCAGAATGATTCCCACCTTGAGCATATCCTCTTTGGTTTTGGTGGGAAGCTTCGATGGGTCATCCTGGTATGGCTGTTCTTCGGCTGAGCTAACATAAGCGCTTACATCTACATCTTCGCCAAGCGCTGCTGCTTTGGCTGATGCTGCCTTAGCTTTATCTCTATATGTCTTGGGGGATTTTATTTCGCGCATTCGATACACTTTTTGTAGCCCTTCTCCTTGATAGTCGCCAGAATTTCGTGAGGGTCGCCTTCACCGATTATCCTGCCTTCAATCATGACATAACCAGTCCGTGCGTTAACATAATCCAGAATATGACCCGTATGGGTGATGATGAGTCCAGCGTGTTTGCGGTCGCGTATCAGGTGGTTCTTTTCCAGCAGCTCATTTATCAATTCGCCTATGAGGGCTATATTTATCAGGTCAACTCCGGATTCAGGCTCGTCCAATAAACTGAGTTCGGGTTTTTGCGCCAGAAGTTGCATCAACTCAGAGCGCTTTATCTCTCCACCAGAAAATCCGTAGTTTATCTCCCTACCCAGAAAATCTGCCATGTTAGCTTCCTCAGCTAGTTTGTCAATGCTCTCCTGGTTTCCTTGCCCTTTAAGGCAGGCGGCAACTATATCGAGTGCTTTTACACCTCTCACCACCGGTGGCCGCTGGAAAGACATGCCAATCCCCAGACGAGCTCTTTCATCCAGTGGCAAGTTGGTTATGTCCTTGCCTTTGAAAGCGATGTTGCCTTTGATTACCTGATATCTGGGGAATCCCATTATTGCCATGAGCAGGGTGCTTTTTCCGCTGCCATTAGGACCGAATAGAGCGTGAGTTTCGCCTTTTCTAATTACCATATCCACACCATGTAGGATTTCCTTGTCCTCTACCGCTACGCTTAGCTGGCTAATGCTTAATAAAATGTCATCCATCTATTTAGCCTCCGTCTAAAGACTGGGGAATAAAACCAAGCACCAATCTTATTCTTGGAAAATAGCATAGTCAAATTGTTGATTACTGAAAATGATAAGCCCGTAACATCCACCAGTTCGGAGATACGAGTCGCTGAATCACTGTGTGGTATCTGGGCACACAAGCTGCTGCCCAAGGCGGAAGGCACCTTGCAAAGCCATACCGTGATCTCTAATTTGAGCTTCGTAATCAATCCCCCTGATTAGCAGGTCTCCAGCATATTTCACACCAACGGCATCGAAGAAATATTTTACCGTGAGCACTGCACCATCAAAGAGTTTTTCACCCTTAGTGGCACCAACCGAGATGAACACTCCTCTCCGTATGCGACTATCCTCCGTCCCCATATCTAGTACATGCTTTCTAACCCAGAGTGCCTGACATCTATCTACTATTGCCTTTGCCTGGCTGGTAAGGCCATAGAAGAACATAGGCGAGGCAAATGCTATGTGATCAGCTTCCAGAAGTTTCCCATAAAGCCACTGCATATCATCCTTGATTGAGCATATGCCTTCCTTACGGCAGGCATATATTTCCATACACGGATGGATTTTGAGTTCCGAAACTGCCACCTTTTCAACCTCCACTCCCATCTCCTTGACGCCTGCCAATGCGCTGTCAAGAAGGATCTCTGTGTTACTGTGCCTCCTGGGGCTACCCATGATGCCCAATACTTTCATATTACACTACCTTAGCTCACGAGTTTTCCTTTTTGTGTTCAGGGCTATATTGTACCCACAGGGTCAACATCTACAATCCAGCCCTGGGGCAGAGTCATCTCTGCTAAAACCTGTGGAGGGTCAGAGCCTCGAAGGATAAGCTGCCAGCGATATTTTCCTCTTATCCTGGCGGCAAAAGCCGGCGCAGGGCCAATCAAGCTTAAGTCTGTCAGTCCTCTGCTCCTTTTTTCATTAATGATAATTTGACTCATTTTCTCTGCTTCGCGGCGGCATAAGTCGTTATTGGTGTGGCTATATACCAAGCGGGTGAAGTGGCTAAAGGGGGGATAATTACATTGGCGTCGATAGCTTATTTCTTGATTATAAAATCCTCTATAATCATGTTTGGCAGCAGCCTGAATGGCGTAGTTCTCAGGCGAATATGTCTGGATGATAACTTCCCCTGCTTTACGCCCACGCCCGGCCCTGCCAGCTACTTGGCATAAAAGCTGGAAGGTGCGTTCGCCAGCTCGAAAATCAGGTAAGTTGAGGCCTGTATCGGCATTTATTATCCCGGCTAAGGTCACCTGAGGTAAGTCTAATCCCTTGGCTATCATCTGAGTGCCAATAAGTATGTCCGCTCTATGCTCGCGAAAGTCAGCTAGCAGTTCCTCATGAGCGTATCTCTTGCTAGTTGCATCTCTATCCCACCTGAGTAGCCTTGCCTTTGGGAAGAGTCGCCTTACTTCATCTGCTACTCGCTGAGTGCCAATGCCTAGAAACCTTAAACGGCGATTGAAGCATTGAGGGCAGGTCTGAGGCAGAGGGATGGCGTAATGGCAACGATGGCAGGTTAGTTTCCTCTCCACTGAGTGGTAGGTAAGGGCTATGGAGCAGCGCGGGCAGCGGAAGACAAAGCCACAATTGCGGCACTGAATAAAAGTGGCTGTGCCGCGGCGATTGAGAAAAAGGATTATCTGGTCATTGCGCATTAAAGTTTCCTTCATAGCTGTTAACAAGGGGCGGCTAAATAAGCTTGTATTCCCGGCTTTGAGTTCCTCCTTCGTGTCTACTATGTTTACTCTGGGGAGGGGTGAATAACCGTGAGGAGTAATCCTTTCCTTTAGCTCTACCAGGTGGTAAATATCCAGTTGCGCTTTGTGAAAGCTTGCGATATCAGGTGTGGCACTACCTAAGATAACAACAGCGCCAGTGAGTTCAGCCAATTTAAGAGCTACATCCCGAGCATGGTAGCGAGGAGATTTGTCCTCCTGTTTATATGTCCATTCATATTCTTCATCAATTATGATAAGCCCTAAATTGGGTTGAGGAGCGAATAGAGCACTTCTTGGCCCGATAACTACATCGTATTTCCCTTCCTCTATCCTTTGCCATTCATCGAACTGCTCACCCAGGGACAGGCCACTATGCAATATCCCTGCACGCCCGGGAAAACGATTGGCAAATCTCTCTACTGTTTGTGGTGTGAGGGCAATTTCGGGTACAAGGCAGATACCCCGCTTACCCATGGCAATAACATGGGCTAAAGCTCGCAAATAAACCTCGGTTTTGCCACTACCGGTAACCCCAAAGAGAAGAAAAACGGAGGAGGTGTCATGGTTCCAATTACCTTGTATCGATTTCCAGGCAGCTTGTTGTGACGCAGTGAGAACCAGTGCCGCAGTAGGTTTGAGTTTAAGATGAGATAGTGGGTCGCGTCTGGCCTTAACCAACTCTATGGCAAGCAAGTGGCGCTTTTCCAACGCCTTGATAGTCTCAAGAGAGCAATTAAGACACCTCCTTATTTCACTAACAGCAATAGGTTGAGTTTGTTTTCTCAAAAATTCCACCAGCGCTGCTTGTTTATAGGCTCTAGCTTTGTTCAGCCGAACCATTTCATTCCCAATCTCCTTCCTGCTAGCTATTAACCTGGCATGAGGAATTGTTTTCGGCTTCACCTTAGCCTTTTGAAGCTCCTGGCTCTTCACGATGAGGTGAGAGTGGAGAAGCTGTTCAGTGATTCGTCTCGCCTGCTTCATACCGAATTTTCTCTCCAGTTCCCTTAAGCTTACCTTCACTCTTTCTTTTATGAAGTGAAGAGCCTTTGTTTGCTCTGGAGCGAGCGGTGGCAAATCATTTTCAGGCTTCGCCAGGTGAAAATAGCTGATAAACTTGCGCTCAAAGCCGGGAGGGAGCATCAGAGCAACAGCATCAAACAAAGAGGAAAAATAATGTTTGCTTATCCATCGGGCAAGCCTGATTTGTATAGAGGAGAGCGGTGGGTAATCCGTGATGAGTTTAGCTACTTCTTTAGTTGCCTCAACTGATGGCCGGCCAGATAGCTCAACAACAACACCCTGGGTAATTCTAGAGCCAAAAGGAACCCATACTGCCTGCCCAACATCAATGTTTAGCTGTGGCGGAATAGCATAACAGAACGTAGAGCGGCTTCCAGGGAAGTTAACCGCAACTTCAGCATACTTCAATCCTAAACCCTAAACAATTTCAGAATTATCCCCGCCGAACTTTTAGATCTTAGATACTGGAATCTAGTATCTGATCAGAGGGCTCTGTTTCCTCTTCTTGGCGGGTGTCCTGTTCAGTTACCTTTTCTCGCCTTTCTTTGGGTCGAGCTTGTTTAGCGCTAAGCCCACGCATGTAATAAAGCTTAGCACGGCGCACTTTGCCGTGTCTGAGTACCTCTACACTTTGGATTAGAGGAGATTGCAGGGGGAAAGTGCGCTCTACTCCAACACCGTAAGTGACACGCCTTACGGTGAAGCTTCCGCCATCAACACCCTTTCTCATCCTGATCAGCGTCCCTTGGAAGTGTTGAAGCCGCTCCTTATCTCCCTCAATAATCTTCAAACTAACCTTGACTGTGTCGCCGGGGGAAATTTGTGGGATATTGGGGTTTATTCTGGGTTTGATGAGTTCTCTGATATCCATTCTTTCTCCTTATCTGAGAGAGTTGCTTTTCCTATTAGATCGGGGCGCCGGTTGGCCGTTCGTAAAATGGCTTGGTGTCGTCGCCAGCAAGCAATTTCACTGTGATTTCCCGAAAGCAAGATCGCGGGCACTGACCAACCTCGATATACCTGGGGCCTTGTGTATTGCGGATATTCCAAGAGTCTGTCGCTATGAGAATTGCTATTCGCTGACATAGGTGAACCGAGCACCCCTGGTATAAACCTGACTATGGCCTCCACCATCACCATAGCGGCTAATTCACCACTGCTAAGCACATAATCGCCGATGCTAATTTCATCAGTCGCCAAGTGGCTGCGTACTCTCTCGTCCACGCCCTCGTAATGGCCGCATATCAACATGAGGTGAGAATGGAGAGTTAGCTCTCGGGCAACTCGTTGGTTAAGAAGCCTGCCCTGAGGAGTGAGTAAAATAATAGGAATTTCATTGATGTTAAGCTGTTGCTTTACTGCTGCCACTGCCTCAAAAACAGGCTCAGGTTTGAGCACCATGCCAGGCCCACCTCCATAAGGATAGTCATCTACCGTGTGATGTCTATCATGAGTGTAGTCACGAATATTATGGACCATGATATCGATTAACCCTTGCTCCTTAGCTCGCTTAACAATGCTTTGGTTAAACGGCGATACAAACATCTCAGGGAAAAGACACAGTATATCAATGCGCATCGGACTGTTTGAATAGTAACTCCCTCGGCCACTTATCTTATCACACGGAAGGCGGTTAAGAAAGTTGCTCTAGACCTAAGGGGGCCCGGCGAACGGGCTCTTTGTCAAATAGTGTGGAAACAGCTACGAGATGATGCAAACCCCAGAGGCATTTTCCTGCAGTATAGCTCCGCGTTTCTCAGACCATAGGAGATACGGTAAACTATTTAATGATGTGGCAATAGTGGATCCAGAGCTAACAGTTGCAATGCCTCGCAGAATTACCGCGGCGAGGGGGATGGATGTTTTCACCCCGTTAGCGAATATGATATATGTTTTGTAATAGGAGAAGGAGAAAAGGAATACGGCGACAGATGTTATTATATAGAATCCAAAATTGGAAAGGGAGGATTTGAATAATGAGTAAACCCAGAATACAATTTTTGTCAGGCGATGAGATAGAAGCCCTTCATAATGCTTCGCTGGAAGTTTTGGAACGCACCGGCGTGAAAGTTATGAGTGATAAGGCTCTTAATATTTTGAAGGAAGCTGGAGCAAAAGTTGATTATGGGAAAAATCATGCAATTATTCCACGAAATCTGGTTGAAGAAGCGTTAAGAAAGGCTCCGAGAACTATAGAATATTGTGCTAGAAATCCAAAGCGTGATTTTGTATTGAATAAAGGGGAAATACATTTTACGACAGGTGGGTCTCCACCTTGCATAATAGATTGGAAAACGGGAGAACGTAGAACTTCGACAAACCAAGATCTTGCTCGTTGGACCAGGATAGCAGATTATCTTAGTAATGTTCACGTCGTCTGGCCGTCGGTGACTCCCAGTGATGTACCAGCAGCTATGCAAGGTTTAACCGGGCTTGTTACAGTTCTAAGAAACACAGAAAAGCATGTTGAACACGAGGCGCTGAATGCAAGGGATGGTCGAAACAACATTGAAATTGCAGCGGCGATTGTCGGCGGCGAGGAGCAACTTAAGAAAAGGCCCATTCTGTCCGGGATTGCGTGTCCTATATCTCCTCTGACCTACGATAAGGGCATAACGGAAGGTGCAATAGAATACGGCAAGGCTGGTGTGCCTATTGTTATCTTTCCCATGCCGCTGGCAGGTGAGACGGCTCCGGCGACGCTCGCGGGAACTGTAGTTGTTAACAATGCCGAGAATTTGGGAAACTTAGTTATACTCGAATTTGCTAACCCCGGGGCACCGGTGCTATATGGCAGTGCGTCTTCAATCGCGAACCTTAAGACAGGGGAATATTCGCCAGGTTCGCCCGAACGTGGCGTTATACATATGGCCCTGGCTCAATTAGTCAATTACTATCATCTCCCCTGCGAGCTATGTTCGGGGAACTGTGACTGTAAGGTTCCAGATGTTCAGGCTGGCTTTGAAAGGGCCATGAATCTTACAGCGGCTATGCTAATGGGTGGGGTGGACATTATCGATGGTGTAGGAGCTATTGATGCATCTAACGCCATGTCACCCGAACTTCTGGTTATAGACAATGAAATTATAGACGGAATTCGCAGGCTTACCCGTGGATTTGAAGTGAATGATGATACTCTGGCATTGGATGTTATTGATAAAGTTGGTCCTGGTGGCATCTTTCTGGGGGAGAAGCACACTTTGGAACACTACAAGAAAGAAATCTGGATGCCAGAGATTAGCGATAAGAACACCTTTACGGCTTGGCGGAAGAAGGGTTCTAAGACAATGGATAAGGTTGCTAAGGAAAAAGTTGATGAAATCCTGGCTACTCATGAGCCTGAGCCTATTCCTGAGGATGTAGAGAAGGAAATAGCTCGGATTTTGAAGAGAGCGGAGACAGAATTAGAATAAGATTTCAATAAAGGAGAGGAGTAATTAGATGAAAGTATTAATAGTAGGAGCTGGAGGCCAGGGAGCACCATGTGCCTCAATTTTAGCCAAGGACAAGGATATATCGGGAATAATTTTAGCTGATATGGACTTAGATTTAGCCAACAAGGTTAAGAAGAAAATAAAAAGCGATAAGGTGACCACTGTGAAGCTTGATGCTGCAAAGGTTGAAGACATTGAGAGAGCAGCGAAAGGAGTAGATGTTATTATCAACCTGACCTTGACTGCATTCTGCTCTAATATAATGAGAGCTGCCTTAAGAAGTGGAGCGCACTATGTGGATACATCTTTTGGCGAACCTACTTTGCTGGACATACGGGCCAGGGATAATATCCTGTCACAGATAATAGAAAAACGGCCAGTTGAACTTGACAGGGAGTTCAAAGAAGCTGGCTTGACAGGCCTGGTTGGTTGTGGGGGCTCCCCTGGAATCACTAACATATTAGTAAGGTATGCCTGTGATAAACTGGATCATGTAGAGGAGATACACATCAGGTTCGGCCGCAGACCGCTAGTAAGCTCCGCGGAGGTAGTTAGCGCCTGGGAGCCAACATGGTCTCCTTTTAGAGCACTTTGGGGCTATGCAATTGAACCCACAGTATTTGAAGATGGAGAATACAAGAAATATCCAATCTATGCCAAGTGTGAAGATTACACTTTCCCGGATCCAGTTGGCACGATTCCACTTGTTTACCATCAACACCAGGAACCGATAACACTGCCACATTTCATAGGCAAGGGTATCAAGTATTGTGATTTCCAATACACAGCGGATACACAAGCAGGCACTTTAATTAAGACGGGATTTGCCAGCTCAGAAGCAATAGATGTGAAAGGCGTTAAAGTGGCGCCACGAGATGTTTTACTGAAGTTGGTACGTCACCCTGTTGATACATTCTTCACTGAAGATGAAAACACTTGCAAACTTCCAATTAAGATTGGTATCTCTGCTGCGTTGGAGATAACGGGAACCAAGTCAGGAGAATATAGGGAATACAAAATAACTTATACTCCTAGCTTTTTTGTAACCCCGGAGGAAAGATTGGGGATTTATAGAAAATTCGGGGCAACAAATATCTATGTTGCTTTACCGGCGATTGTAGGAGCGAAGATGTGCATGGAAGGCAATGCAGGGAGAGGTGTGATTGCTGCCGAGTGTCTTGATCCAACTAAATTTCTAAGAATGATGGCTGCTATGGGCAGTCCTGTGAAATTCTCCGAGGTCTGCTCCAAGGAAATGTGTGTATCATAGTTTCCCAATATACTTAAATGGCTATTTCTTATTTACGAATATCCACAAATTCATCCGCCATATGAGCTGTCCTACTATCAGGCCCAATAGAAATAGTCAGGATTCTGGGGTAATTCACCAGGTGGATTGCATCGGTTAAAGGTCCCCATCCCAGTAACCGTCTCATAACTTATAAGCTTTCTCAAATATTCGGTGATTCCCCTTTATTTTCATCTACTAAATTGATAACTTTCCTTTCTTTTCAACATTGAAGTCCTTGCTTTTCCCCTTTAGTTGCTATATCTAACTTCACCAACCAATCATAAAATAGATACTTCCCTTGAAAGCGTTTCGGAGAACTTTACAGGAGCGCCCATATCGGCCATCATCCTCAGAAATTTAGTTGGATCAAGGCACTCAGGAGCAATTAGCCCCCTGGGTGCATCCCCGTGCATGCCCATCTTTACAGCTACAATTGCCGGCATGGCAACACCAATCTCCGTTGTGCCAAATTTTCTATAGGTACTCAGATTTTCTTCAGCAGCTGCAGAGGGA
>JAUWHP010000003.1 GCA_030605765.1 Dehalococcoidia bacterium
GTGGCTAACATGATAATTGCCAGGATAAGGGAAATAGACAAGGCTGGCGCTGTTATCGATGCCTTAGTCGAAGCCGCTGGTGATTTTGTTCGGGTTCAGGGGATAAGCTTTAGTGTAGATGACCCTACCCCATATTATGAAGAGGCACGAGCGAAAGCAGTAGAAGATGCCAGAGATAAAGCATCGCAGTTAGCTGAACTAGCTGGCGTTACGCTGGGTAAGCCCACCTATATCTCTGAGGGTGCTGTATATCGGCCAGAATTTCCCAGGACTTTTGCAGAAGTTGGCGCCGCGCCTCCCCCTGAGACTCCTATAATTCCAGGTGAATTAAAAATCACACTCAACGTTCAGATAGCTTATGCAATAGCCTAATTACCTGGAGCATTGTTATTCTTGCCTCCTCCTGCCTCAAAAGCGGGAGGAGCTTTACTTACCGCTAATCTTGTTTTCAGCCCTTTTTCAGTGCTAATATTTGTTTATTCTTGGGCCGCTAGCTCAACTGGAAGAGCAGCTGACTCTTAATCAGCAGGTTCAGGGTTCGAGTCCCTGGCGGCTCACAGTGGCCCAATTCAACGTAAGCAACGTCAATGACCGTACTGAAGACCAATCGTAGATAGAAGATATGATTACCGCCATTAGGCAAAATGTTGCAACAATACTGTCTGAACTGCCAGAAGGAGTTGAGCTGGTAGCAGCAGCAAAAACAAGGACGCCCGAAGAGATTCTGGAGGCAGTTGAGGCTGGGGTGAAAATCATAGGAGAAAATTATGTCCAGGAGGCAGTAAGAGCATATGAAGTGGTTGGTAGGAAAGCAAAGTGGCATTTCATTGGAACCCTCCAAAGGCATAACGTAAGAAGAAAAACGGTGGAAGCGTTCGATATGATAGAAACCGTCGATTCTTTGACAATAGCCCTGGAAATCGATAAGAGGTGTGGTCAGGTCAACAAAGTAATGCCGGTATTGATTGAGATAAATAGCGGCCGAGAAGAACAAAAATCGGGGGTGTTCCCAGAGAATAGTGAACGATTAGTAAGAGAAATCTCCACCCTGCAGAACATCAAGGTAATGGGGCTTATGACCATGGGGCCTCGTTTTGGCAACCCTGCAGATTCAATGCCCTATTTTGTGGAAACTAAAAGGGTATTTGAGAGGATTAAGAGGCTTAATTTACCCAACGTAGAGATGAAGTATCTTTCGATGGGTATGACAAATTCCTATAAAATTGCCATAGAAGAGGGCGCTAACATAGTTAGAATAGGAAGCAAGATATTTGGAGAAAGAGATTATGGAAGTTTATAAGCTACAGCTCGATGACCAATCCAGCCCCACACTCTACAACCTTATCTTTAAATAGATTTCTTATCTCCCTCTTATATTGGGTGCAATGGCAAGGGTAAATCAGTGATAGTTCATCTAAAATCTTAAAGTCTCGAAATCCATGAAACCCGCCGGCGATTCCATGGGGTTTGCCGAATTTTGCAGCAGCTTTGAGTATGTTTCCCACACCTGGATGAGAGCAACCTGCTACAACGAATATTCCTTTATCCACCTTAAGCGCTAAGGATTGTTCTGTATTTCCCAGTTCTCCGGTAGAAAAGACATTCTCAGCAATTTCAATAGCTTCTCCAACTATGGTTATCTTTCTCCCTGTGACATTAGTATGGAATGAGCTCGGGATATAGAGTTCAGCGTTTCCATTTTTCTTAAGGATATCGGAAAGCCCTCCTGTATGATCCCCATGAGCATGTGAGATCACAATCGTAGCTATATCCCCTGGGTCAATGCCCAGTTCCTTCATGTTGTGTAGCAATATAGAGCCACTGCTACCGGTGTCAAACAAAATCGGCGAAGCCTTTTCTCTTTCTATGAGAGCTGAGAATCCCCAATCTGCCTTCAGTGCCCCTTTCTTTACTTCATTGTCATAAACGATGGTGATTTTCATTTTTGCTCTCCTTACCTGGGCATTCTCTTTCGTCGGCTAAATCTAGCCTCACTACACTGGCTATTTTATCAAAAAAGGCCCAGCTACGTAGAGGAATTCGTTTACGCCGGGGGAACTGGCTCTCTCACATAACAAATGAGACAATTGGCGTGCCATTGGTAGGAAGCGGTAAAAACTGTGGTATAGTTTCGGCGAGATGTCTGTTCCTTCCAGAATTCAACTCCTGCAGAAGAAGATTTTAGCTCGTAAATCGTTCCAAATATCAGCCTTTGTCTTGATTCTTGCCCCATCCGGAGCGATTTTTTTCTTTGCCCGCCCTTATCTGCAATCAGGGAAATTGCTGTCTTATGGCTACCTTGGGATTTTCTTGATATCTCTTTCCTGCGTCACCATTCTTTTCCCACTTCCCTGGGAAGCAGTTGTAATTGGAGCGGGAGCAACTTTGAATCCCCTATGGCTGGGAATAACAGCCACGGCAGGTGCTACTATAGGAGAACTGAGCGGCTATTTTGTTGGCTATCTGGGTAAAAACATGATCCCAGGTGAATATTCGGAGAAGTACAGAAAGGCTGAATCATGGATGCAGCGCCATGGAAGCTTCGCTATCTTTCTTTTTGCCTTGTTGCCCGTGCTTATTTTTGACCTTATAGCGATCGTTGCGGGGTCATCACGGTTTCCTTTGTGGAAATTTATCCTTGCCTGTTTCGCCGGACGTCTGATCAGGTGCCTCATTGAGGCTTACTTGTTTACTTTGGGCTATGGGGCATTTGGGATTTTGCCCCGTTTATGGTGACGTAGCAAAAAGCCGTTTGCCATACCCTAGAGCATCCTTCAGTAGTTTCCAAAGCGGCCGGTCGGTATAAGACCTTATGCTCACATAGCAAGCACCACACCGATTAACCCGCGTAAAGTTTTCTATCATGTCTCTTTGATTGGAGTATTTCTGGCGATGCAGTGAGCATGGAACAAATGCTCCGTCAGGCATTACGATAAAGAATCTCATGCCGGCTTGGCAATTTGGCATATAGCCTTGCTCAAAGAACTTAATTGTGTTCAAAAGCACAATTTCGGAGTTGGTTATGTGATTGCTTCGTTTTTTTAATTCTATAAGTTCATAAATAGTTTTACGCAAAAGCTCTAAATCTTTTTCATCGCTGATGGAGTAACCCTTGTTGCCTGTCCGCAGTGGAGTGTAGGCGCTGTATGATATGGATACATTCCATTCCCTGGCCTTTCGGGCTAAGGGTAATATATCTTTCAGATTGTCTTTCGTTATAGCGGTGTTCAAGATGATGTCCCGATATCCAAACTTTGCGAGTTGAGGTACTGTTTGCTCCAGGTGCTTATATAAACCTCGATGTCGTCGAAAATCATCATGTCGCTCATCGGGAAAATCCAGTGATACTGATAACTGGTTTACCCCCGCTTCATGCAGTTGCAGATAGTTGTGCTCATTTAATAGTGCTCCATTAGTAACGAGTATTGAGTATGGCATTCCTTTAGATTGCTTAATAGCCTTAACTATCTCTATTATATCTTTGCGCAGGAGGGGTTCGCCCCCCGAGATTTGAATTACTGGTGGGTTGAAGGATCGAGCTAACCGGGCATAATCATCTGGTCCAATTTGCTTTTCGTCCTTTATTATGCCGCCAAGGTCACAGTGCCGACAGTTGCAATTACAGGAAAGTGTTACTTCGAGGGACACAACCAGCGGATGATTAGTTATACAATTACGTATACCCGCCCGAAGTAGTCTGCCTGCATCTAGTGGGGAAAAATTCGCCATATTACTGCTTAATAGATTAATCAGTGATATTTATACCAGATTTCAGGGGGTTCTGTCCATGCTTGGTCTCCGAATTAAGTCATCTACAATGTAGCTGAAACTATGCAAGATGTAGCCTGGCTACCCTGTTAAATGGTTTGACAGGCTTTAAGCGGTATCCTGGGCTTCCAATTGCTGGAAGAAGCAGGTTCTGTTACCAGTGTGGCATACTGGGCCTGTAGGCTCAGCTTGAATGAGAAGCGCATCACTATCGCAATCCTTGATGATGGACTTCATTCTGAGAAAATTACCCGAAGTGGCTCCCTTATGCCATAACTCCTGCCGGCTGCGGCTGTAGAACCAAACATCCCCGCTATCCAGCGTCCGCTTCAGCGACTCTTCATTCATATAGCCTAGCATAAGAACTTCGCCATTGCTGGCGTCCTGAATAATAGCCGGAATCAGCCCTTTATCGTCGAGATTCAACATCTGTTTTCTAGCCTCCAGCGTTATTTAGTGCTTCTTGTAAATCGATATCTCCAGTGTAGAGAGCTTTACCTATAATGGCTCCTTCCACTCCTAGCTCTTTGAGCCTTTGCAAATGCCATAGCTTGGAAATGCCACCCGAAGCAATTATAGGCACATTCACCCTGGCAATTAGTCTCTCTACAGCATCAAAATTAGACTCAGTGAGGGTGCCATCCCTTCTTATATCGGTATAGATGAAGCGCCTCACTCCCAGCTCTACCATCTCTTTGCTTAGCTGTAAAACATCCACAACTGTATCCTTCTGCCAGCCGTGGATGGCTATCTTACCATCGCGGGCATCAAGGCCAACTATTATGGCTTCGCCGAGTCGCTGACATAGCCTTCCCACTAATTCTGGTTTCTCTATAGCCATTGTGCCCAGGATTACGCGACTTACACCTTTCTGCAACAGTTCCTCAGCTATGTCTTCTCGTCTAATGCCACCACCTAATTCTACCGCTAAGCTGCTTGCCCTTATTATCTCCTCAACCACTGCTATGTTTCTTGGTTCACCTATGGCTGCCCCATCCAGGTCAACTATATGAAGCCACCTTGCTCCCTGGGATTTCCACCTCAGAGCTACAGCCGTTGGGTTTTCATCGAAGACGGTTTGTTTGCTGTAATCACCCTGATACAGCCGAACGCACTTGCCACCTCTAATATCAATAGCTGGTATTATCTCCATCTCCAGTCTTCTCCCGCGAGCACCTTTGTTGAGTTGCCGCATTAGATTATAACTGAACAGGGTTCCTCTGTCATGGTGAGGGGCACGAGTGATAACTCCTTCTTGACAGCGATATCAATAAAGATATCTTGGCTAAGGCTTATTGCCTTTTGATACTGCAATTGTATATTATGGAAGTATAGTTTCAAATTTAGCCTGAGGAGGTGACGCTGTTATGAATATAGCTGGACACGTAGCCGGGTTAGCCGTGGGGATAATAACCCTCATCTTCGGTATTGTAGTCATGATTTTCCCTAAGATACTGAACTATCTAATAGGGATTTACCTCATTATAATCGGGGTAATAGCGATTATCCAAGCTGTAACCTGACGGAGAACTTAGCACCTGATTTCTTGTAATTCGCCTGAACTCATGCGGATAACATAGTTGCCCCTTATATTGGCTCAATCTTGCTTGAGGCAAATTGGCTCTATGAAATCGAAACAAATTTTTGGTCTTAACCCTAATGTCTTTTTTCTGGGGCTGGTCAGCTTCCTCACCGATGCTAGCAGTGAGATGATTTTCCCCATCTTCTCCTTGTTTTTGTTCAATGTGCTTCATACGCCTGCTACGGTTATTGGTCTGATTGAAGGAGCGGCTGGTAGCACAGCTTCCCTGCTCAGGATCTTCAGCGGCTGGCTCAGTGACAAACTGGGAAAGAGAAAGTCGTTGACTTTCCTGGGCTATGCGTTATCTACCTGTGCCAAGCCGTTCATGTATGTAGCTACAACCTGGGGGATGGCCTTCGGGGTGAGATTTGCTGATAGAGTGGGCAAAGGTATTCGCACGGCTCCCCGGGATGCTTTAGTAGCTGATTCCTTAACACCTGAGCAGAGAGGCAGGGGCTTCGGCATCCATCGTGCTATGGATACCTTTGGCGCTGTTATGGGTATTGTCTCAGCGATAGTTGTTGTCCTCTTGTGGCAGGGTGAGAGCTGGGCACTTACCAGGGATACCTATCAACAACTGGTGTTAATCGGCGTCATCCCAGCAGTGCTAGCTTTGTTTGTGTTTTTCTTTATTCGAGAGCCCAGGAGGGAGGTGTCGAGAGGTGCCTCTTCTGCGGACAAACTTGGCGGCCTGTTTTCTGGCTTCGATAAACGGTTCAAGATTTTTCTGGGCGTTATTTTTCTATTTACTCTGGGCAACTCCAGCGATGCCTTTCTTGTACTGCGAGCGCAAAACATGGGCAATCCTGTTGTTTACGTACTTCTGATGTTGCTGCTGTTCAATTT
>JAUWHP010000044.1 GCA_030605765.1 Dehalococcoidia bacterium
TTTCATCATGCCTACACGTAAGCGGATAAGAATTTCTGAGAAGCAATTTTCGCTAGCATGGCAACGGCTGTCGCAGAGGAAGCTAACCACTGTTGACGGCAAGTACCTCAGGGTTATCTACCCTGGCAGGATAAATGGCGATAATGGCCCTGATTTTCGAGATGCTGTTATTGCTGTGGATGAGTCCAAGTTGCTAAAGGGAGATATAGAAATTCATGTTAAATCCAGCGATTGGTATAGTCATAGGCATCATTGTGATCCTGAATACAATAATGTGATTCTTCATGTGGTGGCACAGCATAATGCTGGCTTAGCTACCCTGACGCAGAATAGCAAACTTGTTCAGGAGCTACGCTTATCATGTGAGCCGTGGTACCAGGCTTATTTGATGCCTTTTCATCAGCTTCCTTGCTTTGAGATAACGACGCTTAAGGGCAAGCAAACGTTGCTGAAGCTACTAGATGTTGCCGGAGAGGAAAGATTTAAGCGAAAGGCAGCCCTTTTCCGGGTCAGCCTGGGTCAGGAGGAGGCGGGGCAGGTGCTTTTCAGAAGCATGATGAGAGCCCTAGGTTATTCTAAAAATACTGTGCCCTTTGAGGAACTTGCTCGTCGAGCACCTCTCAACCTCATAGAAAAGACGGGGCTAAGAGACGGTTTAGCTCTGAAGCAAGCTTGGTTATTAGGCACAGCGGCTCTACTACCTTTTCAGCGGCCACGCAGGAAATTTTGCAAGCAAAGGGAGGTACAGAAGTTGGAGCAGATATGGCAGTCGACCAATAAAGGGGCTAAAACTATGAGCGAAGGCGATTGGCATCTCAGCCATGTATATCCCAATAATTTCCCTGTGCGCCGCATTGTGGCCCAGAGTTACCTTCTGCAGCGATATTGCCGGGAAGGATTATTGGTGGGAATGTTACAAGTGGTTAGAGGCGCGCCTTTGGTGATTGGGTCTCACATGCTGGAAGATGGGTTGATTGTTTTTGGCAATGGCTATTGGCAGGAACATTTTGATTTTGATATTGGAGCGAAAACGAAGAAATCAGCCCTTTTGGGGCATGGCAAAACAGCCGAGATTATGGTGAATGTCATATTGCCGTTTGCCTTCGCTTGGGGCGAGATAACTGGTGAATTGGGGTTAAAGGAAAAGGCTATTGAGTTCTATAGTCATTACCCTAAGCTAGCTGAGAATGAGATAACACGTCATATGGCACGGCAACTTTGCCTTGAAAGCGTATCTGACTTCACTGCTTGTCACCAGCAAGGCTTAATTCATATTTTCAGAGACTATTGTCGAGAGGGAAAGTGCTCTCAGTGCCCTTTGCTCAGCTAACCAAGGCTAAGACTAGGCACCACATCCAGGTCATAGCCGCTTATTTTGTCAGCTTGAAAATGATAATAGCCACAAGCAGCGACCATGGCAGCATTATCGGTACATAGATGAGGAGGAGGAACGAACACAGGCACTGGTGAAGAATTAAGGAAGCGCTCTGTTAATAATTTATTGGCTGCTACACCACCGCTAAGCAGGATTTGCCTCACTCCTAATTCTCTGGCTGCCTCGATTGTTTTAGTGACTAGGACATCCACTACGGCGCATTGAAAGCTTGCTGCTGCGTCGGCTATCGAGGTGGCTGTGGTCAAAACTTCTCCACTTTGGGCATAATGCCAGAGAGCTGTTTTTAAGCCGCTGAAGCTAAAGTCGTGGCTTCCACTAAGCCAGGCTCGTGGAAGAGATAAGCAAGGAGTTCCAGATTTGGCTGCCTCCTCAATGGCTGGGCCTCCTGGGTAACCTAGTCCCAAGATTCGAGCTGCTTTATCGAAGGCTTCGCCAGCGGCATCATCCCTGGTTCGCCCCAGAATCTCAAATTGTCCATGATTTCTCATCAATACCAAATCGCTGTGCCCTCCAGAAACGATGAGGCAAAGGCAGGGGAATCTCACCCTGCCCTCCCCATTTGATGAAGAGGGCAGGAGCGAAGCTAACCAGTTGGCATAGATATGTGCCTCAAGGTGATTAATTCCTGCAAGGGGTAATTGTTTAGCCAAGGCAATCGCTTTAGCTACATTAACTCCTATCAACAATGAACCAGCTAAGCCAGGGCCAAAAGTCACAGCGATACCAGCGACATCTTGCCAGGTAGCCTTGGCTTCAATCATTGCCTTATTTATTACAGGAATGATAGTGAGGAGGTGTTGTCTTGAGGCAACCTCAGGAACAATCCCGCCGTAGCGAGCATGAATGTCTATTTGTGAAGCCACAATATTGGACAAGATTCTATTGCTGTCCTCAACAACGGCTGCTGCGGTTTCATCGCAGGAAGTTTCAATACCCAGGATTTTCATATGTTATTGACCTTAGACCGAATTTTCCAGGGACAGTTCAAGAAAATGATGACCTAGTGATAGTAATACGGCGATTGTTATGACCGCAATCGCTGTATTGTAGTTTTTCCAGAACAATCTAATTTTCACAATCACTTCAGTATTCCGTCTTAAAATCTAGATACGGTAGCACAATTTTGCCACCTAACACAACGACAGCAAGATACAGCTTAGAGGTAATTCACAGCCGTACAAGCGTGATTTACAGAGAAGGGTTATCTTTTGGGGTAGTTTGCTCGCTGATTCAGAGGCAAACTGGTTAACTTGCTTTGAAATATGGTATGGATTAAAATGACTTGACTATGTCAGTGGGAGTAATTGGTGAAATGGTTGATTATAGTAAACTCTACAAGCGTTTAAAGAAGGAAAAAAGCCAACTATCTGAAAGGCTGGAGCAGCTAAGGGCTCGGAGGCAACTACTGGGGGAAAGGCGAGAAGGCAGTCCCTTTGGCAAAAGGGAGGAGGAAGCAAACGAAGCCTTTGAATTGGAGAGGGGATTAGCTCTGGAGAAAAAGCTGAGGAACACCCTCGCTGAAACAGACTATGCCTTGGAAAAATACAAAGCAGGCACTTATGGTCTATGTGATTCCTGTAGGCAGACAATAGAACAGGATCGCCTCGAAGCATTGCCTCAGGCAAATTTGTGCTTGGGATGCAAAACAGGTCAGACAAAGGATGCGAAAGGGATAAAATAAAGAGCAAGCGGATAGAATTATCTCTGACTATTGTTGCTCTTGTGATCATCCTTGACCAACTGAGCAAATTCTGGGTTAGGGTTAATCTGGCACTAGGGGAGTCACTGCCAGAAAGCGGTTTCTTACGGCTAACCTATGTGGTAAACCCGGGGTTTGTTTTCGGGTTGCCGGGTAACCAGACTTTCCTTTTGATTTTTACCATTTTAGTTATCTCGTTGGTCATCCCGTTTTTTCTCTACTATCTATCTGCACATTATCGCTCTCCCATGACTGGCTTATGCATTATATGTCTTGGTTTAATTTTGGGTGGCGCCATTGGCAACTTAATAGATCGCCTGCGCTTTGGCTATGTAACCGACTTTATCGATATTCGTCTGTGGGGCAATTTTCATTGGCCAGCTTTCAACTTTGCTGATTCAGCTATAGTGGTAGGCACCCTTACGCTGACGTATGCCCTGTTTCGGTCAGGGTTATTCAAAAAAATCTATGATGGCAACTGAAAAAGCGAGAATTAAGACGCTCCAGCTTATTGTCCAGATATCAGACGTCCGTCTGGACAGGTACGTGGCTGAAGCTCTTCCTCAATTTTCTCGAAATCGCGTACAGAAATTAATTGAACAAGACTGCATCCTGGTTAACCAGCAAAGAGCAAAGGCGAGCCAAAGATTGAATGCCAACGATAAAATAACGATTAAAGTTGTTCCCCCTGTTCATCCTGCAGCTGAACCTGGCTCTCTGACCATAATTTATGAAGATACAGATATCGTGGTTGTGGATAAACCCGCTGGGCTGGTTGTTCACCCAGCCCCAGGGCACCCTAACCATACTCTGGTCAATGCTATCCTGGGCCACTGCTCCAGTTTAGCTATGGGTAACGATTTAATACGCCCTGGCGTAATCCATCGGCTGGATAAAGACACGTCAGGGCTTATAGTCATTGCCAAAAATGATTATGCACGACAATATATAATCAATCAATTTAAGAATCATACAGTAGCGAAAGGCTATCTTGTTCTGGTTAAGGGAAGGTTGTCTCCAGAACGAGGGATAATCGAGGCGCCAATTGGGCGTGACCCTCGCAACCGCAAGCGTATGGGAGTAGTAGAGTCGGGAAAAGAAGCCAGTACGCAATATAAAGTCAAAAAATACCTGGATAACTACACCTTACTTGAGATTACCCCTCGAACTGGACGCACCCATCAGATCAGGGTACATTTAGCGGCTATTAACTATCCTGTGGTTGGTGATACCACTTATGGGGCAAAATCACCTTACATTAAGAGGCAGTTTATTCACGCTTACCGCATTGGCTTTTGCCTGCCGTCAACGAACGAATATCAAGAATTTACCAGCCTTTTGCCGCTAGACTTGAAGCAAGCCTTGGAGCTTCTAGCTCATACTCATTGAAAGGCTTGCCTAAAGAATTATGATATGGTATATATTCAAATACGAAGTTACAGTAGAAAGGAATTAGTAAATTGAGATCTTTTGGTCAACTTAATAGCGAGCAAATACAAAGGGAGAGTGACATTTTATCTTCTCTAATGGAGGGAAACAAACTAGAAAAGCTGGCTAATTTTGAAGCTGAGCTAAGCGGACGGCGGAGCGAGATTTTGTTCAAGGTAGTTACTGATATGGAAGATACTGAAAGCGCCCTGATAGAGATTGAACAGCTTGTACAAAGGCTTAAAAAGCACCTGGAGCAGCTGAAAGATTTGCAACGAGTCCTTTCTAAATAGCAATTCTTAAAACCTGCGACCTTGTAGTAATGAAGTAAATATTCAAAACCCTGGAGCAGGTCATAGTGTACAGTTATGAAGCCAGAGACACTAGTCAGAGTCCGTTTTGCCCCTAGCCCCACTGGCTATCCACATTTAGGTAACATCAGGACTGCTCTATTTAGCTGGCTTTTCGCTCGCCATCATGGCGGTAAATTTCTCTTGCGTATCGAAGACACCGATGTCGCCCGTAAAGTAGAGGGGGCTGTGGATGTCATACTGGATAGCCTGAGATGGCTTGGGTTGGATTGGGACGAGGGCCCCTATTTTCAATCACAGAGATTACACTATTACCATGAAATCGCAAATAAACTGATTGAGGATGGTTTTGCCTATAAGTGCTACTGCTCTCGAGAGCGGCTGGAGATAATGCGCCAGGAGCAGATGAAACAAAGGCAACCGCCAAAGTACGATGGCCACTGTCGACATCTAACGGAGCAGGAGAAAAACCAGCTTGAGGCAAGCGGCATTGCGCCCGTAGTCCGTTTTAAAATGCCGCTGGAGGGTGAGACTACTTTACATGATTTAATTCGCGGTGAGGTGACGTTCAAAAATAGTGGTCTGGATGATTTCGTCTTGCTCAAATCCGACGGTTATCCAACATATCACCTGGCAAACATAGTGGATGACCATTTAATGGCTATTTCCCATGTTCTTAGAGCTGATGAGTGGCTTTCCAGCACCCCTCGCCATATACTGCTTTATCAAGCTCTAAATTGGTCTCCGCCACAGTTTGCCCACTTACCCATGATACTTGGTCCTGACAAAGCTAAGCTCTCCAAGCGACATGGTGCTACTAATATTATTGATTACAGGGAACAGGGCTATCTTCCCCAGGCGATGATTAACTTCATGACATTGTTAGGCTGGTCGCTGGATGATAAAACCGAGCTGCTAAGCCGGGAGGAACTAATAAAATATTTCTCTCTGGAAAGGGTGAGCAAAACTGCTGCTATCTTTAATAAGCGTAAATTGGAATGGATGAATGGGGTTTACCTGCGACAACTGAGCCCGGAGGAGTTTGCCCGGCAGGGGACTCCATTTTTGGATAGGGATTTGCCATCTTCGGTAAAGCGACCGTTGTCCAGTAGCTATGTTCGCCAGGTCATGCCTTTGCTTCAAGAGCGTGCTAAGACTTTAGCCGAGGTTTCGCAACTTGGTGATTTTCTCTTCTTCGATGATATAGAGTACGATGCCAGGCTGCTTCTTAGTAGTGAACTGGATGCTAAATCAGCTACCCATGCTATTGAAATTGTTTTGCAAAGCCTGGAGACAGCAAAAACGTGGGATGTTAGTTTACTTGAAGGTGTCCTGCG
>JAUWHP010000015.1 GCA_030605765.1 Dehalococcoidia bacterium
TGTTGTCAATCAGCGAAATGGGACACTTTCAAAACCGAATACTTTTGCATAATCAGGTGGCATTAACAAGCTCCCTGAGGTCCCGGTTGTAGTCTCTACGGCGATTGATTGTTTGTATTTGCACCTCCTTTCGGCGTTGCAGGATCTGCTCTCTTCTGCCATATAAGACATCGGCAGGTGTCACATTGCCGAGGGCCTTGTGGTAACGGCGGTAGTTGTAGTAGTCGACAAAGTCGGCAATTGCCCTGTCAAGTTGGCCAGGGAGTTCATAAGGAATCTGGTTCACTTCCCGCTTGATGCTCTGGTGATAGCGCTCCAGCTTCCCGTTAGTCTGGGGATGGTAGGGCGCCGCCAGGATATGGCGGATACCAACGAGGTGCAGATAGTCCCGGAAGGATCTGGAGACGTAGCCCGACCCGTTATCCGAGAGTAACCTGGTGCGGTCCTCGACAGGTACATCGGTCATACCGGTAGCGTCCACCGCTTCCTGGATTACCTCGATGAGAGAGTTGGCCGACATATCTTTCTGCAGCTTCCAGGCCAGGATGAAACGGGAATAGTCGTCCATCACGGTCACCAGGTAATAGTAGCCCCAGCCAACCACCCGGAAATAGGAAGCATCGGTAGCCCACATCTGGTGTGGCCGCGTGGTCTTGGTATGGTATTCCTTCCCAGCCACGAGCTGCACCTCCAACCGTTTCACCAGCCCTTCCCTTCTTAGAATGCGGTAAACTGTTGATTCGGATACAGCAAAATCGGCATTGTCTGTGATCCAGACTGCCAGTTGTCGGCTGCTGAACTCAGGAGACTCCCGGGCTACCGTCAGTATCTTGCTTTCCTCTTCGGAAGTGATCCGGTTCCACGGTCTTTTCCGGTTTCCCGAATCGGATTGCCCCCGGCGCCACCGGTAATAGCTGCTTTTTGGGATCCCTAATGACATGAGCACCTGCCGTTTGCCCCCAGACTGGTTTTCCACTTGGACCAAGATCATAGCTTTTCCCCCGGCACTCATGCGCCGTCTCCGTTGTGGTCCAGTGGAGGAATAGCTGTTTTTTTAAGACGGTAAACTTCCAGGGACAGGTCAGCCACCAGGTGCTTGAGGTCGGTGCTCTCCCGCTTTATCTCGTTTATCTCCTGGCGCGTGGCGTCCCGGACGGTATCCCGGGTAAGCCGCTCCTTCCCGGCTTCCATGAAGTCCTTGGTCCAGGCGTAGTAGGCTCCCGGCTTGATGCCTTCTCGGCGACAGAGTTCATTGACGGCCACTTCCCGACGAAACCCCTCCAGCACGATACGCACCTTTTCTTCTGGGGTGTACTTCCGCCTGGACTTTACCCTAACCTGCTGCATAAAGCCCCTGGTTTCATGAGTTCTGTCCTCAGCAGCAGCAGCTTTATCTTCGATTTTCTGGGACACATTAGCTCCTTTCTTTATTGAGGTTAGTCTACTACCTCACATGGAGCTTACACCACCCGTCTAGAGTGTACGATTACAGTGGCCTTTTCCGTGTCCCATTATCGCTGACGGTCTACAGCGTAAAGAGTACATAGTATTTATCAAAAATAACCGGCAAAACTGACTTGTTCTGATCGCCTGCTTGGGAGTAAAATCTACTGTGTTCGGTACAAGCTTGCCACTGCTTTTGTTTTCTGTAGTTCCTCGTATGCCATCGGGGTAAAGCCCTTTCTCTGATGGATTAAGCCTCATCAACCTGGAGACAGGCAGGCCTATAACTAAAAGAAGGCCGGATAAGATCAAATAAGAGGCACGCCAGCCGAATTTAATCATAAGAAATTGTATAAGGGGTGGCATGATAAATAGCCCTATTCCTATTCCAGCCTCCGCAATTCCTAAAGCCATTCCTCTTTTTTCTATAAACCACCGGGATACTGTTGAAATCGCTGGCACCCAGGCAAAGCCCATCCCAACATTCGCTATGACTCCATAGAATAGATAAAGCTGCCAGGTGGTCTTCATAGTGTACATTAATGCAAAACCCACGCTTGAGATAACAAGGCAGACAATGAGGATTAGTCTAGGGCCGTATCTATCATTCACCCGTCCTGCCACTATGCCCAGCACAGTCGCTACAATAAAACCCAGGGAATAGGCCCCGGAGACCGCTGTTCTTGTCCAGCCCAGCTCTTCGCATAACTCTGGGAGGAAAATAACGTAGGTCTCATCACAACCCCACACCAGCGCCACAATTATGGAAGCTGCAGCTACTACTACCCAGCCATAGAAAACACCAGTCTTTGAGTTGCCAGTCAAAAAAATCTCCCTTGAGGGATAAATGGTAGGGTTAATGTATCAAGTTGATGAACTACCGGGATAAACTATCTCTTCGCAGCAAAAGCATTCTTATGCCACCCCAGGTATAGGGAAATACTGGCATATCTCTTTTACCTCTTCACGCACCTGCTTCTCAATGCGCTTATCACCGGGATAATAAAGCACCTTAATAATAAGAGAGGCAATACGCTTCATCTCCCCAGCACCAAAGCCCCTCGTGGTCACTGCTGGCGTACCTAATCTGATGCCGCTGGTAACGTTAGGTGGTTTGGGGTCAAAAGGAATGTTTTCGTTGTTTACTAATATCCCAACCGCCTCCAGCATCTCCTCAGCCTCTTTACCGGTTATTCGCAGAGGAGAAAGATCGACCAGGGCAAGATGGTTATCCGTACCACCAGAGACGAGGCGCAGTCCACGCTCTTGAAGTTCTGAAGCCAGAGCACCGGCATTTCTCAGCACTGACTTCTGGTAATCGGCAAATTCAGGTTGCATAGCTTCAAAAAAGCACACAGCTTTAGCAGCAATAGCGTGCATTAAAGGGCCGCCCTGTATACCTGGAAAAACCGCAGCATCAATGGCTGAGGCTAGTTCTTTACGGCACAAAACAAAACCGCCTCGGGGACCTCGCAGGGTTTTCTGAGTGGTAGAGGTAATCACGTGTGCATGAGGTACAGGAGTGGGGTGAAGTCCAGCCGCTATTATCCCCGCTATATGAGCCATGTCAGCTAATAGCTTGGCGCCTACTTCATCAGCTATATAACGAAACCTTGCAAAATCAATGGTTCGAGGGTAGGCACTCGCTCCAGCTACAATTACCTTCGGTTTATGCTCCAAAGCTAGCCTCTCTATTTCATCGTAGTCCAGCATCTCAGTTTTGGGGTTCACCCCATAGGGGATAAATCTATACCACTTTCCCGAAAAATTGACCTGGGAGCCGTGGGTAAGGTGTCCACCGTGGCTGAGGTCCATACCCATGGCAGTATCACCATGTTCCAGCAGGGCTAAATAAACAGCCATGTTAGCCTGGCTGCCACTATGTGGTTGGACATTAGCATGCTCGGCGTTAAATAGTTTCTTGGCTCTCTCAATAGCCAGATTTTCAATTGCGTCCATGTAGATACAACCGCTGTAATAACGGCACCCCGGATATCCTTCGGCGTATTTGTCAGTCAGGATGCAGCCTTGGGTTTTGAGTATGGCGTGGTCGGCATGGTTTTCGGAGGCAATAAGGTCTATGGTGCTTGCTTGCCTCTTCGCTTCCAAATCTAAGAGTTGAGCTACTTCTTCATCGTGTCGTGCGGCGAGGGGCGTAGCTTCTATTTTCATGATTGTGCCATGATACTATTTCTCCTCCTCATCAGTCAATAAGAGGAGGCTTGCAGAGAGGCATGTCAGTGTCGTTGACAAGAGAGGCGTAAAGTGGTAGATTACTGCTGGTTAGCAGTCAGAAAGGGAGAGTGCTAAATGTCGTTGACAGGAAGAGGAGAAGAAATTCTTAAGATAATAGTTAGTGAGTATATCGCTGGAGCGATGCCTGTAGCTTCACAAACCATTACCTACAATCATAGCCTGGATGTAAGCCCTGCCACCGTGCGAAATGATATGGTATATCTAGAGGAGGAGGGATATATCATGCGCCCTCATGCTTCGGCTGGCGCTATTCCCACAGATAAAGCCTACCGACATTATGTCGAGTTGCTAAGCCAGGATGTTAAGCTTCCTCTAACTGAGCGCTGTATGGTTTATGAGCTATTTCAGGAAACGAAAGAGGAGATGGAGCAATGGCTAAAACTGGCGGCGGCGCTCCTGGCGCACTTTGTTCGCAATGCAGCGGTGGTAACTTCGCCTAAAGCTCCCCAGTGCTGCTTTAAGCATTTAGACCTAGTAGAGTTACGGGATTTTGTAGCTTTGCTTGTTCTAGTTCTATACGAGGCAAGGGTTGGGCAGAAAATTCTGCCTTTTGATAAGAGACTTACCCAGGAGGACTTAACAAAGCTAGCCAATAAACTCAACTCTGCTTATGCAGGGATGACTGGTAGCGAAATCTCGAGGGGAGAAGCAGGCTCCTCACCTGAGGAAAGACAAGTGACTGAGTGCATAGTGGATATGATGACTGCGGAGGATAAGCTGAGACATGGTAAGCCTTATCTTGTGGGATTACATCTAATGCTAAGTCAGCCTGAATTCGCTAACAAGCCCAGGGGACTTGATCTACTGGAGCTATTAGAAAGCGAGGATTGGCTGGAAGGTATACTTGAGCTAGAACTTGGTAAAGCAGGGGTAAAGGTAATTATTGGTAAGGAAAATCCAGACGATATACTGCAAGATTTGAGCTTGATAGTCGGGGAGTACGGAATCCCTGATAAAGCAAGGGGTATTGTTGGAGTGCTTGGCCCAAAGCGAATGGACTATACCAGAGCCATCTCTTCAGTTAACTGTCTTTCGTCACTGCTAAGCGAATCGGTGGCTGCTTATATCTAAGGGGAGATTCGATATTGTCTGAAGAAGAGAACCTGCGCAATGATGAACTAACCGAGACGGGAGTGGAGCCGGTAGGGGATATGGAGGCGCTCCAGCAAGCTTTGGCTGAGGAAAAAGAGAAATCAGAGAAATATTTAGCCAACTGGCAAAGAACTCAAGCCGATTTTGTTAACTATAAGAGGCGTACTGAGCAGGGAAAAATGGAGATAGTTGAATTTGCTAACAGCACGCTTATCTTAAAGCTTCTAGCTGTTATGGATGATTTTGAAAGAGCTTTCGACTCATTGCCAGCCCAGCTTGAGAAATTTAGCTGGATTGAGGGCATCACGCTCGTCTATAATAAACTTAAGGCGACTCTGGAATCGCAGGGGTTAACTGAAATTAAAGCTAAGGGGGAGCCATTTGATACTCATTTGCATGAAGCAGTAATGCGCCAGGAAGGCGAAGAAGAAATAGTTATTGAGGAAATCCAGAAGGGCTATAAGTTGAAAAATAAGGTAATCCGACCCAGTGTTGTGATAGTGGGCAAAGGCAAAGAAAAGGAACAAACAGAGCAGGAAAGGCAAAAGGAGGAATAGTATGGCTAGAGCAATAGGCATTGATTTGGGCACTACACTTAGTGCAGTAGCAATTATGGAGGGAGGCGAGCCAAAAATTATACCCAGTGCTGAAGGTGGTGATCTTGTGCCCTCAGTAGTAGCTATAAATAAGGCCGGGGAGCGATTGGTGGGGGAACTAGCCAAGCGTCAAGCAGTAGTCAACCCTGAAAATACTATCTTTAGCATAAAGCGGCTTATCGGACGCAAATTTAAGGCTGCTTCAGTCCAGGATGATATGAAGCGCCTACCCTATAAAATAGTTGAAGCTTCCAATGGTGATTGTAGAGTAGTAATGGGTGGTAAAGAGTATGGCCCACAGGAAATCTCAGCCATGATACTGCAGAAATTAAAGACCGATGCCGAGGCTTATCTGGGAGAAAAGACCACCGATGCTGTGATAACGGTGCCAGCTTACTTCAATGATAGTCAGCGGCAGGCAACTAAAGACGCCGGTACTATAGCCGGGCTTAATGTTTTACGCATTATCAATGAACCTACAGCATCATCTTTAGCCTATGGGCTGGACAAGAAAAAAGACGAAACCATCGCCGTCTATGACCTTGGTGGTGGCACATTCGACATTTCCATTCTAGATATAGGTGAAGGCACTTTCCAGGTCAAATCAACTAACGGTGATACCCATCTTGGTGGCGACGATATTGACCAGAGGATTATGGATTGGGTATGCGATGAATTTAAGAAAGAGCAAGGCATTGACTTAAGGCAAGACAGTATGGCATTGCAGAGGCTAAGAGATGCTTCTGAAAAGGCAAAAAAAGAGCTATCCACGATGGCTCAAACGGAGCTAAACCTTCCTTTCATCACTGCTGATGCTAGTGGCCCCAAGCATCTCAGCATAGTGTTGACTCGTGCTAAGCTGGAGCAACTCGCAGCGGATCTGATAGAGAAGAGCCTCGGGCCTTGCCGTCAGGCTTTGGAGGATGCTAAGCTCACAGCAGCTCAAATTAATGATGTGATTCTGGTTGGTGGTCAGACAAGGATGCCGAAGGTTCAAGAGACCTTACGACAGTTCTTTGGCAGAGAACCTGTAAAGGGAATCAACCCCGATGAAGCTGTAGCCCTGGGGGCTGCTATCCAGGCTGGAGTAATTAAGGGCGAGGTAGGAGAAGTTCTTCTTCTCGATGTTACCCCTCTTACTTTGGGCATAGAGACACTGGGAGGAGTGGCTACACCGCTTATCCCTCGCAATACCACTATTCCCACCTCCAAGAGCCAGATTTTCAGCACCGCTAGTGATAACCAACCAAGCGTAGAAATACATGTTCTTCAGGGAGAGCGACCCATGGCAGATGGCAACCGAACCCTGGGGCGCTTTATGCTTGATGGCATCTTGCCAGCGCCACGAGGCCTGCCTCAAATTGAGGTGGCTTTTGATATCGATGCCAATGGCATTCTCAATGTGAGTGCCAGGGATAAAGGTACAGGCAAAGAACAGAAAATTACCATCACTGCCTCCAGCGGGCTCAGTAAAGAGGAAGTGGAGAAGATGCAGCGAGATGCTGAAAGCTTTGCTGCTGAGGATGCTAAGCATAAAGAAGAAATAGAGACACGAAACGCCGCTGATAGCCTAGCTTATACCGCAGAGAAAACACTCCGTGATTATGGTGATAAGATACCTGATGATGTAAAACAGGAAATAGAAGGCAAAATTGCCGCTGTGAAATCAGCACTTCAAGAAAAGAACTTAGATTCCATTCGTAGCACCATGCAGGAGCTATCACAGGCTATGCAAAAAGTTGGAGCCTCTGTTTATCAGCAACCAGGACAACCTCCACCTGGTGGTGAGCAAGGCCCTACCGACAAAAAACCTGGCGAAGAAGGCACAGTGGAAGGTGAATTCCGTGAAGTATAAAAGACGAAACACCAAGTACTAATATATGAATCCTGAGAATTTCAAATTGTAATTCAATATTGAGGAGCTTGATGCCAACATTCGATTTAGAACAATTCGCGCAAACTGCTGGGAGAATCAGGGAAAAAGCAATAGAGGAAAAGAGGCTCATAAGTAATCCTTCCAATGGAGAACTGAGGCTACTCTTAGAAAGTGAGCCTGGCGTTAGGAAAACTATATATGGAAATTTTGTTGCTGAGAGTGAACCTACTTCCAGAGCAGCAATGTTTACCCAGAGTAGCCCAGATTACCTCTTCGGCGAGGAGGAGCGAGAGTTCTTAGTTCAGTGTGAAAAAGCTTTGGCCCAAGAAAGGTTGATTTCCATTGATACAATTGTGGGCAATGAGAATAGTGAAACCACAGTCAGGTTAATTGTTCCAGAAAGATTTGCCCATGTTGCCTATGGTGGGAAGAATCTTTTTATACCCGTAAAAAGAGAGGTTAAAGAGCCCACATATCAAATTTTATTTTTCGCTGACGAAGCTTTCGAAGGTAATAAATCAAAGCCACTTTCACAAAAAGACATCACCATAAGATTAGCTATGCTGGATGACGGGAGGGTTATTAAAATAGTCAGGAACAGCAACTACATAGGCGAATATAAAAAAGGGGTTTTTGCTGCTGAGGATTGGGTTGCTAAAATCAAAAGAGGCGGCATTTTCTTACATGCAGGGTGTAGAGAGGATTACCTCCAATCGTCGCATGGGATTTACAGCACTGCTAGATCGTTGCTTCTTGCCTTAACTGCAAATGGAAAAACAACCCTAACCTCTAAGATTTTGGCAAGAAAAGGGCGTGAGAAATCCTGGCTAATTCAAGACGATGGGGGAACTCTCTTGCCAGACGGTTCCTTTCATGGTTTTGAAGCTGGAGGGATATTCGCAAAAACAGAGGGTGTAAATCCAGGGAATCAAATCGAGATATTCTATGGCTTATTAAAACCAGAAACCCTATGTGAAAATGTTCATGTAACTGAAGATGGAGACTTTGACCTGTATAATTTTAAAAAAACATCCAACGGAAGAGCAGTTATACTAAGGAAGGATTTTATGCACGCCAGCCCTTATGTTGATGTTGATAGAATAGATAACTTGATTCTTATCACTAGGGGGCCATCAATCCCGGCATTATCAAGATTGACTCTAGAGGAAGCGGTAGCCCTTATGGTCTTAGGGCAAGCGATGGAATCTTCGGCAGGTGACCCTACCCGGGCAGGAAGAATTAAAAGTGAATTCTTTTATGATCCCTTTGTAGCAGGTGACAGAGCGGAGCATGCCAACCTATTTTATGAAATATTAAGAGGCCTCCCTCATATAAATTACTATCTAATAAACACCGGAGGAGTGGGTGAAGGAGAGCATTACGAAGATATAAGATTGGAATATACTTTGGCTATACTGGATTCCTTATTAAGAGGAGGTCTTGAAGATTGGGTAGATTCACCTACGGGCTTTGAAGTGCCAATGTCAGTAAGGCATGTGGACGGTATTTATTTGCATCCTGAGAACTTTTACTCTGAGGCTGAATTCGAGGAGAAGCAAAAAGAGCTTAATAAAATCCGGCGTGAGGCCATCGAGAAACTTGGCAACTCCTTGCACCTCAATATCAGAAATGTCTTTATCAAACCCTGAACTTAACGGTGGATTTGAAGGGCTGATATTCTATCTTAATGTTAGTGCTTGCGCCGCTGGTAAATGAAGGGGATTGCCCAGGCAGCGCCACCTAAAAGCAAAGCCTCAACAGCTATTGCTATACCACCAAGCATAGCGATGTCCTGCCAAAAAGGTGGGGGAAATATCCTTATGAGGTAGTCTTTGCTGGGGTCGAGTATCCAGGGTGAATATGAAGGGTCACCAAAGGCGAGATAATGGAACTGGACAAATAGCTGGTCAAAGTTGAAAACCGAGGCTATGCTGAGCGTGGCTATGAGAACTAGAGTCAGAGCACATCCCCGTCTTATCCCCTTGGCTAAAGCTTGCCAGCGGCCTTTTCCCCACAACAAGAAGAGCAAAACATAGATAATAAGATAGGCGAGACTTACCATCTGAATTCGGTAGTCAAGTTGGAACAGTTTCTTTACATCCTTAAGGTGTACTAGTTCATGCTCTTGAAACAACTCAAGCTCCTCAATTTGAGGCGTTTCTACTGTAGAATTGAAGTAGTCAATAAGCCTTCTTGCTATTCTACTTAATTGTTCCTCTTCTATATTAGTAGCCTCGCTTATGTTGTATTTCGTGAACCCATATTCGTAAGTGTGCATATTGTTCACCTCCAGGCGAACAGTAGTGGTAAAAAACAGAAGAGGTGCACAAATTATGAATAAGCAATAGGCAGTAGCTTTAAGAATTTTCAACTTTTACCTCAGGTCCTGAAGGCATAGGAAGGCAAGATTAAAAACCTCATGATACAATTTCAAAAAATGCCGCAGAAATTTACCCACCTCCATGTTCATACAGAGTACAGCCTGCTCGATGGCATGTGCCGTATTCCAGAACTTATTGCCAAGGCTAAGGAATTGGGCATGGATAGCCTTGCTATCACTGATCATGGTGCAATGTATGGTGTCCTTGATTTTTACCTGGCGGCTAAGGAGGCGGGGATAAAGCCAATTATCGGCTGTGAGGTTTATGTCGCTCAAACAGATCGCCATAGTCGAGGCTCCTCCTATAAAAACCCGTATCATCTTACCTTACTGGCTAAAGATAAGAAAGGCTACCACAACCTAATTCAGTTAGTTACCAAAAGCCATTGTGAGGGATTCTATTACAAACCGAGGGTAGATAAGGAACTTCTAAAGCTTCATTGTGAGGGGCTTATCGCCCTTTCTGGTTGCCTTCATGGAGAGCTAGCTCGACTTATTCTGGAAGGGAGAATTGATGAGGCTACCAAAGTGGCTTCGTGGTATAAGGAAACTTTCGTTGATTACTATCTAGAAATCCAGAGGCACCCAATTCCCGAGCTTGAAAAAGTTGACCAAGAGCTTATTTCCTTATCCACCAAGCTCGGTGTTCCGCTGGTGGCCACTGTTGATGTCCATTATATTAATAAAGAAAATGCTCCTGCTCATGAACTCCTGCTATGCGTACAGACCAATACATCCATACACGATGAAAAGAGGCTGAAGATGGCAGGCGATTTCTTCTACCTGAAGAGTCCTGAAGAAATGGAGCAACTCTTCAGCGATATACCTCAGGCCATAGAGAATACTCAGCGCATTGCCAATGTATGCCAATTGGATTTGGATTTTACCAAACTTCATCTGCCACAAGTAGCACTGCCTCAAGACAGGACAGCAGACGATTTTTTGGCAGAGCTTTGTTGGCAAGGGCTAGAGAAGAGGTATGCGGAGCCAACCTCAAAAGCTAAGGAACGCCTTAGCTATGAACTCGAAGTTATCCAGAAAACTAGATTTGCCGATTACTTCCTTGCCGTTTGGGATATCACCTCGTTTACCCGAAGCCAGGGTATCCACTTTGGTGTTCGAGGGAGTGCTGCTGCTAGCTTGGCTCTTTACTGCCTGGGTATCACTGATATTGACCCTTTAGCCTATAGACTTGTTTTTGAGCGCTTTCTTAATGTGGAGCGTCACGAACCTCCAGATATTGACCTTGATTTCCAGGATGATCGTCGTGATGAAATCCTAACCTACGTCAACCAGAAATATGGCACTGACCACGTGGCTCAAATCATTACCTTCGGCACTCTGGGAGTTAGGGCGGTGTTAAGAGATACCGGGCGGGCTTTGGGTATGCCTTATGCTCAAGTGGATCAGGTCGTTCGCCTTATTCCTCTGGAGTTAACTATAACCTTGAGTAGGGCTCTAGAGGAGACTGAGGAGCTTAACGATGTTTACCATCGGGATGAGGCAGTACGTAACTTAATTGATTCAGCCAGAAAACTGGAAGGCCTTGCTAGACACGCTAGCACCCATGCCGCCGGCATTGTCATATCCCGCGACCCCTTAACTGAATATGTACCCCTGCAGCCGATAAATAGAGGGGATCGCCATGCTGTTATGACTCAGTATCATATGCAGAATATAGCTAGCCTTGGGCTTCTAAAAATGGATTTCCTGGGGTTATCCAATCTGACCATTTTGGCTAAAGCTACAGAAATCATCAAACAGAATCACAGAATCGCTATAGACTTACAACATATTCCTCTCAATGATAGCAAGACTTTCAAGCTGCTTGCTTCAGGAGAAACCAAAGGTATCTTCCAATTGGAAAGCAGTGGTATGCGCCGCTACATAAAGGAACTCAAGCCCACTAATTTCAGCGATATTGCAGCCATGATAGCGCTTTACCGTCCTGGACCAATGGAACAGATTTCCACTTTCATAAAAGCTAAGCAAGGAATTATCCCAGTTCGTTATCCTCACCCTGCCCTAAAGGGAATTCTGGAGGAAACCTACGGAGTTATTGTCTATCAGGAGCAGGTAATATTCATTGCGCAGGCTCTAGCCGGCTATAGCTTGGGACAAGCTGATATCTTGCGCAAGGCTATGGGCAAGAAAATACCTAAGGTGATGAAGAAGGAAGAAAAGAACTTCATTGCTGGAGCTAATAAGAGGGGCATATCAACAGAATTGGCTAAAGAGGTGTTTTCCTTGATTGAGCCCTTTGCGGGGTATGCCTTCAATAAAGCTCATAGTGTAAGCTACGCCCTCATTGCTTACCGTGGTGCCTATCTTAAGGCAAACTACCCCACTGAATATATGACTGCCTTCCTCAACACTTATTGGGATGATATGGAGAAAGTTGGTTCAGCGGTAGTTGAATGCCGAAGATTAGGCATTCAGGTGCTTCCCCCGGATGTCAATAGAAGCCAGACCAACTTTGCTATAGAAAAGAGCGAGGGTACCGCGGCGATCCGTTTTGGATTGGCCGCTATTAAGAATGTTGGTTCTTCGCCTATTGGGTATATTTTGTCAGCCCGTAGTCAAGGGGGCGCTTTCAAATCTATAGAAGACTTTTGCCATCGAACTGACCTACGCAATATAAATAAAAGGGTGTTAGAAAGTTTGATTAAAACTGGCGCTTTTGATTCCTTGGGTAGCCGCGGGGCGCTGCTCGAGTCCATTGATAGGATTGTTTCTTTAGCTCAAACAGAGCAGCGAATGAAAGAATCAGGACAAACCAGCATGCTTGACTTGTGGGCCAAAGCATCGCCTGCTTTTGCCCTGGATGCGGAAATAAGGAAAGGGAAAGATGCATCTACTAAGCAAATTTTGGGTTGGGAGAGAGAATTATTGGGTGTTTATTTCTCCTCGTCACCCATTGATTCCCTAGTTTCTGAGCTACCTTCCTATTATCAATCCAAGGGATTTGTTTCCTGTGGTGAACTTAGCACCGATATGGCTAACGAAACGGTAACAACTGTCGGGATGGTGGTCTCAGTGCGCCACGCCTATACTCGGGATAGGCGCCCTTTTATTATTGCGGCACTCGAAGGGTTGGATGGTAGTGTGGAGGTGGCTGTCTGGCCGAGACTTTATGAAAGCACCAATGAACTGTGGGAAGAAGGCAATATGCTTGTGGTTAAGGGATTGGTGAAAGTAAGAGATGGAGGGGTGCAATTGAATTGCCAGCAGGCGCAGAGGTGCCAGCATATTAAGCAAGAAAGCAAGGCGTTGGCCGAGCAAAGTCAACACCACCTTTTAATAAACCTCAGCCAGACAGATAACGCAGAAAAAGATGTTGAACTTCTACAGAAGATTAGGGGTATCCTCCAAAACTATCCTGGGCAGGATAAAGTCTCTCTCGCTGTCACCGCTGATGGCGAAACTACTAACCTGGAAATGTCTGAAATAGCCGTTAACTATTGCGCTGAGCTAGCAAGTGAATTGAACAACATAGTAAGCGAAGGCAATGTGAAATTTGAGCGATAATTCAAGCAGCCTTATTCTCAATTTCTAGCAATCGCTGTTTCAACAATTTGCCATCGCTAAACCCGCCAAGGCTGCCATCACTACAGATTACGCGATGGCAGGGGATTATTATGGGCAAAGGATTTCCGGCTAGCGCTTGCCCCACAGCCCTAGTGGCCCTGGGCATACCTATTTTATCAGCAACCCAGGCATAAGCCCTCGTCTCACCATAAGGAATAGATTGAGTTGCCTTCCACACTCTTTTCTGAAATGGACTAGCGCAGGATAAATCTAACCTATCAGGGAAACTAACTCTCTTGCCGCCCAGGTAGAGTTTTATCCTTTCAGACAAATCACCAAAATAATTAGTTTCAGCCTCGGTTAATGTCCTGTGTGGTTTCAAGGCTGATTCATTAAGAAGATGGAATGCTTGTTGACATGAAGGCTGAGGAAAAACGAGCTCTCTTAACCCTTTAGCGGAGCCCATTATTCCCATCCATCCCAGTGAAGTGTTGAAAGTAAGATAATTTAGTTTCAGCAAAGTGCCTCAAATTTTGTATGCTTTGATTCTAATGGCTTTCGAAAATATTCTAGCTTATCAACTTCATAAGTCGCATATGCCATCCCTCCGATTACCCTGTTCCCGTTTCAATCAGTCCGTAATTGCCATCTTTGCGGCGATATAGGAGGTTAAAATTGTCAGTCTCGGCGCTGATAAAAAGGAAGAAATCATGCCCCAGAAGTTCCATCTGGTTTATAGCTTCATCCTGAGGCATAGGTTTGAGCAAAAAATGCTTGCACTTTACTACCTTTTTAGGTGTTTCAGTTTGCTCTGTTGCTTCTTGTCGAGCTAGGGAAATGCCTCTGCCTTTGTCATATAGTTTACCTTTATATCGCTCAATTCGATTAGTTAAGGTCTCCACAACCTTATCGATGGCTGTGCGAATACCTTCAGCTTTCTCCTGAGTTCTAATTAAGATACCCCTGCTATCAAGGGTAACTTGAACAGTAAATCTTTGTTGAGGTAGCTTAGTATTCTCTTTGGAAATCTCAACCGTGGCTTTGCTAATCGTGGGCAAGTAGCGACTCAACTTGCCAATCTTTACCTTAGCTTGCTCTTGTATTGCCTCAGAGACCTCCACATTTTTAGTAATGATTTGAAGTTTCATATCTCCCCTCTTTTTAGATTTCTCTGGCCAGGGTTAAACCCCACACCGAAGCAGCGCCTTTGCTTTTGAGAGCCAAAGCACAAGACTCCAGTGTAGCTCCAGAAGTGCATACATCATCAATAAGGATGATCTGTTTACCACTTATCTTTTCATTATGGCACATGAAGGCATCGATTACATTTTCCCGTCGCTCCTCTATGTTATGCGCTTTTACCTGAGGTTGCGCCTCTTTAATTCGAATAAGGCAGTTTTCAACCACAGGTAGGTTTGTAAGCTTTCCTAACTTCCAAGCCAAAAGGCTTGATTGATTATAACCTCGCTCCCTTAACCGTCGCGGGTGAAGAGGCACTGGAACAATAGCTTCGCCACGCAAAGGGTTTGACTGCAAGTAATCAGCCAGTAATTCAGCTAAGCAAGAAGAAATCGCCTTTAAGTTATGGTACTTTAGCTGATGAATGGCTTTGCGTATCACTTCATCAAAGCGATATGGAGAACGGATGCCATCGATTTCCGTTTGCAGTTGTCTGCAAGTTGGGCATAGAATACCACTAGCTTGAGGTCTGCCACATTTAGGGCAAACTGGTACTGGCAATCTTGGCAGTTTTCTATGGCAATTGGTGCACAGAAAACTACCTACTCTCCCACAGCCGACGCAGCAGCGTGGGAAAAAGAAATCAATTATCAACTCAGCTAGCCGACCTAATTGAGACAAACCTACTGTTACTGGACTAACTTTCAGCGTGTGCGAGTGCGAAGTTCCCCGCTGAGGATAGGCTCATCCAGGTATACCTCACCATTCCTGATTTTGATATTGTATCCGCAATCAGGATTAGTGCATACCCATGCCTTGTAGTGAATTGCTGCTCCTTGACTGCCAAAATCGGAAAGGGGCACCAAGTCTCCTTTACCGCACCTCTGGCATTTTGGAAATGAACTTTTTTCCAATGGTTCCACCTCCCGTCCGAAAAATGTTCATTAAGCATACACTAAAAATAATTTGCTGGCAAGGGAGCGAATTGCCTTAAAATAAATATTACCCTGAAGTTTATTGAGATTTAAGATAGACACATACATGCACAAATGATACGATACGGAAGGAAAATGGAATTGGCTATGAGAGAGCTACAGGCAAAAGGCAGTGCGGCTAAGGCAGCTTCAAGAAAACTGGCCTTCCTTTCTACGGAAATTAAGAATAGGGCCTTATTCAATATCGCTGAAACTCTTATCACCCAAAAAGATGAAATCCTGGCGGCTAATAGAATTGACTATACACAGGCTAAATCTTCGGGGATGAACGAGGCTATGCTTGATAGACTCCTGTTATCAGCAGCCCGCTTGGAAGATATGTCCCAGGATGTGAGGGTGGTGGCTGCCTTGCCCGACCCTGTCGGTGAGGTGTTTGAGATGCGAGCCCTACCTAACGGTTTGCAAATAGGGAAAAAAAGAGTCCCCCTGGGAGTTATCGGAGCTATATATGAGAGCCGCCCTAACGTGACTATAGATATATCGAGTTTGTGTCTTAAATCGGGCAATGCTGTTATCCTTCGTGGTGGCAAAGAAGCCATAAATTCTAATAGTGCATTGGCCAGGATAGCTCAGCAAGCTTGTCTGGACGCCGGTGTGCCGCAAGGAGCAATTGAGTTTATCCAGTCCACGGAGCGTGGTTTGGTTAACCATATGCTTGAAATGAAAGGAGTGATTGACTTAATAATTCCACGTGGTGGCTCTGGATTGGTTCAGCTTGTTTCCGAGAATGCCGCTATGCCGGTACTTACCGGTGGCATAGGTGTTTGCCATACCTATGTGGACAAAAGCGCTGACCTTGGCAAAGCTGTGGCCATTGCCTATAACGCCAAGGTTCAGCGTCCTACCGTATGTAATGCTCTGGATTGCCTTTTAGTCCATAGTCAGGTTGCTCAAACTTACTTACCAGCCGTAGCTAAAGAATGGGCAAAGGCTGGAGTAGAGATACATTGTGATAAGCGAGCTATGGCCATCCTTAAGCCTGTGCCCTCTCTAAAATTAGCCCCGGCAGCGGAAGATGATTGGGGGAAGGAGTTCTTATCATTAAAGGCAGCTATTAAAATAGTTGATTCCTTAGACGAAGCTTTAGAGCATATTGAGAAACATGGCTCAGGACATTCTGAAGCCATCCTCACTGAAGACTACTCAGCAGTGATGCGCTTCCTGAACGAAGTTGATGCTGCCTGCGTTTATGCGAACGCCAGCACTCGCTTTACCGATGGTGCCCAATTTGGCCTGGGCGCTGAAATAGGTATAAGCACCCAGAAATTCCATGCCCGCGGTCCTATGGCTCTTAAAGAGCTTACCAGCTATAAGTGGATTATCTTTGGCAGTGGACAAGTTCGGCCTTAGAAAGTGCGCTATTAGTATCCTGACTTTTTCCAGGTCATACTGTCTATCGCAACTTTAATAATTGCTACCTTGTTAATTTCGTTTACGGTATATTCATGTGAATTATCTGAATAGTGTGCCACGATGATATTCAATGCCCTTCTTTTCTCCTCAAGGTCATCGATGAAAGAAGCTTTCCCAAAACCGATAACGCTGTAATATTTCATATCCCACGTACAGGGATTTTCTGTTTTTTTAACTAATTCACAATCAATATCCATCTCAAAGCAGACGTTGTGATTTTGCTTAATAGTGTCAATCTTCCTGCCTTTGGGGGCAGAATGAAAATACAAGCAACTATCCTCATAGCCAAAAATAAGAGGAACAACATATGGCACGTTATTTTCAGACAAACCAATTCTGCAAACAGTGGCCCTTTTTATTATTGATTCTATTACATCTTTATCTTTTGTCTTCATGTTTGCTGACAATTCATTCCAATTTGCTTCGCTCACCATTATTAACTACTTTCTTAGGGCAAGGCTCGCAGAGTTTCCTTTTGGATTTTAAATAATTTCTCTATTCCTTGCTGGGCTATGGAGAATAAAGAATTAGCGGTTTCTTTAGAGAAAGGTTTGCTTTCAGCAGTTCCTTGAATTTCTACAAACTCATTTTTATCGGTCATGACTATGTTGAAATCAACTTCAGCTCGATAATCCTCTGCGTAGCAAAGGTCAAGCAGCATATCACCATTCACAATGCCAACACTCGTAGCAGCTATCATTCTACGTAATGGCATAAATGGCAGAGCGCCTTGTTTTCTCAGATTATGGAAAGCTTGAAATAGAGAGACATACCCACCGGTTATAGCTGCTGTTCTGGTGCCACCATCTGCTTGCAACACATCACAATCCACAACGAAAGTTCTCTCCCCCAGGGCTGATAAATTAGTGGCCGCTCTTAAGCTGCGGCCGATAAGGCGCTGGATTTCCTGGTTTCTTCCTCCTATTTTATCTCGTGGCGTGCGTGTGAGTGTGGAGCGGGGCAGCATGGCATATTCAGCGGTAACCCAGCCCTGGCCACTGCCTTTAAGGAAATTAGGCACCCTTTCCTCCATGCTTACAGAACACAACACCCTTGTCTTTCCTAGCTCTATCAGGGTTGAGCCTTCGGCAAAACTTTGGTAGCCCAGTGTTATAGCCACTGGGCGAAGCTCGTTATTGTCCCGACCATCTATCCTTTCCATTTCTGGTTGTCCTACTGCAGTATATCATTGCTCAGCGATGCCAACAATGCCATGTATCAAAGCCTGTTTGTAATTCCGCGCTTAAGCAACTTTCTCTAGAATCTCTTTTTCTCTAGCTCGCATTCTGGTTTCTTCTTCCGGGCGCTCATGGTCATAACCCAGAAGGTGAAGTATCCCGTGGATAATTAGCAATGCCAGTTCTTGCTCAACGGAATGCCCTTGTTCCCTGGCTTGTCTCGCCGCCTGAGGATAGGAGATGATTATCTCCCCCATGTGAGTTACGCCGTCGGGGGGGAAGACAAAAGGGGGCTCGCTTTCTTGCTGAGGCAGCATATAAAAGGCAAGCACATCTGTGGGTTCATCCACACCTCGATAATCTCGATTGAGTTTTTGCACGGTTCCAGAATCTGTGAGAACAATGCTCATTTCACAGGGCGAAGTTACGCTTTCGGCCTTAAGAACTTGCTGAGCTATTTTTCTGGCCTGATTCTCATCGATACAGCCCTGAAAGTTTTGTTCAATATGAATGCTGATTTCTTCTATCATAATGAATTATCTAGCTGGCATCATAACATGTGAGCTAGTCTGCTTCAATGAGGCCTTTATATATTGTTATAGCGCTAGTAAAATAACATAAATTGAAAGGGTTGGGAGTAGAACAATTAGCAAATGAAAAGGAACGAGAGAATTGAACATGCCAAATAATAGAGAAATCGAACAAGCTCTGTACAACTCCGAAGGAAAGGCAGAGAAGGTTCTCGACTTAGACAGAATAGCTATAAATGAAGTCCTTAGAGAAGTAAGGGACAGGGTTGTTCAGTCATTTAATCCAATGAGGATTATTCTGTATGACTCATATGCTTCTGGCACTCCTGATCAGGATAGCGACTTAGATCTGCTAGTGGTCATGGAAAGCACTGAAAGCCCGATAAAGCGGGCAGCCAGGGTTTCATGCTCAGCAGTGCATCGAGAAATACTTAAAGACTTTTCTGGCGCATAATAATACGGCGCCTCCTAAAACCCACGATTTGGTAAGGCTGAACGTTATGTGTGTTGGCATTGCCCCTGATTTTGGGGATATTAATGATTCTCTGGATTTCCTGAATCCCTTTTCTGTTGAGTCCCGATATCCTGGCATAGATGTCAGCGTGGAGGAAGCACAGGAAGCGGTGAAACACGCTGGAAAGGCTCGAACCTCTATCAGGGAAAAGCCAAGTACATCAAACAGCTAAGGATAGGGAGGGAGAGTTACGCCTTCAGTCTTGAGGACGTGCTGAATTATCCTCCTCACCCAGACTTCGTCAACTAAGCTACGAAATTTTTCCTCAACGGAAATTTTAATTCCTTCTAACGTTGCGAAAACCCTATTTACTCCCAGACACAGTTCACTTCATCCTCTGAAGACAATGCCTTGCGGACATACAAAGTCCCGAGTTGGGCGAGGAATATGGGCGAACATATATGAGTCGTACGTCTCCTATTGGCAGATCGCGCTTTATCGTCTCCCAAACCCTTTCAGGATCAACAGCAAAGTATCCATGAATAAGTCTGTTTCGCATTCCTGCTATCTTTCGCCATGGTATTCCCTGATATTTTTCTTCTATCTCATCCGGGATATTCTTTACAGCCTCACCTATGACTTGCAAGCAATAAACTGCTGCATAAATCTTCTCTTTATCGCTGATGAAAGATTCAAAATCCATACCTTTAACAAAACTATCAATGTCTCTAATAGCATTTATAATATCGACAAGGAAATCCCTATAATCTCTCTTATCTTTCATACATAAATAACCTCACTTAGGATATACTGTCCAATATAAGGTTTTAAGCTCTTCTTCTCCACTAAATCTACCTTAATGCCCAGCAAATCGCTTAGCTCAATCTCCAAACCGGCTACATCCAGTAAGCTTAGCTTTGCATCTTCTTCGA
>JAUWHP010000041.1 GCA_030605765.1 Dehalococcoidia bacterium
ATTGTTATTGTTAAAGGAGGGCATGTGGATGAGATCCAGCCTTATTGGGAAGATTGAAAAAGCCAAAAGGTATGCCCAGGAACCAGACCGCGTTACCTTGTCAAACCTCACGGCTGACTTTCATGGAGAGAACAACAACTACAAGCTAAGCTACGCTAATGGGAAGTGGCAGTGTTCCTGCCATTTTTTCTCTCAATGGGGGACCTGCAGCCATACTATGGCGCTACAGCAAATGTTGGCCAATATGTTACCTAAGGAAGCTCTTAGCTCCCCCTATAGTGACTTAACCCCCGAAATTTGAAATTCGGCCGCATAATCTAAAGCCTCCGCTACCACAAATAGGGAGCCTGTAACACAAATGAGGTCTCTCTCCTTAGCCATAGATAAAGTTTGAGAAAGAGCTTGAGCTACAGCATCAGTAACTCTTGGATTAATGCCCCATCTGGCAAATTCAGCAGCCAAAGCTAAAGGAGAGGCAGCACGGGGATGCGAAGAGCGTGTGACAACAATTTGAGGGGAGAGAGAGATTAACTCTTTCACTATCCCCGATACGTCTTTATCACAAGATACCCCGATAATAACGAAAATTTTGTCATAATTGAAATACGCTTTAATATTCTCCACCAGCCTCTTCGTAGACGCCACATTGTGAGCACTGTCAACCAATATCACAGGTCTGTAACTCAAAATCTGAAATCGCCCAGGCCATTCAACATGGGCAAGCCCTCGAGCAATATCCTCAGCAGAAATCGCAAGGCCTAGAGAAGCTAAAATCTCCAGAGTAGTTACAGCAGTGACAGCATTCTCAACCTGGTAATCCCCTAAAAGTGGAATAGTAAGGTAATGAGCACCCATCCTGCCCTGAACTACAAATGATTGCCGCTGCAAGTCACCAGCTAACCTGCGCCAGGTAATATCTTTGCCTACCTGAACTAGTCGCGCCTCCCGCCGGCGGCAGATATCTTCAATTATCGAAGCTATTCCTCCTGGCTGAGGAGAGAGCACCACCCAACAGCCATGTTTAATGATGCCTGCTTTCTCATAAGCTATCTTTCCCAGGCTATTACCTAGAATTTGAGTGTGATCCAGGCTAATAGGGGTGATAACACAAACCTCGGGTTTAGCCACATTGGTGGCATCCAGCCTACCACCTAAGCCCACCTCCAGAACCTGAAAATCTGTTTCTTCCTTCATAAAATAAACAAAGGCCAGCACGGTCAACGCTTCGAAGAAAGTCAGAGGTTGCTTCGCTCCTTGCTCGTAGCTAGCATTTACTGCCTCAAAATAAGGCTTAAGCTCCGTCACCAAGGCAGCAAACTCAGATGGGGAAATTAAATTGCCGTCGACCCTAATTCGTTCCCTCAAATTATGAAGATGTGGGGAGGTATATAATCCCGTCCTGTGGCCTGAAGTGCTCAAAGTCTGGGCAATCATGGCCGCTGTGCTCCCCTTACCCTTTGTGCCAGCTACATGAACGGTCTTGCCAGCTAAATGAGGGTCACTCAAGCGGTGCAAAAGCTCTTCTACGTGCGTTAACTCATAGCCACGTGAAGCGTAGGGTATTCCAGGAAACCTCTCATAATCAATAAAACTTCGGATATATTCTTCTGCCTGGCTACAATCCACTTTATCACCCTTGAATTTTATCAATTATACCACGTGCCTGACATGCCTGTTGTACCCCCCCGCAGGGGATTGCAAAAACAATTGCCCCATGGCAAACTCTAAGATAGAAATTGAGTTGTAAACTCGGTTGTATTGGGAGGCTGAGAGAAGATATCTAAGATGAGTAAGTCAAAAACTGTTCAAATACCTCAACTGGCGTGGTACGGAGATACTGAGCTTGAGATAGATTTCCCTGATTCATGGGATGTCACCGTGTGCCGTATGCACGGTCATGACACCCCTCCCCTAAGCGAAGATGGAATCAGGGAAGCTTTCTGCAATCCTATTGGCACCAAGACCATAAAGGAACTAGCCAAAGGGAAAAAGGAGGTTGTAATACTCTTTGATGACATGTCAAGGGCCACGCCCTCCGCAGTGTTGATACCCCATGTTTTAGAGGAACTTGCTGTCGCCGGTATTCCCGATGATAACATACGCTTCATCGCTGCTATTGGCGCTCATGGCTCAATGAACGGGATAGACTTCAGGAAGAAGCTGGGAGATGAGGTGATGGGCAGATTCCTGGTCTACAATCATAATCCCTATGAGAACTGCACTCCCCTCGGAGTAAGTAGTCAGGGTGTACCGGTATCTATCAATAGCGAGGTAATGTCCTGTGACCTCAAAATTGGCATTGGATCTATCGTACCACATCCATATAGCGGCTTTGGCGGCGGTAGTAAGATAATTCTCCCGGGCGTCGCTTCTATGGAAGCCATAGATGCCAATCATACAAGGCTGGGGCTTTCCCCAACAATCGGTATAGGCAAGTATGAAGGCAATATACTACACGAAGACATGGATGAAGCAGCTAGAATGGCAGGGCTTGACGTCAAGATAGATGCTCTACTTAATCTAAAAAGAGAGATAACAGCTCTTTTTGTTGGTGATCCCATCGAGCAACATATAGAGGGAGTGAAATTAGCCAGGGAGCACTATGCAACGGATATGGTTAGCGATGTTGATATCGTCGTCGCCAATTGTTATTCCAAGGCGAACGAGATGACTCTCGCTCTTCCGGTAGCATCGCCGCTTTTATCCCGCAATGGTGGTGACGTGGTACTTATAGCAGTTACTCCAGAAGGGCAAATAAACCACTATTTAGAAAGAAGCTTTGGTAAGAAGTTTGGCGGCAGGAGCTGGCAAGCGGCAGGAGGGCTTGCCAAAGGCCTGCCCCACAACACCAAGAGGCTAACTATCATGACACCCTACTCAGACAAGGTTGGCGGCGACTGGGTGGCACCATATAACTTGATTAATTGGGCGAAAACATGGGCAGAGGTAATCCATGAACTCAAGAACACATATGGCGATACAGCAAAAGTAGCAGTAATACCAGATGCAACAGTGCAGTATTTTCCTGAAGCGTCGAATACATGAGGAGGCATAAATGATTAAGACGATTGCAATCTGCAAATCTCAAGTTTTCCCCAAGGTAATAAAATACACTGATGTTCGTAGCTATGCTTTTACGCTTATCTTTGTCTCGCTGGCTACAGCTACACCTTGGGTTCTTCACCAATTCCACTTAGCTGGCCCGATTTTTCTACCTATGCACTTCTTCGTATTAGTAGCTGGATTGTTGTTTGGTTGGAGAGCAGGGCTAATAGTCGGGCTATCCACTCCTATAATTAGCTTTGCTATATCAGGTATGCCAGCCGTGGTGCTCTTACCCCAGATAATAGCAGAGATTTCAGTCTATGGATTATTCGCCGGAATTCTACGCGAGAAATTCAATCTGCGAGTGCTATGGTCATTGGTTGGAGCAATGATAGGTGGGCGTTTGACGTTGCTTTCAGCGATATCAATAACGTACCTTATAGAAGGAGCAGCTTATGCCCCTCTCAGCGTTTATGCCGGAATAGTTGGAGGAGCAAATCCTCTCGCCGTTTTCTGGTCGACTGTCGCACTAAGTTGGCCCGGAATTGCTATCCAATTGATATCTATACCACTAGTCATTAAGCTTCTAGGGACAATTATGGCTAAAAAGAGTCGGGAGCCGACTGGCCTTGGATGAAGTAAGTTTATTTAATCAGTTTTTAGTAAGTAATAAGACCCTTTGGGTATATAATGGGGATAGATTATTGTTTACATCCAGTAGACGTGGTTTACAGCCGCTACTGGAGTACATCAATAAACCTGTGCCTTTTCAAGATGAGATTAAGATATTTGATAAGATAATAGGCAACGCTGCCGCTTTATTAGCAGTCAAAGCTGGCTGCAAGAAAATCTATAGCCCCTTGGGCAGTGAACTCGCGATTAAGACGCTGTGCTATTATAACATTCAACACCATATTGATAGTATCACGCCATATATTCAAAACCATGAAAGGGAAGATATGTGCCCCATGGAAAAGTTATCCATCAATAAAGATCCTGAGGAATTCTACGAGGCAGCAAGACTTCTACTTCGCCACACTGCAGAAGGAGTCTAATATGGGAATCATGATACGTAGATATTACGGACCAGAATTCCCCTAGCAACTGGAAGGTATGTGAGCATACAATGGATTCTAGAGTATTTTGGTACGGAAGGCGCTCCTTCTTAGAGCGCCATCAGCAGAGTAAGAAAGTCAACGGCACATCATGGAGGAAATAAGCGTTGAATTTCACTGATAAGCTACTTAATACTAGCCGAAAAAACAAAAGCCTCCTCTGTATCGGGCTCGATCCCAATCCAGACTTTATGCCCAACGTAGACATTCTAGAGTTTAACACGGCTATCATTGATGCCACCAGCGATTTAGTATGTGCCTACAAACCTAATTTAGCTTTCTATGAAGCTTTGGGAATCGAAGGGCTTACCATTCTACAGAAGACTATCAAACACATACCCGCTAGTATTCCAATAATCGGGGATGCCAAGCGTGGCGACATAGGCAATACTGCTAAAGCTTATGCCAGGGCTCTTTTCTCCACTTTCGCCTTCGATGCTGCCACAGTCAACCCTTATCTGGGCTTCGACTCCATAGAGCCTTTCATTAGCTACCAAGATAAAGGAATATTTGTCTTATGCCGAACATCAAACCCCAGCGCTATAGATTTCCAGAATCTCCGTTGCCCTACTGGTCTCCCACTCTACGAAATGGTGGCTAATAAAGCCAAAGAGTGGAATGTCTACGGCAACATTGGCTTGGTAGTTGGGGCCACTTCTCCTGCGGAATTAAAAAAAATTCGCTCAATCTGCCCTGAGATGTGCTTGCTCATCCCGGGCATTGGTACACAAGGTGGTGATTTAACTTTAGCAGTTGGATATGGAGTAGATGCCCAGGGGAAAAATGCAATCATCAATGTATCGAGACGAATTCTTTATGCCTCACGAGAACGAGATTTCGCTCAAACAGCCAGAAATACCGCTGAGAGCATACGCAACCAAATCAACTCTTGTCTAAAAGCAAAATGATCGTGGATATAAAAACCGGCGACATAGTTCGCCTGCGCAAAGCACACCCCTGTGGCAGCTATGACTGGGAAGTGGTGAGGGTAGGCGCCGACATTGGCATTAAATGTCTTAAATGTCAACGGAGGGTTCTCCTGGAAAGAAATGTCTTCGAAAGAAGGTTAAAAACAATTGTTCCCAAAAATAATTAGCCCTCCGCAGAGAAAGGAGGGTAAAACAAGCTAAAGGCTCCTGAAACTATGGCTCGCTGCATTTTTCACATTGATTTGGATGCTTTCTTCGTTTCTGTGGAGCAGTCGTTTAACCCGAAACTAAGGGAAAAACCGGTAATCGTCGGTGGAGATCCCGAGCGGCGTGGTGTGGTAGCCTCCGCTTCTTACGAAGCGCGATCCTTCGGAATCCACGCTGGCATGCCTCTTTCCAAAGCTCATCGCCTTTGCCCTCAAGCTATTCTTATACAGGCTAATTTCCCCCGCTATACAGAGGCATCACTCAAATTCATGAAAATCCTAGCTGATTTCTCTCCTTGCATTGAGCCCTTAGGGATCGACGAGGCATACCTTGATGTTACCGGATATGAAGAACCTTATGCGTCTCCTTGGAAATTAGCTCTTGCTATAAAGAAACGAATATCTAAAGAACTCGAGTTCACCGCCTCGATAGGCATTGCTACTTGCAAAGTGGTAGCTAAAGTTGCCTCTGATTTATGTAAGCCTAATGGATTGTTGGAAATAACGCCGGGAGAAGAGCGCCACTTCCTAAGCCCTCTCCCGGTGGCTAAATTGCCAGGAGTGGGCAAAAAAACAGAGCAGGTATTAAAGGAAATGGGTATAAGCAGGCTAGGTGAATTGGCATCACTTCCTTTAGATACAATTAAAAAACGCCTCGGAAAATCCGGTACAGTAATTCACGGTTATGCCAATGGGATAGATGACCGAAAAGTGGAAGCACCTAGTGAACCCAAATCTATTAATAACCAAACTACTTTTGCTCGAGACACCTCAGACCGCCATTTCCTTGAGGCCAGTCTCCACCACTTGTGTGAACAGGTCAGTGCGGAGCTACGCTATCTAAATAAACAGGCAAGGTGCATAACCTTAAAGCTGAGGTATGCGGACTTCAAGACAATTACCCGCCAAGTTACCTTACAAGAAGCAAGTAATGTTAATCAGGTTATCTTCACCACAGCTTTACAATTGTTGAGCCAGGCTTTGGGGCAAGAAGAGAAACCAATGCGGCTTATAGGCATCAAGGTATCAAGTCTATCCGGCGAGGAAAAGCAACTCTATATGTTTGATACCAAAAATGAGAAATTGGAGCACCTGGATAAAGCTATTGATCAGATCCGAAGAAGATATGGCTCAGCGGCCATAAAGAAAGGCAAAGGTATTCTTATTTAAGCTAGGCTTGTTTTTAGCTTGGAGCACCAAGTATAATTGAGCAAATTATTTGTAAAGGGGGAGGAAAGATGCCACCTCATGTTTTTTTTCACAAACGATTCATGCCATTGTCTGAGGCCAAGATCGGGATTCTAACTCACGCTCTTCACTATGGTACCGCTTGCTTTGAGGGCATTCGCGGTAATTGGGATAGTGAGCGAGGAAATTTTTCCCTCTTTCGAGTAGAGGATCATTATAAACGCATGCTTAATGGTTGCCGTATCCTAAGAATCAACCTCCCTTATTCCGTTAATAAACTATGCCAGTTAACCAGTGAGCTCCTAGAAAGAAGTGGTTATCGCGAAGACGTATATATCCGTCCCTTAGCCTACAAAAGTTCTGAAGCTTTAGGAGTTCGCCTTCATGAACTGGAGGATGATTTTCTTATTATTGTGACCCCCTTTCCCCCTTACCTTGGCACCAAAGGCATTCGCTGCTGCACCTCATCATGGCGCCGTGTTGATGACACTGCGATCCCACCTAGAGGCAAAATCTGCGGTACTTATGTGAATAGCGCTTTAGCTAAAACCGAAGCTTGGGAAAATGGCTTTGATGAAGCCATTTTTCTAACTCACGACGGCCACGTCTCCGAGGGTACTGGCGAAAACATCTTCCTTGTTATCAATGGAGAATTGGTCACTCCTCCCTCTTCCGATAACATCCTTCTAGGGATTACCAGAGACACAGTAATAAAATTAGCTAAAAATGAGTTAGCCGTACATACGATAGAGAGACAGGTAGATAGGAGTGAACTCTACTTAGCTGAAGAGTGCTTCCTTACTGGCACCGCAGCCCATATGGCACCAATTGTAGAGATTGATCATCGCCCAATAGGCAACGGTGAGATTGGCAAAATAACCATCGAGCTACAAAAATTGTTTAAAGAGGTAATACTGGGCAGGAATCCCAATTATCCTGACTGGTGTACTATGGTTTCCCCTAAGCTAATAAAGGCGTAATTACAAGCTCAGGTTTTTGGGGGAATGAGGTTTAGCATTCGGATTTACCTCTAAAGCTTTGAGCAAATAGAGCAGACGGCAACTCTGCTCCAGTACAGCGGTATAATAACAAGCTTCCTCTAACAATTGGCCGATAGCGAAGCTTCCGTGGCTGTGGACTAAGACCACTTTACAATGCTTTAGTGCTTCAGCTATCTCCTCAGCGAGATCTCCAGCCCTAACCACTATTTCCCTCCCCAAGATTGGCACTCTGGGCAACAGCATTCGCCCCTCCATATCACAGGGCATAATCTCTTTTCCCACGAAGGATAAGGCCACAGCATAGGGCGGATGAGCATGAACCACTGCTAGTGCTGAAGTGTTTTTATAAATAGAACGGTGAACCGCTAACTCACTTGAAGCTAAAGGTGTAGCTCTATTGTTCTTTGCGATACCAGTTTCTACTAAATCTGCTTCTTTAATAGAACCTAATGTGCTACCACGGTGTGTAATAACTAGATGATCCCCATGCCTTATACTAAGGTTACCACTGTAGGAAGAAACAAGCCCTTGAGTAAAAAGGGCATGCCCTACCATCTGAAATTGGGGCAATATCATTTTTCTAACGCCTATGGCATACGCCGAAGAATAGCAACGAGTCTACCTTAAATCTCAACACTATCCAGGCCAGACCAAGAAACATTAATTCCCGCTTCTTTAGGATTGCCCCACTTCCTCCTCACTATGTTCGAGGTTTTGGCCCGCTGCAACGACTGCGTTCAATTTCCTTGTTAAACGGGATTTGAGTCTAGCACCTTTGTTCCTATGGAAAATTCCCTTACTTACAGCCTTATCTATACTGCTTATGGCTGTCACAGTTTCTTGCTGTGCTAGTTCCAATTCCCTTCTGCTAATAGACTTCCTTGCCTTGCTCATATGAGTTCTGGTACTGCTCCGCACCAGTCGATTTCGCAGCCGTTTTCTCCCCGCTGACGAAGCTGTTTTATTAACTGCCTTACTATTTGGCATCTGGCTCTCCTTCCCTTGCTACATTTATCACATTCCACAGTAA
>JAUWHP010000036.1 GCA_030605765.1 Dehalococcoidia bacterium
GTAAGGCTTCCGTCAGGATTTATCATCCCGATAGTCTCCATTGGAGCCATCGCTACCCTGTTCTTGAGTGTTACCTGTCCTATGCCTACTGGCTCAAATAACTTTGAAAATGCTTCGCTCACTCTTGCCTCCCCTTAATAAAGGCTTAAACTCGGGCTAAAGTCTATCACACCCCACTATAACTCGTGGTTATTTGGTTTTTGGATTTCGTCATATCGCCTTCTTAAAGCATACAATATGTGATATTGTTTGCCTTATAGTGCTGAATTTAGAAGGGCTGGCCAAACCCTAACAATGAATTTCCAATCGATTAAATTTTGAGGCAAATGTCTAGCATAGAGGTAATTGGCATAGGAGCAATCAATACTGATTGCTTATGTCAAGTGGAAGAAATTGTTACTGATGGTGAAACCATAATCGACCACATTAAGACAGCACCAGGCGGCTCGGCTGCCAATACTATTTACGGTTTAGCCAAACTGGGCAGAAAAACAGGATTTATCGGCGCTATAGGTGATGATGAGAAAGGCAGAGCTTCTATTCAAGCCTTTAAAACTGTAGGGGTGGATACCAGCCAGATCCGAATTAAGGAAGGAGAGAAGACAGGCTGCGCACTATGCCTTAGCGACAAACTAGGCAGACGCTCCATCTATGTCTTGCCTGGAGCCAATAATCTGCTTGATTGGCAGGACATAGACCTAAATTATGTAAATAAAGCTAAAATGGTTCACCTCTCTTCCTTTGCAGACGATAGACAATTCAACATTCAGATTGAGCTAGCAGAAAAGCTGCCAAATTCAGTTAAAATCAGCTTTGCTCCAGGAATGCTCTATGCCATCAAGGGAATAAAAACCCTATCGCCATTACTGACCAGGACACATATCCTGTTCATTAATAAAGAGGAAATGGAGCAGCTAACCGGCAAAGATTTTACCACTGGAGCAAAGGAATGTCTCAAATTGGGCTGCCAAATTGTCGTAGTCACCCTGGGCAAGGGATTAGCTTCGAAGTCAGGAGGGGTCTTCACCAGCTATATTTGCCACGGGAAGGAAGAATATAAAATTGAATCTCAAAAGCAGCTCTGGGAGACTCACCCAGAAGCCACCGGAGCTGGTGATGCCTTTGCCGTTGGCTTCCTTTGGGGATTCCTCAAGAAGAAAAACCTGGAGCAATGTGCACAACTGGGCGACATAATAGCCCACTATGCCTTGAGCAAGACAGGCGCTAGAGAAGGCCTTCCTACCTTATCCAAGATCCGCAGACCCTAGACACACCTTCTGAGATTATCAATCACTAAAAAGCTGTAGGCATCCTTCAAAAGGATGCCTATAATCACCAGGCATAATCAATACCAGGCTTAAGGGTGAAGCAAGCCCCTAGCCTTGGGTTAGGCTAGCTAGCTAAAAAACCTATTTGAATGCTCCGCTACTCCTTGACCCTGGAGTATCAGTATGCACTACCTCTCGATCCGCAATTTCCAATGCCTTATCCAGAATCCCTATACCTTCATCTACCTGTTCTTCTGTAATAATCAGTGGCGGTGCAATCATGAGAGTATCGTACCAGCAAGCCGTGTATAACCCGCGTTTCAATGCCTCACCGGCTATTCTATCCGGCATGAGAACTTTGCGGAATTTATCAGCCTTTGTATCAAAGCGCTCTTTTGTTTTTCTATTCTTCACTATCTCAAGAGCCCAGAAGTGCCCCATACCTCTCACATCTCCAATACACTCATGATGTTCCTCTAATTCATATAATTTCTTTTCCAGATATCCAGCAATTCTCTGGGGAAGGCCTGTTGCCATGAGCCTCTTGTATTCTGCCACTGAGGGCGCTACGGCTGATAAGACGAGTGGATGGAATGAGTATGTATGTCCATGGCACATCGTTTCTTCTTCAAAGTAATCTTTGATTTTTTTCGTTGTTACTGTAATTCCAACAGGGGCATATGCACCCGTACACCCCTTCGCTGTGGTTAATATGTCAGGCATGACATTCCAGTTTTGCATAGCCCAAACTGGTCCCGTACGATACCAGCCAGTCATTACTTCATCTGCAACAAGCAATGCTCCATTTTCGTCACAAATCTTCCTTAAGCGAGGGAAATACTCTGGTGGTGGAACTATTCTACCGTTCGTACCCACTACAGGCTCAACAAGCACCGCAGCTACATTTCCCTCTTCCTTAATCATATAATCTACATATTCAGCACATTGTATATTGCAGTCAGGATAACTCAGTCCAAACGGACACCTGTAGCAGTAAGCATCTGGAGCAAAACGTACACCTTCCACCGTACATCTTGCCCGTTCTGCATACCACCGCCTTGGGTCTCCGGTAAATGTAACACCTGCAACAGTACCGCCATGATATGAATGATACCTTGAGATTACTTTGTACTTCGGCGCCATGTACTGCCTCAGTATTTTCAATGCAGCTTCATTCGCCTCAGTTCCAGATGTGGAGAAGAAAAACCTGTCCAAGCCTTTGGGCATCACAGTAAGCAAAGCTTCAACTGCGTTTACCGCTGCCTCCTGCGCAAATCCAGGAGCTATGTAAGGCATCTTCTCAGCTTGTTTGACTATAGCCTCAATTACTACTTTGTTTTTATGGCCGAGATTAGAACACATCAATTGAGATGAGAAATCGAGGTAACGCTTATCGTCCTGGTCATACATGTAGACGCCCTCAGCATCCTTGATGAATAACGGCTTCTTCCATCCCTTTTGCGCTCTCCAGGTGCCATAAGTATGTTCCGTTAACGATTGAATTCTTTCTTCTGTTTTATCCATTCTCAGCCCTCCTCTTTAGGCTTATATTCAGGTGCCGACTTATATTCACTTTTGTAATTTGGGTTTTCTAAATAGGGACAACTATCTCCACAAGCCTTCGAAAGGCCACATTTAATTGTGCTAGGGCCGTCATCCCAATCACTAACAAAAGCATTGACATGCCGCAACGGGCAGTGCACGCGGCGAGTTTTAATCAATTTAGGCATACTTAGCCCTCCTCAGAGCAACGGTTTCAACTTAAGAATGCGCTCATTTCTCTTTTTAGCTATTCTTTCGAAAGCTTGAGGCACGTCCGCCATCAAGGATTTCGAAACCTCTGCTGCATCTAGGTAGAACTTTACAATTTTCTCTTCCAGGGCTACAGCCATATTTAAGGCATCGGCGTAACTCCTGCCCTCAGATAACGTAGTTTCAATAGAATAATTGTCAGTATCTATGCCTTTGAAGGAAAAACAGCCCTCAAGCGCATCGCTGATAACTCCAAAATACGCCCGCTCGGTTTGTACGATATTCTTATTGTTTTCTTTGGCAAAGGATAAAAATATTTCCTTGCCTTGCGCATATTTTTGGGCCAAGTTCTCATAGAACTTGGCCGATTCAGTCTCAAGTTCCCTGGCGAAACTAACAGTCTCAGAAGCCGTATTTAGCTCCATTTACAATTACCTCCTTATTTATAGCCACCTCTGGATGACAACCTTGCTTTCGGTGAAGAAGCGAACAGCTTCCTGGCCCTGCGTATGTAGTACACCATAGAACGAATCCTTCATTCCGCTGAATGGGAAGAATGCCATGGGCGCCACTATTCCAACGTTTATACCAACATTACCGCTGATGATGTTGTATTGAAATTGCCTGGCAGCCTTACCATTCGAAGTGAAGATAGCATGGCCATTACCAAATGAGGTGGAATTAGCCATATCTATCGCCTCGTCCAAATTTTTCGCTCGGATAACACTCATCACAGGTCCAAAAATCTCTTCCTGAGCTATCCTCATATCTGGCGTAACATCCTCGAATATAGTTGGGTTAAGAAAGCATGTGTCAGGGTAACCACTGGCGAGGTTTGTTGGCTTTCTGCCATCAAGCCTGAGTTTCGCTCCAGCTCTTATACCATCTTCTATATATCCAAGAATGCTTTCTTTCTTCTTTACATCACGCACAGGGCCCATCTGAGTCGATTCATCAAGCCCGTAACCCACCTTTATCTTGGATGTCGTATCGACAACATCATCCAAGAACCTGTTGTAGAAAGCATCATCGCCGACAATACAAAGAACAGTACCTGATAAACACCGTTGGCCTGTGTTTCCAAAAAATGATGTCATGAGAGCTGGTATAGTTCTTTGTACATTACAATCTGGCATTATTACCATGTAGTTCTTGGCACCACACTGAGCGATGACCCTCTTCCCCGTTTCGCCACACCTCTTATAAATAACATCTCTCCCTGTTGGGGTAGACCCAACGAAAGCTATTCCTTTAATGTCTGGGTGCTCTAACATACCATTCACAACTGTTCTCCCCCCATTGACCAAGTTGTACACCCCTGGTGGGAAGCCAGCTTCATCTACCAACTCGGCAATCTTCCTCTGGCTTAGAGGAACCTCGCTTGAAGGTTTGACAACAACCGTATTCCCAGTAGCCACAGCGTACGGCGCTGACCACAGTGGAATCATAAAAGGGAAATTGAAAGGACCTATTATGCCGAAAACGCCTAACGGCTGTCGAATGAGATATTCATCTATGCCGGAGGCGATATCCTCCAAATTGTATCCCAACATTAACGATGGAATCCCCGTAGCCACTTCCACATTTTCGATGCCCCGTCTCGATTCTCCTCTGGACTCATCTATAGTCTTACCATGCTCCTGCGTCTGGATTCTGCTACATTCCTCGAACTGCTCCTCCAGTAACTCCTTCAACCTAAAAAGACATCTGACTCTGGCCAGCGGAGTCGTTCTCCTCCAATCAGGAAAAGCCTGCTGTGCTGCCTCTACTGCGGCGTCTATCTCTTCTCGCGTTGAAATTGGAACTTTTGCAATAGTCTCATATTTGGCAGGGTTCACAACATCCACAAGCTCACCTTTTGATTCAACCCATTCTCCACCGATGTAGTTTTTGATTACTGGCACTCCTTTTATCGGTTCTTCCAGTATCGCCATGTCTTTAGTACCTCCTTTTTATTTCACTTTCCTATTTAGCATGAAGACTATGAAGTATAAAGCCTTTTTTGCTTCGGGTCAATTCGTTTTCTTGACTGTGGCTAATAAATAGGATAGGCTATTAGCCCAAAACTAGAAGGGATTATACGAAGTTGCGTTGCTGCGGCATCAGAGGGGCTATAACAGTTCCAGCAAATAATAAAGGAAGTATCATAGCTGCAACTGAAGAGTTGCTTAAGGAAATGATGCGAGCTAACGAAGTTGAAACAGGGGAAATAGCGGCTATATTTTTTACCACTACATCGGACCTAAATGCTGAGTTTCCAGCAGCAGCAACGCGAGAGTTAAAATGGCCGCAGCATATTGCTTTACTTTGTGGGCACGAAATGACTGTCCCCCATAGTCTGCCTAACTGCTTGAGGATCTTAATGCTAGTAAATACGGAAAAAACAGCCGAGGAAATCGCTCACGTCTATTTAGGAGAAGCCAAAAAACTAAAAGAGGATAAACCAGTAGCATCGGGAGGTAAGGCATGATTGTAGTTATGAAAGCCGGTTGTAGCCAAGATGATATCGGAGCAGTTGTTAACCGAATCAAAAAATTAGGCCTGAAGGAGCATATATCACAAGGCGTCGAGCGTACAATTATAGGCGTATTGGGCCAAAACCTTCTTGACTTTCAGGATACGCTACAGTTACTCCCCGGGGTGGAGGAGATTATCCCCGTTAGTAAGCCTTATAAACTTGCTAGTCGGGAGTTTCATCCCCGAAATACCGTAGTTATGGTAAATGGAGTCGCCATTGGCGGTGATGAGATAGTTATTATGGCTGGGCCTTGTGCTGTAGAAAGTGAGAAGCAACTTCTAGATACAGCGCGGCAGGTTAAAGCAGATGGCGCTAATATATTGCGTGGTGGTGCTTTCAAGCCAAGCACCTCGCCATACCACTTTCGCGGATTGGGTAAAAAGGGACTCGAAATGTTAGCAAAAACTCGAGAGGAAACAGGAATGCCCGTCATCACCGAGGTAATGACGCCAAATGACGTTGAATTAGTAGCTAATTATGTCGACATTCTCCAAATTGGGGCAAGAAACATGCAGAATTTTATTCTGCTGGATGAAGTGGGAAAAACAAGGAAGCCGGTTATGCTCAAGAGAGGCTTGTCATCCACAATTCAAGAGTGGCTGTTAGCCGCTGAATATATTCTGGCTCAAGGTAACGAACAACTTATCCTTTGCGAACGTGGCATTAGAACTTTTGAAACTTCCACCCGCAACACTATGGATATCAGTGCTATTCCCATCATTAAAAAAGTGAGCCACCTGCCTATAATTGCTGACCCCAGCCACGCCACAGGCAAGTGGTATTTGGTAGCTCCACTGGCACTAGCAGCAATAGCCGCTGGGGCGGATGGATTGATGATAGAAGTCCATCCCAATCCTGCCCTGGCGCTTAAAGACGGTGCCCAATCGCTTACCTTTGAAAGTTTCCGGCAATTTATGTCTCAAGCCATACCTATAGCCCAAGCTACAGGTAGAAAGCTAGCCACTTCTGGCACGAAAGTGAAATCCTGAGTTCCGATGGGGATTGAACAGGAACTAACTAACACAGCTTCCCAGAGAGAAACATTCCTTACTGTTGGTATCTTCGACGGCGTTCATGCAGGGCATCGTTACTTGATTAAGAGATTGAATCAGCAAGCGCAGGAAAGGGGCTTACTTAGCTGTGCAGTCACATTTAGCTCCCATCCACAATCGGTACTACAGCCGCACACTCGACTACCCTGGCTAAGCAGCTTGCAAGATCGAATTAAATCTCTTCGAGAATTAGGCACAGCTTTAGTCGTTGTATTATCTTTCACCCCGGAAGTGGCTCAACTTAATGCCCGAGAGTTTGTTACCTTGCTCAAGAAATATCTCAAGATGAACGCCCTTATGATTGGCCCCGACTTCGCCTTAGGGAAAGAACGTGAGGGTGATGCCAATCTGCTTGGTTCACTGGGACAAGAAATGGCATTTAGTATAGAGAGCATCCCTCCCTTCACAGTGTTTGGCGAAGTAGTGAGTAGCTCTCTCATTCGCCAAACACTGGCTCAAGGCGATATGATAAAGGTAAAAAGGTTAATGGGACGTTACTTTACTCTTAGCGCCAAAGTTATCTCCACGGATAAACGCGGCCAAGCTTTAGGATTTCCTACCGCTAACTTAAATATAAAACCAGAACAAGCATTGCCTAATAATGGTGTTTATGGCACTATTACTCGTGTGAATAATAAGCAATTTGCCGCAGCTACCAATATCGGTGCCCGCCCCACCTTTGGAGACGCTGAAAAAATTGTGGAAACTCACCTCCTCGATTACGAAGGTGATTTATACGGTAGGGAACTCGAGGTTAAATTCATTCGCAGACTGAGAGACGAGAAACGCTTTGCTTCACCTGAAGAACTGAAGATTCAGATTGAAGAAGACGTTGAAAAGGTAAGGGTATTGGCAGCTAGAGAATTAAAATGATTGATCTTAGATTTGGTACCCTGCTGAAACGAGGCGTAGAAGAAATCATTGTTGAACAGGAGCTAACAAAGCTACTGGAGTCAGGAAGATGCCTCAGGTTGAAGCAAGGTTTTGACCCCAGTAGCCCTGATATCCACTTAGGGCATGTAGCTGGTTTGAGAAAATTGCGCCAATTTCAAGACCTGGGGCATAAGGTCATCCTCGTAATTGGCGACTGGACGGCACGAATTGGAGACCCAAGTGGTCAATCAGCTACTCGTCCTATGCTCTCTCCTCAAGAAGTGGAAGCTAATGCCGAAACTTACATGAAGCAGTTCTTCAAGGTGATAGACAAGGATAAGACAGAGGTAAGGTGGCAAAGCGAATGGTACGGTAGATTCACTTTGGACGACGTCATTAGACTTACTAGTAAGTTTACCATAGCACAGCTTCTGGCGAGAGAAGATTTCAATAGAAGATATAGCTCTGGTAATCCTGTTTCTCTAACTGAATTGCTCTATCCCCTGCTTCAGGGCTATGATTCGGTGGTTATTAAAGCCGATGTCGAGTTTGGCGGCACTGACCAGAAATTTAATTGTCTTCTGGGGAGAGAATTACAGCAATCCATGGGACAACCTTCTCAACAGGTTTTTCTCGTTCCCCTCCTCATTGGCACTGATGGTAGCCAGAAGATGAGCAAGAGCTTGGATAACCATATAGCTATTGACGAAACTCCTCAAGAAATGTACGGCAAAGTAATGTCTATTCCCGACTGTCTTATTATTGATTATTTTGAGTTAATAACTGACGCCCCGGATGAAGAAATCGCTGCGTTTAAGGAGCAGATGAACACTGGCTCAGTTAACCCTATGAACCTTAAGAAAAGATTGGCTCATGAAATTGTGAAACAATTTCATGATAATCAGGCAGCGATTGAGGCAGAGGAGCATTTTACCAAAATTTTTCAGAAAGGAGAGATACCGAACAACATTCCTGAATATACCTTCACAGCCAAATATGCTCAAAGTGGACTGTACGAGGTTGACATCGCTCCAACCTTGCTTCAGAAGGAACTGGTTAAAAGCAATAATGAATTGAAGCGCTTACTGGCCCAAGGGGCAATTGAGCTAAACGGCAGGAAACTGAGCACAAGTATAGTTGACGCTCAGGATGGTGGCACCCTCAGGATAGGGAAACGCTGCTTTATCAGGATGGCCATCAATCAAGCCCTGTAAGGAGGTTAAACATGCAACTACGTACACCAGGGCCGACACCTTGCCCACCACAGGCTCTTCAAGCTATGGGAAAACAGATGATAAACCATCGGGGCAAGGAATTTGGTGAGATTCTTAACTCGGTAACAACGAAATTAAAACAAGTATTTCAAACCACCGGAGATGTTTTCCTTCTTACGTCTTCGGGCACCGGTGGTTTGGAAGCAGCTATTGTTAATATCTTGTCGCCGGGCGACAGGGTTTTAGCAATATCTTGTGGCGCTTTCGGTGACCGCTTTGGCGATATTGCTGAACAATATGGCGCCAAAGTGAAACGCCTTAACTTTGAATGGGGAAAACCAGTTGACCCTGAAGCAGTAAGCCGAGTTTTAAGGGCAAATGATGACATTAAGGCGGTGCTGGTGACTCATAATGAGACATCCACAGGGATAACTAACGACCTTAGCAAAATAAGCTCTGTAGTTAAAGAGTTTGATAAGCTTCTTCTAGTAGACGCTATAAGCAGCCTTGGTTGCATTGACTTGCCTACGGATAACTGGCATTGTGATATAGTTGTCACTGGTTCCCAAAAAGGCTGGATGGTTCCCCCGGGATTAGCTATGGTTAGCCTAAGCGAAAAAGCCTGGCAAGCTCACAACCAGGCAAGAATGCCACGATATTACTGGGATTTCACTAAGGCCAGAGATTATCTACAAAAAGGGCAAACCCCCTGGACGCCAGCCATCTCTATCTGCTACGCTCTAAGCTCCACTCTGGATCTCATGCTAAGCGAAGGGTTGACTAATATATTTGCCCGGCATTCTAGAATAGCTCAAATGACCAGAAATGGAATAAGATCCCTGGGATTATCTCTTTTTTCTGAGGATAGCTATGCTTCCAATACTGTGACAGCAGTTTCTGCTGTCGGCAGGAAGGGGGGCAAAAACGATTCCACAGATTATCCTGCGGCAGAGCCGCAAATCGATGTAGCTAAATTAGCGCAAGTTCTCAGAGACGAACATGATGTGGTTATTGCCACAGGACAAGGAAGACTGGCGGGTAAGATCTTTCGGATTGGCCACCTTGGTTTGGTTAAGGAGAGCGACATCAGGACAGTATTAGAGGCTTTAGCCAAGGCTTTGCCAAAAGCAAGGTCATGATTTAGAAACCGGTTTAGAAGCGAAAGATGCAAATTCTAGTTACTGAGCCAATCGCTGAAGAAGGACTGGATGTCCTTCGCAAGCATGCTCAAGTGGATGTCAAGCTCAAATTGGCTCCTGAAGAGCTTCAAGCTACGATCGGTAATTATGATGCCCTAATTGTGCGCAGCGGAACTCGAGTAACTGCTGAAACCATTGAATCTGCAAGGAAACTCAAAGTGATTGGCAGAGCAGGAGTCGGCATAGATAATATTGACGTTGATGCTGCTACTAGAAAGGGCATAACAGTAGTCAACACTCCTGCAAGTAACACTATTTCTACTGCCGAACACACTATTGCTCTGATGCTTGCCTTAGCACGTAACATACCTAAAGCAAATAGCCAGCTTAAATCAGCTGTATGGCAAAGGGGGGAATTAATTGGAACGGAACTTAGAAACAAAACATTGGGTATTATCGGTTTAGGCAATGTAGGCTCAGAAGTGGCCAAGCGAGCTCGAGCGTTTGAAATGCGCATCATCGCTTATGACCCGTTTGTATCTACGAATTATGCCAACACTCTCAAAGTGAGCTTGGTCTCCCTAGACCAATTGCTTGAAGAAGCCGATTTCATTAACCTCCACGTGCCATTGACAGAGAGTACTGAGGGATTAATTGGCGCTAAGGAGCTAACAAAAATGAAACCAACGGCCCGAATCATTAACACAGCTCGAGGTGGGTTAGTCGATGAAGGAGCACTTGCCAAAGCAGTTGAAGACGGGAAAATAGCTGGTGCTGCTTTCGATGTCTTCTGCACTGAACCACTAACTGCCAGCCCCCTATTTGAGGATGATAGAATAATTGTTACTCCTCATCTTGCTGCTTCTACAATCGAAGCTCAGGCTAACATTGCCACAGATGTCGCTGAGCAAATTCTAGCAGTGCTTCAAGGACAATTCTGCAAGTACGCCATTAATGCTCCTTACATCCCTTCTGAACTAGTACCATTTATAAAAGCAGCTTCGACTATTGGCAGCCTTGCCAGTCAACTGATGGAAGGGCAAATAAGCAAGATATATATTAAGTATTGTGGTGAAGTCTGTAATTATGATATTGACTCAGTAAAATCAGCGATCCTTAGTGGCCTGTTACAACAAGCACGCAAAGAGAGCATTAACCTGGTCAATGCCGGTTTCATCGCCGCTCAGCATGGCCTAAAAATCAGCGAAGAAAAAGAGCCAAATTGCCAAGATTACTCTAACTTGCTTAGCCTAAGAATTGACACTGAGGCGGGAACTACTGTTATATCGGGCACAGTTAGAGATAATGAGACTCATATTGTTCAGGTTAATGACTTCTGGACGGACATTGTGCCCACCGGCGCCTATTTCCTTTTATGCGATCATCTTGATCGCCCTGGCCTAGTGGGTGCTATCGGTGCCATAACTGGTAGAAGTAATATTAACATCAGTTTTATGTACCTAAGCCGACTTCAACCTCGAGGGCATGCACTCATGATTTTAGCTCTGGATGAACCACTAGACGAGCAGCAAATACAGGAAATATTGGCTCTCCCTGACATCCACACAGTTAAGGCAGTAAAGCTTTAATCAAGCGAGCGGGTTTATAATCAGACCAGTTGGGAGCTTAGGATGAAAGTAAGTCGATTTGCGTGGCATCCTATCTTTGGCATCAGCAACAGTCTTGATTATTTCTGGTGGTGGTGAGCTTAAGAGGAAAGCTAGCTGATATTTTCCTTCTTTTATTCCTTGCCAAGCCCCCTCTACATCAACAGTATAAGCAATGTCCTCACTATCTTGGGCAACACCTAGCATTCTATCCAAAATAAGGTGATTGAGAAGGCTAACACTAAAATTCTTGTAGGGCAGGGAATGGTTCTTCAGCATTAGATACTCAAAAGAAACACCATGGCATTCCCTCAGCAGTATCAAAGACTGTGGAACCAGCCCCAAAATTCCTAAAAACGCCCCGCCAATCATTTTGTATTTCAAACTGCTAACTAGGTTCTCAGTTAATGGGACAGATTCTAGAGTAAAAACTTGCTTAAGCTGGCCTTCCAGCCTAGCCAAAGCAGAAGGAGCTATGCCTCGCACTAATCTATGAACGGGAAGCATAACTAGCCCCGGGTCGGAAAAATCAACCAGGGTCATCATCACATAATTGAAGGCTTCCTTGCCGGTCAGAGATTGCCTCGCTTCGCCCGTAATAATATGTGCCCTTTCCCGTTGGTAAGCTAGCGCTGTTTCATATCTGTGGTGGCCATCAGCCATATAAAGAGGTTGAGCAGCTAGAAACTCACTGGCCTGACATGTGAATTCAGGTTCAGTCACTGCCCAAACAACATGGTTCTCTCCAGAACCAGCAAACTTCATTATGGGCTTGCCCTGTGAAGCTTCGGCCAGTATTTTACCGATCTTACCTTCCGAGTCTTGGTATAGAGCAAAAAGCGGGCTGAAGCTAGCTTGACAAGCTCGCATTAGCTGCAAACGGTCGTTCTTAGCTTTGGAGAATGTTTCCTCGTGAGGATATATATTATTACCCCATGGCTCTAACTTAACCCGCGCTATCACCCCTCGCCTTCTCTTTTTCTCCCCTAAAAAGGTAAACCAGTGATCATGGATATAAAAAGCTGGATAATCCTCAACCTGAAGAACTCCCTCCCTAAGCCATCGCTGAAAGGTAAGAGCTGCTTCGCTATATTTCCCGTGGACAGGCTGCTTCGTTGTTACAACAGGTAAAGGGTACTCCAGGCGGATAACGTTATAATCACTCTTTTCATAATAATGCTCTTGCTGGTGAGGAGTGATAACGTCATACGGAGGGCAGATAGTCTGAGCTAAGTCTTCAATTGTTTCGCGATTATAACGTATCCCTCTAAATGGACAAATTTCAGCCATTTGCTTGAAATCTCTTTATATCCTTAGCAACCGCTCCAGCCCTTTCCCATCAAGCTCTTTCTACATCAGCTACAGGCAAGTCAATATAACCCTTTTAATCAATAATCGTTTATTTGCAACGCCTTTTTAGCTATAGTCATAATCATCTTTAGAATAAGCCTATATCTGTACTGTCTAAGAATGACCTACAACCTCACTCAGGATAATACCACAAATTTCACAGGCTAAAAACAAAATAATAGCGGCAAAACAATACCGCTATTGTCAAAACCTCCCGCTCTCCTGCAAATTCAGGCAGCACTCAGCAATTCTGACACTATCTCACTGACCTCTTTCCCGTCAGCTTTACCTCTTAGCTGGGGCATGAGTTGAGCCATAACACTTCCTTTACCTTTTACCCCCACTGTCTCTATTATTCGTCGTGCCGCAATTCTAATTTCCTCACGGCTCATCTGCTTGGGAAGATATTCCATCAGGATAGACAATTCTGCCTTCTCTTGAACTACGAGATCACTGCGATTCCCCTGTCTGAAAGCTTCAATGCTTTCCCGATGTCGCTTCACTTCCTTACTAATAGCATCAAGAATTTTGTCGTCATCAAGGCGTTTCTGCTGAGCGATTTCAGTGTTTTTTATCTCAGATAGCAGCATGCGTAATACAGAAGCTCTTGTTTGATTCCGCTGCTTGAGTGCTTCCTTGAGGTCTTCCCTTATTTTACCCTCACAAGTCACCTTAGTCACCTAGAGCTTTTTCGCCTCTTCGCTGCCTCTTTCTTCTTGCGCTGTTCACTAGGTTTCACGTAGAACCTGCGTCGGCGAACCTCAGCTAAAATACGATCCTCCTGTACTCGCCTATTGAATCTACGCAGTAGGCTTTCGAAGCTCTCACCTGTACTAAGTTTTACATTAGCCATTATTACATCGTCTTAACATCTTTGTGCGAGAGACCGTATTTTACCCGTCGGATTACATGCATGTCAAGCATAAGCCGGCTAACCCTTGACAGAATACACGCAAGCGTGTAGAATTATCTTAAATGCCTATCAAAGTCTTAGCCCCAGAGATAGTTTCCAAGATAGCCGCTGGAGAAGTAATTGAGAGACCAGCCTCGGTAGTAAAGGAGCTGGTGGAAAATTCCCTTGATGCCGGAGCTAGCCAAATTAACGTTGAAGTGCAGGGTGGCGGGATAGACTTAGTCAAGGTGGCTGATAACGGAGCAGGTATCCCGGCATCGGAGGTAGAGCTTTCCTTCCGTAGATATGCCACCAGCAAGATTAGCAGCTTAGTCGATTTAGAAAGTATCTCCAGCCTGGGTTTTCGAGGCGAAGCTTTATCCAGCATTATTGCTGTTGCTGAGGTAGAAATTCTTACCAAAGCATCTTCAGATATAGTTGGCACCTACATGTATTTAAAGAAAGGTGACGTAGTTCGCAGCGAGAGCCGTAGCAGGTCTCAAGGCACTACTGTGACCGTGCATCGACTATTTCAATATTTTCCGGTTCGACTTAAGTTCCTCAAATCAGTGAACAGGGAAAATAGTCATGTTGCTAACATATTGAGTCAATATGCACTGGGTTTCCCTGAGGCCAAGTTCAACTTGCTTCTTGATAAACGCCTTAGCTTGCAAACTGCAGGCAATGGCGACCTGCGTGATGTGGTAAACCAAATATATGGCTTAGAAGTAGCTCAAAGGATGCTAGAGGTGAAAGCCGGGGATACATTTGGTAGAGTTAGCGGCTTGGTGAGCCCACCGTCCTTGAACCGCTCTAATCGCAGCCGTATCAGCCTCTTCGTCAACCGGAGGTGGGTACACTGCCCTTTGCTAATGCGGGCAACCGAAGAGGCTTACCGCGGCTTACTCATGGATGGCAAACACCCTATCGCTGTAATTAACATCTCGTTGCCAGCGGAGGAAGTCGATGTAAACATTCATCCCACCAAAGCTCAAGTGAAGTTCCGCCATGAACAAGCTGTTTTTGCTATTGCGGAAGAGGCAGTGAAAAGAGCATTGGCCAAGGCGCCCATAGCTAAGCCTGGAGCTATGTCCTTCCCAGCTACTTCGTGGGCGCAACAGGGCTCCTGGATGATAAGGGAAAAAGAGCCGATTTCCATTACTGCTTTACCTGCTCCTGGTTTGCCTGTTTTGCGTGTAGTAGGGCAGATAGCCAATACCTATATTGTTGCTGAGGGGCCTGACGGGCTTTATATTATTGACCAGCATGCGGCACATGAGCGCATACTGTACGAGAGAATTTTAGCGCAGTGGTTGAAAAGGGAAATTGAAATTCAAGGGTTGCTTCAAACGATAACTATAGAGCTCAGCCCGAGAGAAGAGGAAGTCTTGGGAATAAATAAGGAGCTTTTGACCCAATTTGGCTTTACTATTGAATCTTTTGGTGATAGAAGCTATTTAATACGTGCAGTGCCAGCGTTAGTAGCAAAAACGAATGTCATTGAAGTGGTAAGCACGCTGCTTGGCAGCCTTACTAGTAGAGATAGTCCGACACTGTGGGAAGAAAAGATAGCTCAATCCCTGGCTTGTCATAGTGCCATCAGGGCAGGGCAGCAGCTACAAGACGAGGAAATGAGAGAACTAATAAGACAGTTGGAGCAAGCCAAGCAACCGCGCACCTGCCCCCATGGCAGGCCAACCATGATTCATCTCAGCTCACATCAATTGGAAAAGGAGTTTGGTAGAATAAGTTAATAGTGAGAGGTAGATGGCGCAACCTTTACAATGAGCTCTGTTTCAAACTATAATTGCCGACAATGCCTTCCCCCAAACAAATCGATATGAGCGCTATCCTGGATAGGGCCTCCCGCTTGTTAGCTGAGCAAGGACACCAAGGCTACATTGTTGGTGGTTTCATCCGCGATTGGCTTCTGGAGAGGCAAACAAACGATGTGGACGTTGCTGTGGATGGGAATGCACTAGACATAGCGAGAGAGGTAGCTAAAGGCCTTGGTGGCAAATTTGTCCTGCTTGACGAGATAAACAGGATAGCTAGAGTGGTAGTAATCGAGAAGGGGGAGCAAAGGGGTTCCCCGCGAAATCGCAGATTTTGTGGGGCAGAGTGGCATCTCGACTTTTCCTCACTCCGCGGAAATATTGAATCTGACCTTGCCCAGCGCGATTTCACCATAAATGCCATGGCTGTAGAACTGCAACGATTTGTTAGCTATGAACCACAAGCGAAGCAATCTGCATTAAAGCTAATTGATCCCTTTTCTGGAAGGGAAGACTTGAGAAATGGAATAGTGCGCGCGGTAAATGAGCAAATATTTGAGGCTGATGCTGCCAGGCTATTGCGAGCTGTGCGACTAGCTGCTGAACTCGATTTCACCATAGAGCGAAAGACGGGAAATTTGATTCGTCGCTATTCTCAATCTATCGTTAAAGTTCCCGGGGAGAGGGTTAGAGAGGAACTGCTGCGGTTGCTCAATCTACCCCGAGCTGCCCACTATTTGAGGTATTTGGATGATCTTGGCTTGCTTCTGGCTTTAATTCCCGAACTAGCAGAGGCTAAGGGGGTAGACCAGCCAACGACGCATTTCTGGGATGTTTTCGAACATTCTCTCCAGACAGTGGCTGCGGTGGAGTTTTTGATCGGAGAAAATGGCTGGAAGTATGGGAGTGAGCATATGTTGGCTACTGTCCCCTGGTCAGACACCATAGTTCAACACTTATCCAGAGAAGTTTCCAGAGGTAGTAATCGCAAAGCTTTGCTTAAATTAGGCGCGCTATTCCATGATATTGCTAAGCCTGAGACAAAATTTGTTGACGATGCAGGCAGAGCGCACTTCTATGGCCATGCTAAGGAAGGAGCAGCTATAACAGCGGCTATTCTGGGTAGGTTGCGATTTAGCAACAAGGAAATAGACATGGTAAAAGATCTTGTCTATCATCACCTTCGCCCAGCTCAAATGAGCAATGACGGGGAGTTGCCCACACATCGAGCAATCTATCGCTACTTCAGAGATACCGGCGATGCTGGCATCGATATTTTGTTCCTGGCTTTAGCTGATTATCTAGCCACCTGCGGACCTCTTATGAAAGTAGAGGAATGGGAAGGGTATTGCCACCTAATGAACCATATCTTGATGGAGTGTGAGAGACAGCAAGCTAATGTCTTACCAGTGAAACTCATTGATGGACATGATTTGATAGATATCTTCGGTCTGACTCCAGGACCATTGATTGGCGAGCTTCTAACTCTGGTACGTGAAGCTCAGGCCAGCGGCGAGCTGTCTACCAGGGAGGAAGTGCTAACCCTGGTAGAGAAGGAGCTAAATAAACAACGGTGTAGTGTGAGGCCAGCTAATTGAGAAGGAAGGCGGTTTCCCTGTGCATCTTTATCCTGGTGTTATTTGGCTTTGCCCTCTGGTCAATAGTACCGGTTAATGCAAAATTACTTGGCCCCAACGGGTTACGGCTTGGTTTGGATCTCAAGGGTGGTAGCCAGTTGCTGTATGAGGCTGATTTGTCTAAGAAAAACCCGTCAGTGACTGACTCGGAAGCTATGTCGGCAGTGATAGGGAAGATTCAACGAAGAATCAATGAATATGGTGTTGCTGAGCCTACAATACAGAAACAAGGGACTGATCGGATATTACTGCAGCTACCAGGGATTGAAGACATCAATAGAGCCATTAGCCTTATTGGCGAAACAGGACTACTTTATTTTGGAGAGCAGAAGTTTGATGAATATGGCAAGCCAGTATTTGATGAAGAGGGGAACCCTGTTTTTAGAGATGAACCAGCCGAAGCTGTAAGTAAGGACGGCAATGCCGAAGAACTCACTGGCAAATACCTAAAACGTGCCTGGCAGGACCTTGGTGCTTATAATGAACCAATCGTCAGATTTGAATGGGATAGTGAAGGTGCGCATCTGTTCGAGCAAATAACGGAGCGTAATTTGCACAAGCAATTAGCTATTCTTGTGGACGAAAAGGTGATTTCAGCTCCGGTAGTGCAAGCGATAATTGGAGTGAGCGGGCAGATTGAAGGCAATTTCACCTTAGATGAAGCTGAGGATTTAGTAACCCAGCTTAATTCCGGTGCTTTGGATGTGCCCTTAGAACTCATAGATCAGCGAGATGTGGATGCTACTTTGGGCGCTGATTCCATAAGGAAAAGTATACTGGCTGCCGAGATCGGATTGATATTGCTATTGTTGTTTATGCTTCTTTATTACCGTTTACCGGGCTTAATAGCTTGTATTAGTCTGGGGATTTACGGAGTTTTCCTCTTAGCTATCTTTAGAGTTTTTCATGCAAACTTGACTTTGACTCTTCCTGGCATTGCCGCCGCTATCCTATCTTTAGGCATGGCGGTGGATGCCAACATTCTCATCTTTGAGCGGCTAAAGGAGGAATTAAGAGCGGGGCGCACTTTAGGTGCAGCGGTGGAAGCTGGATTCAATCGTGCCTGGACGGCTATCCGCGATAGTAACATCACCACCTTCATTGCCTGTTTCATTCTTTTCTGGCTTGGAGGCACTTTCGGTGCTTTTATGGTTAGAGGTTTTGCCCTGACTTTATTTATCGGTGTGGCTTTATCTATGTTCACTGCCATCGTCATTACACGGACTTTCCTTCGTCTCATTGTGGGCAGTCGATTACCTGCCAGCCCAGCAGCTTATGGAGTAAAAACATGATCGACTTTGTAGGCAGGAAAAAGTGGTTTTCCCTCATCTCAGCCGTAGTAGTGATTGTAGCCATAATTTCGTTGGCTGTTTTTGAACTGCAGCCGGGGATTGATTTTACCGGTGGTACATCTATGACACTTCATTTTACTCCACAGGTAAGACAAGATCAGTTACGCCAGGAATTAACGAACGTAGGGCACCCTGAAGCTATAGTGCAAAAAAGTGGAGAGGATTTTTTAATTCGTCTTAAAGCAATATCACCCCAGGAACGGGAAGACTTTACCGAAGGGTTGGAGACAGGCTTGGGCAGCGAGATTACAGCCCGTGACTATAGTACCATTGCCCCATCTATAGCTGCTGAGACGGCTCGTAATGCTGGTATCGCTGTGATGATAGCTGCTGTAGCTATGTTGCTCTATATTGCCTGGGCCTTTCGCCGCATGCCCAACCCCTTTCGCTGGGGCATCTGTGCCATTATTGCTTTAATCCATGACGTGCTCATAGTAACAGGCATTTTCTCTATCTTAGGCCAAATAGCTAATGTGGAAATCAATGCTATGTTTATTACTGGGCTGCTGGCAGTAGTGGGCTACAGTGTAAATAACACTGTGGTTGTTTTTGACCGTATTCGAGAAAACATGGCTAAGGGTGTTAGCCGTGATTTTGCAGTGGTGGTAAATGCCAGCCTTATAGAGACAGTAGCGCGCTCTTTAAATACCTCTTTGACTACTCTCTGTGTTGTCTTGGCTCTTTTCCTCTTTGGCGGAGCCACAATCCATCTCTTTGTCTCAGTATTGCTTATTGGCTTAATTGCCGGCACCTATAGCTCCCTATTCGTTGCAGGCCCATTACTGGTAACTTGGGAGAAGCGGGAGTGGGGTCAACTATTTTCCTGGCTGCCTTTCGTTAAAAAACCTGTGTGAAGAAAGCACTAAGTTTTATGAGGACCTAGGGTTTAAGCAGGTGGTGTGTTTCCTTTATCTTCTCAATACGCTCCTCAAATCCTCCTGGACTTTCGTTCGATGATTTCCCCAGGGGGTCAACCACCTCCGGGCATTCTGAGAGCGCATCGAAGGTAGCTCTGACTGCGGAAGCAACTACTTGAAGGTTATATCCGCCCTCCAGGGTGAGAACGAGATGCCCCTGGCAAAGTTCAGCAGCGAGGTTCCTCAGCACTGTCACCATTTGAGCAAAGCCGGTGATGCTTACCTGCATCGTGGCTATGCTGTCTGCCCAATGAGGGTCGAAGCCAGCGGAAACGAGTATAAGTTGGGGCTGGAATCGTCTGGCTACCGGAACTAAGACCTCGTTAAAAGCTCTCAAGTATTCTATATCCCCCCAGCCAGCAGTCATGGGAAAGTTGACCGTGGTGCCTTCTCCTTCCCCAGACCCAGTTTCATTGCTCCATCCTGTTCCAGGATAAAAGGGGTATTGATGGGTGGAGAAGTAAAGGATTTCAGGATTGGCATAAAAAGCTTCCTGAGTGCCATTGCCGTGATGAACATCGAAGTCAGCAATGAGAGCACGATCGATGTTAAAGTTAGCCAGGGCAAATTTGGCCGCAACAGCCACATTGTTGAAAATACAGAAACCCATTGCTCTATTGTTGGTAGCGTGGTGTCCTGGAGGTCTAACCAAAGCAAAGGCGCTACTCACTTTCCCTTTCATTACTGCCTCTACGGCGGTTAGGAGCCCACCAACGGCGTACGAAGCTACTTCGTAAGATTTGGGGCACATTACTGTATCAGGATCGAGCCAGCCACCACCCTTTTCAGCCTTGCTCTTAACCTGGGAGACATATTCTGGAACATGCACCATTTCTAGTTCTTCCACTGAGGCAGGACGAGGTGAGAGTAAGGTAAGCCTTTCTTTAGTCCCGCTCTCCTCCAGATGCGATATTATGGCTGCCAACCTGCGGGAATTCTCTGGATGGCTGCCAGTGTCATGCTCCAGATAGATTCGGTCATACACTAAACCTGCTTTCATACTTCTAATTATACCAAAGCCAGGAGCAAAATAATCATGACTTTTGACTTTCCCCCGAGCAGCCAAACCACCACTACTGCTCTGAGGACATTTCTTCGTGTTTTTCTTTTACAAGGCTGAATCCTGAACTGTGGCTTGACTTGGTGCTGCTAATAAGAACATTATTTGTAGGTATAGTGGCGCCAGGCTTGCTTGACTGCGTCACTAGGTAAGGCATAATATTAAACAGGGCATAATAGAGAAAAATTCAAATCAAATGAAAGATATAGGACTGCAGTTGGGGCGATTCGTAACCCCATAAACTTCTCTGGATGAGGTACGCTAGCAAAATGTCTAAGAAGATCACTATTAGGGTTGGAAATGTCAAGGCTGACGCTGAATTAGACGATAGTGAAACTGCCCAAGAAATTTGGAAAGCGCTTCCTCTTGAAAGCAATGTAAATACCTGGGGTGATGAGATTTATTTTCCCATACCGGTTAAGGTGGGCTCGGAAAATGCTAAGGCGGTGGTTTCTGAAGGCTGTTTAGGATATTGGCCACCTGGGGCGGCTTTCTGTATCTTTTTTGGGCCTACTCCAATGAGCCAGGGTAACGAAATCAGACCAGCCAGTCCAGTGAATGTCTTTGGAAAGATAATGGGAGATTCTAAGATATTTAAAAAAACTACATCTGGAGCAAAAATCACTGTTGAGAAAGCTGAAAAATAATGGGATTTCCCCACTTTCCTTTCTCAGCCTAGCGTGTTGCGACTCACGGATAGAACCATTCTCTCCTGATTTCCTGGACTGCCAACCACCTTAGGCTCTTGTTTTATATCCAATTTCTCTGATGAGGGCAACCAGTGTGGTAAATGCCCTTTTTCCTATTTTATAAATTATGGCGTAATATGTATTGAAAAAACCAGTTAACTCTTACTAAAATTAAGTTTAAAGGAAATGCAAGGGGTGGTGAAAACCTTGAGCCTGTTGAAGTCAAGTAAGGTTTCCTAAAACCCTGGAGAAACATGGCAGGCAGTATTGGAACATTTGAGCAAGCGGTAGCCGAAGCCGAGAGGCTAAACCAAGCGGCCAGGCAGGCTGCTGAAGCATCCAGGAAGGCATCTCAAGAGGCTATAAACAGGATTGAGGAGATAAGCCGAGCGGCCACGAAGGCTGCTGGGGAAGCAAAAAAGACCTCACAGGAAGCAGTAGGTAAAGCTGAGAAGATAAGCCAAGAGGCTACAGGGTCTGCTGAGGCATCGATAAAAGCATCCCAGAAAGCGATAAGCAAAGCCGAGGCATCGATAAAATCAGCCGCGGACTCTACCAAAGCATCAGCGAGAGCATTTGAGGAAGCGGTGAACAGGATTGAGGCATTGGCCAAATCGGCCAATGAATCTGCTGAGGCATCGGTAAGAGCATCCCGGGAGACTCTAAACAGAGCTGAGGAGATGGGCCAAGCAGCGATAGGAACTGCTGAGGAAGCGAAAAGAACATCACGGGAAGCTATGAACAGAGCTGAGGAGGTAGGCCAGGCGGCGATAGGAACTGCTGAGGAAGCGCGTAAAGCATCCCGGGAGGCTGTAAACAGGATTGAGAAGATAAGCCGAGCGGTTGTGAAGGGTGCTAAAGAATCGAAAAGAGCGTCCCGTGAAGCAGTAAGCAGAACCGAAATGATAAGCCAAGTGGCTACAGAGTCTACCGAAGCATCAACTCGGGCATTCGAGGAAGCAATAAGTAAAGCTGAAAGAGTAAGCCTGTCGGCCAGGGAGTCTGCTGAAGTATCGGCAAGGGCATTTAAGGAGGCTATAAGCAAAGCTGATGAAATAAGCAAAACGGCCAATAAAGAGGCTAAGACACAGATAAAAGCATCTCAGAAGGCTGTTAGCAGGGCTGAGAAATCAGTCGAATTGGCTGATGAGGCTATTGAGACATCAAGAAGAGCATCCCAGGGAGCAATAAATGAAGCTGAGGAAGCGGAAAGGGCATCCCGGGAGGCTATAAGTAGAGCTGAAGAGATAAGCCAATCAGCCACGGAGGCTGCTGAGGAAGCGGAAAAAGCGTCCCAGGAGGCTATAAGTAGAGCTGAAGAGATAAGCCGATCAGCCACGGAGGCTGCTGAGGAAGCGGAAAAAGCGTCCCGAGGAGCTATAAGTAGAGCTGAGGAAATAAGTCAGGAAGCCAGGGAGGTTACTGAGGAATCTACACAGGTAATTAAGGAATCTACCGAGAGATCGATAAAGATAGCCAGGGAGGCCGTTATAACATCGGTGGGAGCGTTTGAGGAGATGGTCAATATGGCTGAGGAAACAACCAAATCAGCCAGGAGGGCTGCAAAGGCATCAATGCGAGTATTCGAGAAAGCAATAGGCGGAGCTGGGAAGGTAAGCAAAAGGATTGAGAAGGAGGCGCCTGAAGTACCGTTAAAGATATTCGAGGAGGCATTAAACAAGCCTGAAGCTGATGCGAAAGAAGGGGAGGAGCTAAAAGAAGCTAAAAAGGATGTTCAATCGCGCCTGGAATTTCTAGCTCGAATGTATACGGCTAACAAGGATAAAGGTGATGAGGATGAAGTGACGGAGAGGGAAGAAATGGAACAAGGCTAGATAAAGGCAAAGGTGAAAGTAGAAATTTTCTGGTTAAAGAGCTAAAATAGAAATTTAGGGAATAAAGGAGGTATATAATGTCGGATGCAGAGCAAATCTTTGTTGCGGGTAAGGAGGAGGTTGAACAAAAAGGAAAGAAGGCCACTACGAAAATTGAGCAAACTGTTGATTTCCTTGATGAAACCCAACGGCGGGCGGCTGCTGCCTACACAGCCTATATAGAGGCTCAGCGCCAGTTAGAAGAAGCTTATAAAGGGCAGGAAGGGCAAGCAGATAAGACCTATAATGAGGCTGTGGAACAATCCAGGAAGAGCTGTGAGGAAAGCATAACCCGAGCAAGAAAGGCTTATGAGGAAAGCATAGCCCGAACATTGAGAGCTCGTGATGAGGCTGAATTGAAAGCTCGAGAGGCCCGCAATGAGGCTATGGAGCGGACATGGGCAGTCTTTACTAAAGCCAGGAAGTGAGGAAAAGGCAAGTCAAGCTGGGAGCTACATTCCGTGAGAACCTGGTTTGTGCAACAGGACAAACATACTGATTTATAATAATACAGGAATATCGTTGAAGGTATCTTCCAGTTTCCTGTTTGAGTACTCTAATCCGCGCTTGGCTTTCATAACAGAAATTAAATCAATTGCTTTGGTGAAGTAGCTTGTGATTTTCCTCGCACTGCTAATTTCAGACAGGATTACAGTCACGTTCAGTGAACCTTTTTGTCTGGGGTAATCACCGCTCCGTATTAAAGCATCTGGAGCCACAGTTTTTAGATTGTCCCCAAGTTGCTTTATTACCTCCATTTTCATTTCCTTGGGTGGTGCAGTGATAAGATATAAAGCTCTCCCAGCATTCTTAGGATTACATGTGAGCGATAACTCCCCTAGAGCTTCATCCATGGTGTGAGCTGCTTTGCTCGTTTCAGACATCCTGTCTCTGAAATCACGTCTTTGCCCCAGTAGTGGTATTCTTCGTGGGATTGACGATTTGCCTTCGCCAATCACTGTCCATCCTGCTATGGTCTGTATTATGTCTCCAGCGTCAAGCGTTCTTGCCCCAATGTATTGCTTACTCGTTTCCTCACCGGCACAAAGCAAATTGTAAAATGGCTCAACTATTCGGCCATTGATCAGCGCTAGATTAGTTTCGGCCGGGGAATTCTTCTTAATATACCTTTGATTGTCAATAAGGAATATCGCATCAGCCACCAGGTATGCAGATTTGAGGCACATAGCCGTGTTGTAAATAATTCTTGCCTCTGCCGTTTCCTCTTGCTGGAAAGGAAGAACAATAATATTGTAAACTGGTTTTCCTATATAGCGCTCTTTCAGGTGCTGCGTTATTACTCCTATTGCCCCAGAACCGGTACCACCGGAGGCAGCAGCAATCAACAAGAAAGCATCTGTCTCATAAAATCGTTCTGTTGTTCTTATAGCGTCTATGATTTTATCACTATCTTCGGTTGCTATCTCAGCACCAAGTTCGCTTACCTTACCTACTCCATGGCCGTTGGCCCGTTGACCTCCAATAAGAATTCTATGCTTGTAATCGGATTTGATAGTGCGTAATCCACTTAAATCAGCAACATCCGTATTAACAGCAAACGCACCAGCAATTATGTCAATGCCCCGCGTAGAATGTGCCCGCTTATTTAGCCGAGCAAATCTATCGGCAATTCTGCCACCACATTGTCCTAAGCCTATAACTAATAATTTCATCTAGCTTATTGTAAACAGCTTGATACAAAAATGTCAATGCTACAGCAGCGCACCATATACTCATCCATCTGCTTAGCTTACCTTTGCCTTGTTCTAGAGTTTGTTACTCCTTTGACATTCTTGAAACCCTGTCGAACTCATCCCTGAGTTTCTTGTAAGCTTTATCCAGTTCCTCCGCCTTTTCTCCAGCGTTTCTCAGATGCGTGTTATAAAATACCCGCCATAACTCATCGATCTCATTGAACCTCTGGGAGATTACGTTAAGGCTCCTCCTCACACTTTCCGCCTCTTCAGAAAGCTTTTTGGCGTGAACGCCAGCCTTTATCAGCTCGATTTTGGAAGAAAGAGTCAGCGGTGAAACAAGCTGAATTCCTCTCTTAGTATAGCTTCGCAGCATTTCGAATTCCTCATTAACTAAGAAATAATAAACAGCCTCGGATGGGATATAAGCGAAGGCAAACTCCGCTGAGCCCTTTTCCGGACATATGTAATCCCCAGCTATCTTGCTGAGGTGGCTCTTGACATCCTTGCGGAAATCGTTCTTGAATTGCTCTTTTTCCCTGGAATCCTGAGTCTCCACCATCCTTCTGTAATTTTCAAGGGGGAATTTGGAATCTATGCAAATGAGCCCTACGGTGGACCTGATGTGTGCGTCGGGAATTTTCCCATCGAGAATCATTTTCCTGATGCCAAACATGTCTGGTGGGAGCTGGTCTGAGAGTATTGTTTCCAGGCTTATTTCGCCCAGTGCGGCCCGCTCCGTGGGCACACGGAGCATTTGCTCGATTGACCTGTAACTGTCTCTAATATCCTGAGCATGAGTTGCTACCTTGCCTATCTTTTCCTCTAAACCCAGCTTCGCCCAGGTGCTCAATACAGCATTCTCAATGTCCCTCGACTTAGCTTCTCTTCCTTTGAGAGCCAGGGAAATCAGCACAACCAGGAGTATTACAACAACTGCAAGCAAGATTTGAGGTAGCATCTCAATCATAGCGTATCATATTTATGACTGGAGAAAATCCATCACTTATGGGGACCATTATTGTTTTCCCTCCTGCCTTGAATTTCTATTCAGCGATCCTTATTACTGCATTGCCGTTTACTTTCCCATATTTGGCATTAACCAATATCTCTGGTAGCTCATTGAAATCAAATACCTCTAGCTTTGTTTTTATATTTATCTTATCTGCAATTTTCAAGAATTCTATTCCGTCTCTTCTAGATATGTTGGCCAGACTTACTATGGAGCGTTCCATCCAGATATGGCTGTAATCTTTAATCGCTATCGGCGTCATTGTCACCGGGGCCAAGACTAATCTGCCACCCGAGTCTAATTGGGAGAGGGCGAACTCAACCAAGTTACCAGCGGGAGGGAATACAATGCCTGCATCCAGTTTGCAGGGTAACTTGTCTTCGTAGCTTCCTACCCAATTCGCTCCTGATTCCTTAGCAGTATTTCTGCCTTTCTTGCTTCTTGTTACGACAAAGACTTCTGTACCTGAGAACCTGGCGATTTGAAGGACGTAGGAAGCGGTGGGACCGAATCCGTAAAGTCCCAGTTTGTGCCCTTTTTGGATTTGTGTCAGTCTGAATGCTCTATACCCAGCTATGCCAGGACACATGAGCGGAGCCAGTTCAACAAAAGATAAGCTCTGACCTAGCGTGAAAGCGAAATCCCCTGGGATTGTGGCATACTCGGCGTACCCGCCATTTACGTCCCATCCCGTAAATTTGGCGCTGGGGCATAAGTTTTCCTTACCTGACAGGCAGAATTTACATTCCCCGCAGGCGCTATTCAGCCAGGCCGCTCCGACTCTATCACCAAGCTTGAAATTTCTAACCTCTTTTCCTATTTCATCAACAATACCTACTATCTCGTGCCCCAGAATCAAAGGTGATTTTTTCAGAGGTAAGTCTCCCTCTGCGATGTGGATGTCCGTTCGGCAGATACCACAGGCATAAATTTTTATTCTTATCTCGTTATCTTTGGGCCGAGGGGCAGGAAGCTCCACTAATTTCAATGGCTTCTCCTCTATCCTCGCTTGCTTTTCTAAAATCCACGCCTTCATTCTCACTCCTATACGATAAAGATGCTTTCATAGAGGGTCTCAGAGATTTTTCCAAAGTCATCCCTATACTTCTTCACCGCCGCAGGGAGGTAGTCCAGTATGTCTTGCGCCGTTATGCCATCTTCCCCTTTATCTCTTGCCGCTAAATCCCCGGAAAATCCATGGATAAACACGCCCATTCTTACGGCTTCCCTGAGTGATAATCCGAGGCCACGCATAGCGGCGATTGTTCCTGTCAAGACATCCCCGCTACCAGCGGTTGCCATGCCGGGGTTCCCGGATAGGTTGATGTGAACAGTCTCATCGGGGTAGCCTATTAGAGAATGAGCCCCCTTCAAGACAATAATAGCGTTGAGTTCCTTTGCTGCGCGCTGCAAAACCTCTATCCTCTTTTTGTTTATCTCGCCTATCTCCATCTTCGTTATTCTCGACATCTCGCCCTGATGAGGTGTAAGGATTGTTTTCGCCTTACTCTTCTTGATTATCTCTGTATCCAGGGCGATAGCGGTAATTCCGTCGCCGTCTATGAGTAAAGGCTTCTGTATCTCTGATGCCAGTTCTCTTACCAGTTCCTGAGTCTCCTCATTCAGAGAGACACCTGGCCCTATAACCACCATATCCACCTGCTCAGAAAGTTTGAGCAATTCATCCTTATTTTCCAATGCTATGCTTCCTGACGGCGTCTCTTTCTGAGGAACAAAGACAATTTCACTCCCTTTATTTGCCAGGAATGATGAAATGGATTTTGGCGTGGCCAGGCGGGAATATCCCCCTCCAGCTTTGAGAAAAGACAGGGCAGAGAAATATGGTGCCCCGAGATAACTTGAAGCGCCGGCAATAAAGAGAACCTCACCAAAATCTCCTTTATGGGCATTTCTATTTCTTTGGGGAAGCTCTACTGGATTGTTGACTTCTACTTTTATAGAGTCAACATTGTAGAGTGAAGGTGGGAAGGATATGTGGGAGACATACAATTTTCCACAGTGCTCGTAGCCGGGATAGATCATGTTTCCTATTTTGGGAAGCCCAAAAGTGGTGGTGTAATCTGCTTTTACTGCTATGCCCATTACCTCTCCGGTATCGCCATTTATACCTGAAGGAATGTCCACGCTGAATACAGGTTTTTTGCTCTCACTTATCAGTTGAATGGTGTCCTTATATATGCCGCTGACCTCTCGGGTAAGACCTGTACCGAACATGGCATCCACAACGGCATCGGAATGAAGAACGGCAGATTTTATGGACTCAATTGAACTGGCCCTGGAGATTTCTATAGGCATTTTAGACGCTATTGCGAAGTTCCTTTTCGCTGCTCCTTTAAATTTGGCCGCATCGTCTAAGAGAAAGACCTTTGCCTCACCGCCATTGGAATGAATCTTCCTGGCCACGACTAGCCCGTCTCCACCGTTGTTGCCGCCCCCGCAGAAAATCACAAAATTCTTGTTCTTTATCCCGAACTCCTTCAGTATGGTGAAATACACTGCTTGGCCGGCATTCTCCATCAAAAGCTCATCTGAGATGCCAAATTCCTCTATGGCAGATCTGTCCAGGTTTCTCATCTGAGCCACTGTGCTAACTTTCATTTTTTGCCTCCTTTATGAAACTCTCTGGGCTTCGTAACTATCCATCGCTATAGTGAAGGTTTTATGTGTTTTAGGCACCTGAGGCTTTGAGTTTAACGGAGAGCACAATTAGCCCTATTCCGATAATCAGGATCCCCGCGCTATATATTTGCAGGGGATAGGCACAATCACTGATTAACTGGGGTAACTTTGCTGCAATCCCAGGAGGGATATCAAACGGGATAGCCTGGAAGTTAAAGTGCCTGGCAACTATAGCGGCCACGAGACTGGGAACGCCCGCTGTGGCGAAAGATGTGCCGACGTAGCGAGCAATAGCTTTAACACGCCACCATTGTATTAAAGCTATGATTAGTATTAGCAGAGCAGCTAACCCAATCAATGCTTTATAGCCGATCTCGATGTAACCGATAATTTCCTTTGCTTTGTGAAACTGCGTTACTATTTCTGGTCCCAGGAGAGCCTCATTAACCTCAATCTGCTGCGGGATCTGTCTGTCTATTTCAGCACATGCTTGCGATATAAAGATCTCTATTTGGGCTGGAGGGAGACCTTCTAATTCAGGTGGAGGGGACTCCCGTATAGTTTGCGCCAAATTACCCTTGAGGCTAGTCTTTACTTGCTCCAGTGGAATAACTATGTTGAGTTCTTCCTCTCCCTTAAGATAGGCGTAACCACTATTAACCGCAGTGATGGTCTGCTCTCTTAGCCAGGGCTCAAGCTCAGCGAGGGTTTCGTCTACAATTTCAGCTATGTATGGCTCTTCTCGTGGCACCTGGTTTTTCACTTCATCGGCGATGATTGAATAGGCATCCAATTTATCAAGTTCAGAGATAACGAAATTCGGGTTGAGAATAGTATGGTTGATGGTAATGACAATACCCAGAGCGACGAGAGCGATGACCAGGATGAAGCCGAAGATACCCGAGAAAATGCCCCTAACAACGTTCATAATGGTAGTCTCTTCATTGTCCCGTGTCTGGATGCTTTCTTAGAATAGAATACTTCTCTTGCGATTTCAACTCGAAGAGCAAGATAATGGTGGTAACAAGCTATTAACTAACAGAATTATAGCTTACACAGGCCGTGAATATAACTTCAGGACCGTCTTCACCATGTCATTGCGAGCGAAGCGTGGCAATCTATCCCCTCTCCCTCGACGGGAGAGGATTAAGGTGAGGGTGAAAGCCGAAGCACGCCAATCTCAATGGTAATCATAAGACTGCTTTGCTCAAGATGACTGGGGCGGAGCTAGAGAGGAAGATAGGGTGTTCTAACAATCCAGAGTAATAAAGTTACCTGAAATGTATTGGCTATAATTAATATTTGCCACTTCGAAACTCAAATCCCCTGCTGCAACCTTCCTTATCTCCGTGGATTTCTCTCCGTAAAAGTAGAGCAATGCATTCCTTGGCTCTCTATACTCACATGAGTATCTTTTACAGTGCTCTTGTAACTTGTTCAATACAAACTCCAGATCCTTGGCAAGACGGCTTCCTGGCGGGGCAATCCTTCTATTTGTGAAATTCCCTGCGAAATCATCTTGCTTGTCATTCCTGAATTTCTCCCATTTATTGCTATACTTCTGAGTATTCCAATTTTTGAGGTACCAGGAGAAGATTTTATGCCGTAGTACTTGATTAAGCATAAGTGCAATCTCACCCCTTTTATTTCTCAGCAATCTATCCCACTTGCTCTCTATCAAATAGATGTTTTGCGAAGAAGCCACGATTGCATCGAACTCACCGAATTCCGCAACTCCGCTTCGGCCAAAGCTAGGGCGGGAAAATATAAGGCAATCTGGTGGCGCAGTTTTGTCCTTTAATTCCTCTGATTTTGTTTCTCTTAATGGTATTGGTGTTTGGGAAGTTTTGCGAAGCAAGTGTGGAGTTCCATCCCCACCAAAATTATTTTCTATCTTTCAAACCTCTGGCGAAATTCTCTGCTTGGTTTAAGTCTTTTTCATTAGGTCTGCCTCTGTTTATTCCACCAATAACCTTGGCTGCTTGAGATGTATCAAATCCTCTACAAGAGAATTCCCCCACAATATTGAGGCCTTTCTGCTTCAGGTTTTCTTTTAGTGGTTTATGGAAATCGTGGATGAATCGCAATTTTTTTAATCCGCTTGTTGAAAAAATAAACGCTTTTTTGTTTTCCAGCATGGGTAATTTATCCACAAGCTCCAGTAGACTTCTATGATATTTGCCGAAATAAATCCCTGAGCCAAAACCGATTAAGTCATACTCCGCAAGCATATTTATACGGCATTACTTAATCCCTCTATGCTATAGCCTCACAGACAATGAATTAATAGCAAATGTGTCATCCAATATATAGAATGTAAAATTGTTACAGAAAAGGCAGGGCCACATCTTGGAGTCCTGCCTTTTCTCCAGATTCTTAGTCTATACGATTAGATTATTTGCAACTCTGAGTCTTACGCCTGGTCACGTAAATACCACCAGCAGCAATAGCAATAACGAGTGCAAGCCAAGGTGCTATTAAACCAACCTTGTTTATGGAATAAGCCTCACCGCCGACTGCGGGTGGAGGAGGCAAATGTCCGTCGTAGCGGGCATATTTGAGCACGGCCTTGCCGGTTGACCAATCGCCTTGCCAGCATTGATAACTGATATGTGGCCAGCCGTTACTATCGACTGTAATAGCTGCGAACCTTCCTCCCCAGCGCAAGGGGTCCCCTGACGAGTCTACCGTCTCTGTAGTCCAGCCTGTGCCATCGAAACGGGCATACTGGAGACTGAGCTCGTTGCCACTCTGATAACTTATGTGAGGCAAGTTGTTA
>JAUWHP010000023.1 GCA_030605765.1 Dehalococcoidia bacterium
GCACTATAGTTGCCCTCCCTGATTGTATTCTTTCTCCATTTTGATCAAAAACATTAAGCTCCAATTCTAGCATGCGCATCATGGTTCGAGCCAGCTTCCGAACTACCTTGGTGTGACAAATTATTGCAGTGCCAATAGGCACTAACTTGAAAAACTCAAACTCCTGGGAGGCGTGTATGGTACCAGGCGGAAATGCAACAGACTCTGCCAGAGCACTCATGGCACATGCCCCTATAGCTAGAGGGGGAACAAATTCAGCACCTGAGCTACCCACTGCCTTTACATACCTGGAGGTAAACGATGAGCTCAGTTCATAGCCAGTTGCAGGAAACTCATAGCCGGGCTCCAATTCCTCATAATTTATGCTTGCCATATTCCTCCGTTTATCTCTGGTGTCCAGTAAAACCCATTTATTTGAAACTCGCCGTTATGGCAAATTTATCACCTTAGTGAACCCAAATTGGCAGATATAATTACACCAATGCTCATGCTTGTCAATTTTAGTGTTAGTTTAGCTATAACATTGGAATCTTAATATAAACAGGGTGTGGCTGTCTATATAGCGTACTCGTTTACAGGGCTAGTGACACACGTTACCTGTTTGACTGATTATCACGAGGGTAATGCGAGCAAATTTAGAACAGATTCGATAACCACCGAGCTGCCATACCGCTATACATTGGTCGGGGGCAAGCCCCGAGCCTACGAGACGCAATTGTAGTGGCGGGGTTCACCCCCGCCTTATTCTCGCAATGACATAAGAGCCTCTCTATAGTATTCACTGTCTATCTGAACGAAATCAGTAAGCAATGTCGCATATAGCAACATTGAATTGCCAGGGGGCATTAACCTATAATTGCCTCAATGAGAAACTATAGCACTTTTACTTTGAATGCGCTTTCGTTCTTAATAGCTGTAAATATTTTAATTTTCATTGCTGAGCTGCTAACCGGGGGAGGAATCGCATGGCGAAGTCCGGTCATCCCTCTTCTGGGCTTGACGCCGGCATATTTCCTGCATCAGCCCTGGACCATAATAAGCAGCCTCTTTGTCCACGGAGGCTTTGGCCATATCCTGTTCAATATGATAAGCCTGTATTTTCTGGGAAGCTTCCTGATCAGGCTGGTGGGGGAGAAGAATTTTCTAAAGGTGTATTTCGCTGGAGGACTACTGGGAAATATATTTTTCTTACTTCTCAATCAACATCCTCTCATACCAGGGGTAGGTGCTTCAGGAGCTATCTTCGCCCTGGGTGGAGCGCTAGCTATAATGGTTCCAAGACTACGAGTATTTGTTTTCCCTGTACCGGTCCCCATTCCACTCTGGATGGCAACTATAATTCTGCTGCTGATTTCCTTCCTTCCCAGCATAGCCTGGCAAGCCCACCTGGGTGGGCTTGCTCTGGGCCTGATAGCAGGCTACTTCTTTAAGAAGAGAAGGCGAACTTATTATTTTTAAACCTGGGTGAAGTCGAAAAGCATTTGCCTGAGAAGCGATGAGCTTGAGCTTACCACAGTGGCTAATGGCTCTACCCTGGGTGAAGAGTAATGAATAGTAACGGATTGTGACTATTGTACTGTGTTAGTTATTACTAAAAGGCTATTGACTCTGAGTATTGCCAAGTTTAGTATAGTAATGTATAAAGGTTTTATAAAAGAGGAGGAGCAAAATGTAAAAACTGCTTTATCTGGGTAAAGGTCGTAAATAAGTTAGAGGAATTAACCAAAGGAGGTTAAAAAATGACAGGAACAAAATACCCCATATTTAAGTGCTTGCGTCGTGGGCAGAAGGGTTTCACGCTGATTGAGCTGCTGATCGTGGTGGCCATTCTGGGCATCGTTGCTGGAGTGGTCATACCCAATGCGACCGCATACTTCGGTCGTGGCAAGGAAGAAGCTATATTGACGGAAACCGACACTGTTCAAACAGCGATGTTTGCAGCCATGAGTGATCATGAAGTAGCCGCTGTCGGGAATCAGACTACCGCGACTAATGTTCTGACCAGCCTACCCGCTCTATGTCCTCTAGGCCCGTACTTGAGCAAGAACGGCGTTACCAAGTATTACTATACATGGACCAGCGACGGCGACGTGACGTGTGCGAATACAACTTAATGATAAGGCTGCGAAATAATCTAGCAATTTTCCATTCCTTATCGTGGCTTGAGAGCTTACCTTGAACTTGCTCTTACTCTGTAGAGGAGGAAAATACAGGTGTTTCGCCCTACCGTGAGGTGTGAGGAAATCAAAAGGCCAGGTTGAACCCTGGCCTTCTCCTTTGTTATCGTGAGGAGCGTTAGCCCCGAAGCGATTCCCACCTGGATTGCTGTACTCCGGGGGTGTCCTCAGCCTGGTTGCTATTATTCTGCCTTTAAGAGGCTGTGCTACATCAGGTCATGCGCCAGGAATAGGTAACTTACCAACTATATCCTCCACTTCTTTCCTGTTCTGGCAAAATGCGCTCAAGCTCTCCCCGCTGATGACTCCCTTGAGGTAAAGGTTGGCCAGCGCTTGATCCAGTGTCTCCATACCCTCTTTACTGCTGTTGCGGATAATATTGTGGAGTTGATGAATCTTGCCTTCCCGAATGAGATTTCTCACCGCAGTACTGCCCAGCATGATTTCCACTGCAGCTATTCTCCCTGAGCCATCCGCCCGCGGTACTAAAGCCTGAGATAGGACAGCAATGATAAGGGAGGCTAATCTTACCTGGGCCAGGTACCTCTCACGAGGGGGAAACAAGTCTATTACCCTTTCCATAGCCTGTGCTGCATTGGGAGCATGGCCCGTGGTGAACACCAGATGTCCTGTTTCTGCCACGTTGAGCGCCGCAGCAGCGGTCTCCGGGTCCCTCATCTCACCAACGAGTATGACGTCAGGGTCCTGTCTGAGGACATGTTTCAAAGCTGCAACGAAGGACAGGGTGTCTCTACCCAGTTCCCGCTGCGTAATGATTGACTTGAGGCTAGGGTGGATATATTCAATAGGGTCTTCGATAGTGACGATATGACTGGCGCGATTATGGTTTATGTGGTTTATCATGGTTGCCAGAGTAGTGCTTTTGCCGCTTCCTGTAGGTCCAGAAGCTATCACCAGGCCCCTGGGCCTCAAGGCTAACTCCTTATATAATTGAGGCAGCTCCAGCTCATCTATGGTGGGGATTGCAAATGGCAGGAGTCGCAGGGCAAAGCTGATTGCTCCACGCTGTTGGGCGACGTTGCATCTCAGCCTGCCAATGTCGGGAAGGGCATAGCTGAAATCAAGCTCCAGTGTATTCTGGAACCTTTTCCTTTGCTCTGCTGTAGTTAGCTGGGTAAAGGCCTCTCGTATTTCCTCAGGGGCTAGTGGCGCTATTCCATTCGTGGGTTCCAGGGAGCCGTCTATGCGTAGCATGGGAGGTGAGCCGACTACCAGATGCAAATCTGAGGCGTTCCTTTCCTTAGCTAGCCGAAGCAAATCTATAATGTTGGCCATATACCTTATGATAAATCCCTATGAGCTGAGATTCAATGGCCTTTCAGCTCTGGGCTGGGGCGTATTTGGACACTGGAAGGTCATTTGGGAAGCTTCAGAGTGAACTTTATCTGCTCTTCATCTCGGCTCATATTAGTGATAACCACGAGGGCAAATCTGCCGCTGGCTCTCAAATCTTCGGCGTAGCGAAAAACGGCGTCTTCGTCTTCAGCCAATCCTTGCACTGTCAGTGTTTCAGTATCATCATGTACGGAGAGCGGCGGATGTACGGCACCAGGTAAACAACTGTTTATCTCTCCGAGGTCGCCATTAACTTCGTCTCTGCCAGCGCTAAAGTTGTCAAGTGTGGTGGCGAAGGCATTGGCGGTGGCTTCCAGAGAAGAGGCCTCCTCAGTCAAAGCGACTACGTTCTTGGTTTGAGCCTGTGCGGAGATGGCCATTTGATTTATAGCTGCCAAGTTGGCGCGCAAGTCAGTGGTGTAGGTTAAAGCGGTGATGTTGGCGTAAGCACCCAGAGCTAGCAAAACAATGCCAACTGTGATAACGGGCACGAAGAGAATTTCAGATATGGGGTGGGGCTTGGGGAGATAAATCTCAGGAAGGGCATTAAAATTCACCAGGGAATAAGCAATGGCTCCTTTCTCTGAGGCTAACACCTCCTTGAGAGCTAAGCCAACATTGGTTGTATATTGGCTTAGCGGAAAACCCTCAGGGGCCTCCACAGGTGAGGGCAGTGCTTGGACAGGGTGTTCCCGTTTCCCAAGTAGTAGCTTCCAGGTATCTTGCTGCTGAGCAAGCTCCCCACTGATCAGTATGGGCACGGTAGCCCCAATATGCTTATCCGCATGGCTGGAGTTATAAAAGGTGATAGCTCGTTCTAGCTCCTCTCTGATGAGGGGTATTTTTTCGTCTAGCGAAGCCTCCCGGGCTAAAGATAGACTGCGCACCACTTGTGGGATTCCTTCCATCAAAACCACGACATCAAAGTTACCGGACTGAACATCAACGATGATAGCTTCACGTTCGGTGACAGTTCTGGCTAGAGCCAGAGGTCTTAAATCCATAAGGTAAGGATTCAGCCCAGCCTTGTGCAACGTCGAGATTAAGGCGTCTACGGAATTTCTTGGCGAAGCTACCAGGTAGACCAGTGTTCCTCCTTTGAATACAGGAAGAGTCTGCCAGGAAAGATGAAGCTGCTCCAGAGGGATGGCTAGAATCCTGGCAGCCTCTCTGTTCACTGCCTCGGACAATATATTCTTGGGCAACTCCGGGAGGCTAATTAGACGATAGAGACAGTTTATGCCATTGATGCCGGCTATTACTTTCCTGGTTCCTATCCCTTGAGTTTGCCACAGCTCCTTGACTTTAGCAGCTACAGCATTCTCGTCAAGGACTGTTCCATCCTTAACCAAACCAGCTTCCAGAGGCATACTGGCCCATTTTTTTATCTGTCTTCCTCTGGTTTTCAGCACCCAGATAGCAGAATCATCTACATATATCGTGGTCGCTTCTTTAGCCATTATTTGACCTCATAAGCATAAATTTTCAGACCCAAAGTAAGTGTTGTCTTCTCCTCCTCAGTCTCCTCTTCCTGTAGCACTTCTATTCCCACCGATCTTATGTCGATGCTGGGGAATTTATCGCTCAGCTTCCTGACAAAGTTAAGAAGCGCCACCCATTTACCCTCAGCGGCGAGGCTAAGTGTGAAAACCTGGTAGGTGATGCCATTTAGCTCCTCTTCTTCCGGAAGTGAAGAGGAAAGTTCAGTTATGGTCACATTGGCTTCATCGGCAGTTTCAAATAAGGCTTTGTTGATCTCTATAGATTCAGTATACTGGCGGAATTCATCCTGGAGGCTAGCAATGCTTGACTTAGCTTGCCCGAGCTTTGTCTCCAACCCTTTCTCCAGCTCTTTCTTTTGTGTTGTGTATTTGATGAAATTCTGATGCGCTTGAGCTACGCTAGCATTTAGCTCCCTTTGCTCTGTTGTCTGGCGAGCGTAGATTATGCCCAAACTGGCGAGGAGGATGGCGAGAATACCGATGGTCAAAATCCACCTGGTTGTTTTACTTAGCTTCAATGATTTGGGCATTTGCAGATAACTATATACTAACTATACAATATTAGCCTGGTAAAGGAAAGATATTCAAACTGTCAAGAGCCGACTAAGAAGTGTTGCGACTAATAGTTGACATTTGTACCCCTTTGTGTTAGATTGCGCAATTGACGTCTACTAAGAAATAAAAGAGTTACAGAGCTAACAAAGTCGGCTAGTTTGGGCCGAGCATGGTTCTTAAAGGCGGTAGACCGGCATATAACTAGGCGGCTTTTTGATTGTCAGAAAGTGGGGAGTTACAGAAATGCCAACAGTTAATCAACTTGCTCGTAAAGGGCGACGGAAGTTTGCTAAGCGAACTAAAGCTCCTGCATTGCATTTCGCTTACAATGCTGTGAAAAGTGAGACAAAGTGGACTAAGGGATCGCCTCAGAAGCGGGGCGTTTGTCTCCAGGTTAAGACTGTCACACCTAAGAAACCAAACTCAGCATTGCGCAAAGTCGCTCGTGTCAGGTTAACTAATGGCATGGAGGTGAATGCCTACATTCCTGGTGAAGGGCATAATTTACAGGAACACTCTGTAGTTATGATTCGTGGTGGCAGAGTCAAAGATGTGCCAGGTATCCGATATCATGTTATTCGTGGCACTCTTGATGCCGAGGGTGTAGTCGGCCGTAAACGAGGGCGTAGTCTCTACGGTACTAAGCGAAGTCAGGGCTAAAAAGGGAATCGAATGTCAAGAAAAGCGAAAAAAGTAGTCAAGAGAATACCAGCACCTGATGCTAGATATAATAGCCAAC